>JANMHV010000183.1:0-6386 GCA_031375445.1 Burkholderiales bacterium | reverse complement strand
GCGCCTCGATGCTGCGCGACCTCGAGGGCGGCGGGCAGGTCGAGGCGGAGCACGTGGTGGGATACATGCTCACGCTGGCGCGCAAGCATCGTGTCGACGACAACATCCTTTCGCTTGCGCATACCCACCTGAAGGCCTACGAGGCGCGCCGAGCGGCAGGCCGGCTGCCGGTGTGAGACGCGCTGTCTTCGCGGCGGTCCTTCTCGCCGCTATCGCGGACGTGCGGGCACAGGATCGCCCGGCGCGCCCGGCGGGGTGCCCCGACGTCGCCGGGGTGTACCGGCCAACCGGAGGCGGCTACGCTGCGGCCGACTTGGTCAAGGCCCTTCGCATCACCGTCTACCTCGGAAGCAAGGTCCAGCTGGACGGGCGTCCCGAGGACGGCCTCGAGGTGAGGGTGACGAGCAGCGCGAAGGAGGCCCTGCCGAAGCGGCCCACCGTGGTCTTGCAGCACCGCAAGGATTTCACCTGCGCGGAGGGACAACTCGTCTTCTCCGGTATCCGCCAGGCGAGCAGGAAGAACGAGCAAGGCTGGTACGAGGGCACCTCAACGGTTCGCATCACGCCTTCCGGCGGCGGGCTGGGCGTGGAAGTGGTCTTCCGCGGGAGCCAGCGTGAGGTCCTATATTCCTACGACTCGGCGCGGATCAGCGTTCCGAAGCTCGGTACCGGCACGGTGCTGCGGGAGTCGCTGCGCTGGCCCTCCGACGCGGAAGCCGAGGCGCAAACGCCGGCAGTGGCCGAGCCCGAGCTCCCGCCCCCCGAAGCTCCGGAAGTCGTGAGAACGCGTGCGTTGCTTGATGCGAAGGTGCTGAGCAACGTGAGGTGGGTCGCCGCCGCTCCCAAGGGAGATTCCGTGCTGGTCACGCTGAACGCGCGCAGCAATGACGACGTGGCGCGGCTGGAGGACCGGCTCCGGGCGGCTTCGATCTCTCACACGATGAAGGTGTCGCCCATCTGGACCAACAACGCCTACCACCTGCAGATCCTGGTCTGGCCGGACGGGCAGGGGCTGGCCGGGACCCAGCGGCCCAGCACCCATCGCGTGCAGCAGGAGCTCCTCCGCGCCCAGGATCCGATGGTGACCGTCCGCAAGGTCGATGACCTGGGCGACGGGTACGTGGCCACCGTCGACATCGTGGGCGGCGCCACGGTGGAGAGCTACGTGGCGCGCCTCGGCGCAAACTCGGGCATGTTCTCCGACATCCGCGTGTTCAGCGAGTCGGCTTCGGCGCAGGCGCCGGGCCGCCGGGTCGCGCGGCTCGGGTTGGTACTGCGCTAGACACTCATTTCCCGGAGGCCCGATGGAATCCCTCGACGTCGAGAAGTTGTGGAAGCTCGAACGCATCGGCAGCGTGGCGCTCGCGCCCGACGGATCGGCCGCCGCGTGCGCCGTCACCTCCTACTCGATGGAGGACAACAAGGGCGCCTCCAGCCTCTGGCTTCTTCCCACCGGTTCGTGCTCGCCGCGCCGCCTCACCAGCGCCGGCGAGAAAGACGGCCAGCCGGCGTGGTCGCCCGATGGCGATCGCATCGCATTCCTCGCCAGGCGGGAGCAGGAAGGAAAGAAGGACACCGAGCGCCAGCTCTACGTGATCCCGGCCGCCGGTGGCGAGGCGGAGCGCAAGAGCCACTTCGCCCCCGGCATCGACGATTTCAAATGGATGCCCGACGGCAAGCGCATCGCGTTCATCTCGTGGGTATGGCCCGCGGTGAAGGGCGCCCGTGCGCAGGAGCGCGAGCACAAGGCTTTCACCGAGCGCAAGGAAAGCGGCTACGTCACGAGCGAAGCGCAGTACCGGCACTTCGACCGCAACCTGCCGATGGGGCGCGTGGTGCACCTGCACCTGCTGGACCTCGCATCGGGCCGCGTCACCGATCTTTTCGAGGGCACCGGCTACGAGTTGCCGCGCGCCGATCCGTGCGCCGCCCACTTCGACATCTCCCCCGACGGCAAGCGCATCGCCTTCACCTACGATCCCGCGCCGCAGAAACGCAACGTGAACTCCCTGGCGCTCGCGGAGATCGAGGTTTCATCGCGGCGCATCACCGCGCTCACGCGAGATGCGGCGTGGAGCTACGAGGCGCCCTGCTACAGCCCCGATGGCTCGCAGATCGCGTGCATCGCCGCGAACATCGGCCGCCGGCACACGCTTCCGGGGCGGATCGCGATCCTGCGCCGCGCAGACCCGCGCAGTCGGGTGGGGACGGAGGGCCGGGCAGGGCAATGGCGGATCTACGGGGCCGACTGGGCGACCGACGTCGAGGGGCCGCTGCGCTGGGCGCCCGACGGCACTTCGTTGCTGTTCGCGGCACAGGATCGTGGCCGGCGTCACCTTTGGCGCTTCGATCCGGCGAGCGACGTCCTCTCGGTGGCGGTGCCGGGCGGTTGGGTGCAGGGCTTCGACGTGGCCGGAGCTCCCGGCGACGAGACCCTCGTCGTCGCGATCGACAGCGCGCAGCATCCCGTGCAGGTCCACGCGGTGCGCGCGGGCGCCGTGCGGCGGCTGGAGCAAATCAACGACGCGTCGATGGCGCGCATCCGCTTCGGTGAAACGCGCGAAGTCACCGTGACCGGCGCGCGCGGCGACGAGGTGCAGATGTTCGTCACCTTCCCGCCGCGCTTCAACGCGAATCGCAAGCACCCGGTGCTGCAGGTGATCCACGGCGGCCCGTACGCGGCGGCCGGCGACACCTTCGCGTACCGCTGGAACGTCCACCTCTTCGCTTCCCGCGGCTACGTGGTGGCATCGGTCAACTACCACGGCTCGAGCGGCTTCGGCTTCCGCTTCCGCGACAGCATCATGGGGCGAATGGGAAAGCTCGAGACCGAGGACATCGAGGCGGGCACCGACTGGTTGGTGAAGCAGCCGTGGGTCGACAAGCGGCGCGTATTCGCCGCCGGGGGCAGCTACGGCGGCTTCCTCGTGGCGTGGATGAACGGGAATATCGCCGCGGGACGCTATCGCGCCTACGTGTGCCATGCCGGGGTGTTCGATCGTGTCGCGACCTTCAGCGCCGATTCGTACCTCGACCGGCCTCGCGACCTGGGGGCGCTCTACTGGGAGAATCCGGCCAAGGTGCGTGCCCAGAGCCCGCACACTTTCGCGCACCGGATGCAGACGCCGACACTGGTGATCCACGGCAACAACGACTACCGCGTGCCGGACGTGAACGGCCTCGCGTACTACAACACGCTGCATGCGCGCGGTGTCGCGACTCGGCTGGTGTGGTTTCCCGACGAGAACCACTGGGTGCTGAAGCCTCGCAACTCACGGCTCTGGTATTCGGAGTTCTTCGATTGGCTCGCGGCGCATGATCCGGCGCGGCGCAAGCGGTAGTGAGTGACGGGGCCAGTAAACCTGGGAATGGGGATGAATGGGATTAATGGGATGAATGGGATGGTAAGTGCTTGGTGATAGCGAAGGTTGGAATGTCGTCAAATTTGTTGAAGCTCCTTTATTCACCACCCATACCACTTCGTTTTATCCCATTCATCCCCATTCCGAGGTTTAATGCCCGCCCGAGCCCCGCTGGTGGCACTCCCGATTTGCTAGCATCCCCCCATGGCTGAATTCGGCGAGTACGACTACATCGTGGTGGGCGCGGGCAGCGCCGGTTGCGTCCTCGCCAACCGCCTCACCAGGGACGGCAAGTCCACGGTGCTGCTGGTGGAAGCCGGCGGCAAGGACGACTGGTTCTGGATCGACATCCCGGTGGGCTACCTCTACACCATCGGAAACCCCCGCACCGACTGGTGCTTCAATACCGAGAGCGAGCCCGGCCTCAACGGCCGCAGCCTCGGCTACGCGCGCGGCAAGGTGCTGGGCGGCTGCTCCTCGATCAACGCCATGGTGTACATGCGCGGCCAGAGGAGCGACTACGACCATTGGGCCGAGCTCGGCAACCGCGGCTGGAGCTGGGACGAGGTGCTGCCCTACTTCAAGCGTGCGGAGCGGCACTACGGCGGCGCCACCGACCACCACGGTTGCGAGGGCGAGCTCTGCGTCGAGGAGCCGCGCGTGCGCTGGGAGATCCTCGATGCCTGGCGAGATGCAGCCGAGCAGGCGGGGATCCCGAAGGTCGAGGAGTTCAATCGCGGCGACAACTTCGGCAACGCCTATTTCCACATGAACCAGCGCGGTGGGCAGCGCTGGAGTGCGGCACGCGCGTGGCTGAGGCCCGCGCTCTCGCGTCCCAACCTCACGCTCATCACCCACGCGCATACGCGCAAGGTGCTGGTGGAAGAGCGTGACGGCGTGAAGCGCGCCACCGGCATCGACCTCGTGGTGAAGGGTCGCGGCGAGGGCACGGCGCGCGCCCGCAAGGCCGTGGTGCTCGCCACCGGCAGCGTGGGCTCGCCGCAGATCCTGCAGCTCTCGGGCATCGGCCCCGGCGAGCTGTTGCATCGCCATGGCATCCCGGTCGTCCACGAGCTCTCCGGTGTCGGCGGCAACCTGCACGACCACCTGCAGATCCGCATGGTGTGGAAGGTGACGGGCGGGAAGACGCTGAACGAGCTCGCCGGCAACATCTTCGGCAAGGCGGCGATGGCGCTGGAGTACCTGTTCAAGAAGACCGGGCCGCTCACGATGCCGCCCTCGCAGCTCGGCGCCTTCGCGAAGAGCGATCCGTCGCAGGAGACACCCGACATCGAGTGGCACGTGCAGCCGCTCTCGCTCGACAAGTTCGGCGAGTCGCTCCATCCCTTCGGCGCCATCACGCCGTCGGTTTGCAACCTGCGGCCCACCTCGCGCGGCCACGTGCGCATCCGCTCGGCCGACCCGATGGCCGCCCCGGAGATCCGGCTCAATTATCTTTCCACCGCAGGCGACCAGAGTGTCGCGGCGAGTTCGATGCGGTTCACGCGCCGCATCATGGCGGCCCCCGCGCTGGAGCAGTACCGCCCGGAGGAATGGCGGCCGGGGCCTGGCGTCACGGAGGAGGGCGACCTGATCCGCGCCGCGGGGGACCTCGGGACGACCATTTTTCACCCGGTCGGCACCTGCCGGATGGGCCGGGATGCCGGCGCCGTGGTCGACGACCGGTTGCGCGTCCACGGCATCGAGGGGCTGCGGGTGATCGACGCCTCGATCATGCCGCGCATCACCTCGGGCAATACCAATGCCCCCACCTACATGATCGCCGAGCGCGGCGCCGAGATGCTGCTGGCCGACGGCTGAGCCGGGCGGGGTGTCGACTGTGGCAATTACGCAACGGTCTTTGTAACACCCCCCCTTCTCCGGGCGGGCCCACGGTATGCTGGCCCTCCCATGACCCCACGGCTCATCGTCGTCGTCGTGGCCGCTTTCATCGCGGCCGCCGGCGCCTACCTGCTGCAGGATTCCCGCGAGGCCGCCAGGCCTGCGTCGGCGACGGCCGCCATTTCCACCCCGTCCGCGAATCCCGCCGCCGGCTCGCGCACCGCCGCGCGGCCTTCCCCGGGGCCGGTGGGCATCAGTGCCACGCCCGTGGCCATTCGCGCGCCTGCTCCCCGGGCCACGCTGCACAACGACTTCCTCCAGGCGAAGAGCCTGCGCCCGCTCTACGACCGGCTCAACGGCACGCCCGAGGGCGCGACGCCGGAAGGCACCTACGTCCTCTACGAGATCCTGCGCCGCTGCGCCGAGGTGACCGAGCGCGACTGGAAGCGGCCGCTCAACCGCCCGCCGCCGGCCAAGCGCGACGAATTCCTGGCGAGCCTGGCGCCCGCCGACCCGCAACGCGAGCGCCGCATCGCCGCTTACGAGGAGGTCACCGCAAACCGTTGCTCGGGCCTGGAGGGGGTGAGCTCCACCCAGGCGGATCTTTCCAGGATGCTTGCCGAGGCCGCGGCGGGCGGGGATCCCAAGGCGCGCGCGCACTCGATGGAGCTGGAGCTGTGGGCCGCGCGGCGGGGCGATCGCAAGACGGCGCTTACCGACGAGCAGTTCGCGGACCTGAAGCAGATCGCGCAGTCCAAGGATCCGGAGGCGTTGCTCATCGCCGGGCGCCTCATGTCCAACACCTGGCACGAGTACGCGCTGCGCCTTTCGCCGGACGGCCCCAACGTGGATCCGCGCGCGTTCCACAACGCCTTCACGGTGCTCGCGTGTGATTACGGCGCGGCGTGCGGGCAGAACAACGTGCGCATCCTGAGCGCGTGCGCCTACCAGGGCCATTGCGACGCGGGCAACCTCACCGACTACCTCACCTACTACGCCGCTTCGCCCCACGACTCGGAGCTGCTGAACCAGTACCGCGGACTCATCCGCAACGCGGTGGAGTCGGGCGACTGGTCGCGGCTGAACATCGTGCGCGGGCCGCTGGCGCCCGGCGCGCCGCGGGTCTTCTACACCCCGTGGGGTCGTTTATGGGGTAAGTTTTGTTTTCCTTCGTGACCCTTT
>JANMHV010000170.1:0-3628 GCA_031375445.1 Burkholderiales bacterium | reverse complement strand
AGAAGCTGCTCAAGGCAGCCTTCGACGCTTCATAGGAGACCGTCCATGCCCTGGGATCGCGATCAGATGGCCGCCCGCGCCGCGCAGGAGCTGGAGGACGGCTTCTACGTCAACCTCGGCATCGGCATCCCGACGCTCGTCGCCAACCACATCCCGAAGGGCATGACGGTGCACTTGCAGTCGGAGAACGGGCTTCTCGGGATCGGGCCCTTCCCGACGGACGACAAGGTCGACCCCGACCTCATCAACGCCGGCAAGCAGACCATCACCACGCTGCCGGGCTCGAGCTTCTTCTCGAGCGCCGACTCGTTCGCGATGATCCGTGGCGGCCACGTCGACCTCTCGATCCTGGGCGGCCTGGAAGTGGCCGAGAACGGCGACCTCGCCAACTGGATGGTGCCGGGCAAGATGGTGAAGGGCCCGGGTGGCGCCATGGACCTGGTGTCGGGTGTCAAGCGCGTGGTGGTGCTGATGGAGCACACCTCGAAGGACGGCGCCTCCAAGGTGCTCAAGCGCTGCACGCTGCCGCTCACCGGCAAGGGGGTCGTGAACAAGATCATCACCGACCTCTGCGTCTTCGAAGTCGAGCCCGGCGCGGGACTGGTGCTCACGGAGCTGCACCCGGGTGTAGCGGTCGAGGACGTGAAGGCCAAGACCGCCGCCGACTTCCGGGTCGCGCTCTAGCCCCCACGTGCGCGGCAAGCCACTCTGGCGGCCCTCGCCGGGCGCCGTGGCCGAGGCCAACATGACGGCGTTCATGCGCCTCGTGCATTCGCGTCATTGCGCCAACGTGGACGACTACGAGGCGCTGCACCGGTGGTCGATCGAGAACGTGGAGGAATTCTGGGCCACGCTCTGGGACTTCGCCGGCATCGTGGCCGAGACGCGCGGGGAGACGGTGCTGGCCAACGGGGACAAGATGCCGGGGGCGCGTTTCTTTCCCGACGCGCGCCTCAACTTCGCCGGGAACCTGCTGAAGCGCCGCGACGACACGGATGCGATCGTCTTCCGCGGCGAGACCAAGGTGGCGATGAAGCTCTCTCATCGCGAGCTCCACGAGGCGGTGTCGCGCGTGGCCCAGGCGCTGCGCGCCGCCGGCATCGTGCCGGGCGACCGCGTCGCGGGCTACCTGCCCAACCTGCCCGAGACCGTGATCGCGATGCTCGCCGCGGCGAGCGTGGGCGCGGTGTGGACCTCGTGCTCGCCCGACTTCGGCGCCCAGGGCGTGATCGACCGCTTCGGCCAGACCGGTCCCCGGGTGCTATTCGCATGCGACGGCTACTTCGGCAACGGCAAGGCGGTCTCGACGCTCGCCGCGGTGCGCGAGGTGATCGCGCGCCTGCCCAGCGTGGAGAAGCTGGTCATCGTCTCGTACATCGGCGCCCCCGGCGACTGCGCCGGCATCGACCGCGCGGTGGGCTGGGATGAATTCCTGGCGCCCCACGACGCGGCCGAGATCGAGTTCGCGCAACTGCCGTTCAACCACCCGCTCTACATCCTGTACTCCTCGGGCACCACCGGCGTGCCCAAGTGCATCGTCCACGGCGCCGGCGGCACGCTCCTCACCCACGCGAAGGAGCATCGCCTCCATTGCGACGTGAAGCCGGGCGATCGCGTCTTCTACTACACGACGTGCGGCTGGATGATGTGGAACTGGCTGGTGACGGCACTCGCCGCCGACGCGACGCTCATGCTCTACGACGGCTCGCCGTTCCTCGGGCGCGGCAACGTGCTGTTCGACTTCGCGGGCGAGGAGCGCATCACGCACTTCGGCGTCTCGGCCAAGTACCTCGATGCGATCGCCAAGCTGAAGGTGCGGCCCGTCGCGACCCACGACCTCGGGGCGCTGCGCGTCATGCTCTCCACCGGCTCGCCGCTGTCGCCCGAGGGCTTCGAATACGTGTACCGCGACATCAAGGCCGACCTGAACCTCGCCTCGATCAGCGGCGGCACCGACATCGTCGCCTGCTTCGCCGGCGGCTGCCCCATCCTTCCGGTGTGGAGCGGCGAGATCCAGTGCCGCCTCCTCGGCATGGCGGTGGAGGTGGTGGACGAGGGTGGCAAGCCGGTGCGCGGCGTGAAGGGCGAGCTGGTGTGCCTCGCGCCCTTTCCCACCATGCCGCTGGGCTTCTGGAACGATCCGGGCGACGCGCGCTATCGCCGCGCCTATTTCGAGCGCTTCCCCGGCGTGTGGACCCACGGCGACTACTGCGAGGTCACCGAGCACGGGGGCCTCGTGATCCACGGCCGCTCCGACGCGGTGCTGAATCCCGGCGGCGTGCGCATCGGCACGGCCGAGATCTATCGCCAGGTCGAGAAGATGGACGAGATCGAGGAGAGCCTGGTGATCGGCCAGGACTGGCCGCCCGCCCATCCGCGCGACGTGCGCGTGGTGCTGTTCGTGCGCCTGCGGGAGGGTGTGGCGCTCGACGAGGCGCTGATGAAGAAGATCCGCGAGACGATCCGCGCCAACACTACGGCGCGCCACGTCCCGGCGCGCATCGTCGCTGTGCCCGACATCCCGCGCACCCGCAGCAACAAGATCGTGGAGCTCGCGGTGAGGGCCGTGGTCCACGGCGAGCCGGTGCGCAACGTCGAGGCGCTGGCCAACCCCGAGGCGCTGGAGCACTACCGGGCCCGCCCGGAGCTGCAGGCATGAGGTTCGCCGCCCGGCGCTGGCGCTCGATCGCAGACGCCTGATGCGCTCCCCCACCTTCTACGCCTGGCTCTCGCTCGCGACCTCGATCGTCACGATCGCGCTGAAGTTCGCGGCGTACTACTACACCGGGTCGGTGGGCCTCCTATCGGATGCGATCGAGGCGCTGGTGAACATCGCCGCGGCGCTCGTGGCCCTCGGCGTGCTGACCTACTCGGCGGCCAAGCCCGACCGCGAGCACAACTTCGGCCACGAGAAGGCCGAGTATTTCTCCAGCGGCATCGAGGGCGCGCTGATCTTCGTGGCGGCCGGCGGCATCATCTGGGCCGCCATCCCGCGGCTTTCGAACCCGCAGCCGATCGAGCAGCTGGGCTTCGGGGTGGTGCTCTCGATCCTCGCGGCCATCGCCAATGCGGCGTGCGCCATGGTCATGCTGCGCGCCGCGCGAGCGCACCGGTCGATCACGCTCGAGGCCGACGCGAAGCACCTCCTCACCGACGTCTGGACTACCGCGGGGGTGCTGGTGGGCGTGGTGCTGGTGCAGGTCACGGGGTGGCTCCGGCTCGACGCGCTGGTGGCGATGGCGGTCGCGATCCAGATCCTGTGGACCGGCTGGCACCTCCTGCACCGCTCCTTCCATGGGCTGATGGACCGGGCCGTGCCCGACGAGGAGATCGAGATCATCACCCAGGTGCTGGAGACGGTGAAGCAGCAGGGCGGCGACTTCCATGCGCTGCGCACGCGCGTGTCCGGCTCCAAGAGCTTCGTGGACGTGCACATCCTGGTTCCCGGAAACATGAGCGTGCAGGCGGGGCACGACGTGGTGGAGAGGCTGGAGAACGAGATCCGGCTGAAGCTTCCGCACGTCGAGGTGCTGACGCACCTCGAGCCGCTGGAGGACCCGCGCAGCTGGGATGATCCGGAGAAGCCGCTTTCCGGCAGCTGAACCTTGGGGGACAGACCACCAGTTGC
>JANMHV010000120.1:0-4290 GCA_031375445.1 Burkholderiales bacterium | reverse complement strand
CTGACCTCCCTTTCGGGCATCGACGGCGCCGGGCGCCTGTCGGACACCATCGCGGCACACCTGCCGCTCAAGCTCGAGCAGAAGCAGCAGATCCTCGAGATGTTCCACGTCGGCCGCCGGTTGGAGCAGCTGCTGCAGCTGCTGGAAACCGAGATCGACATCATGCAGGTGGAAAAGCGCATCCGCGGCCGCGTGAAGCGCCAGATGGAGAAGTCGCAGCGCGAGTACTACTTGAATGAGCAGGTGAAGGCGATCCAGAAGGAGCTCGGCGACTCGGAAGAGGGTGCCGACCTCGACGAGCTCGAGAAGAAGATCAAGGTCGCGCACATGCCGAAGGAAGCGCGCACCAAGGCCGAGGCGGAGCTGAAGAAACTCAAGCTCATGTCGCCCATGTCGGCCGAGGCGACGGTGGTGCGCAACTACATCGACACCATCGTGGGCCTGCCGTGGAAGAAGAAGACCAAGGTCTCCACGGATCTCAAGAATTCCGAGAGGATCCTCGACGCCGACCATTTCGGCCTCGAGAAGGTGAAGGAGCGCATCGTCGAATACCTGGCGGTCCAGCAGCGCGTGGACAAGCTGAAGGCGCCGATCCTGTGCCTCGTGGGCCCGCCCGGCGTCGGCAAGACGTCGCTGGGGCAATCGATCGCCCGCGCCACCAACCGCAAGTTCGTGCGCATGTCGCTGGGCGGCGTGCGCGATGAAGCCGAGATCCGCGGCCATCGCCGCACCTACATCGGCTCCATGCCCGGCAAGATCCTGCAGAACATGACCAAGGTCGGGGTCAGGAACCCGCTGTTCCTGCTGGACGAAGTGGACAAGATGGGCATGGACTTCCGCGGCGACCCCTCGTCGGCGCTGCTGGAGGTGCTCGATCCCGAGCAGAACCACACCTTCGTCGACCACTACGTCGAGGTCGAGTACGACCTCTCGGACGTGATGTTCGTTGCCACCTCCAATACGCTCAACATCCCGAGCCCGCTGCTCGACCGGATGGAAGTGATCCGCCTTTCCGGCTACACCGAGGACGAGAAGGTCCACATCGCCAAGAAGTACCTGATGAGCAAGCAGATGAAGGGCAACGGGCTGCGCGATGGCGAGCTGACCATCACCGACAGCGCGCTGCGCGACATCACGCGCTACTACACGCGTGAGGCGGGCGTGCGAGGCCTCGACCGCGAGATCGCCAAGATCTCGCGCAAGGTGGTGAAGTCGATCCTCACCAAGAAGAAAGACACCTCCCACGTCACGGTGAACCCGAAGAACCTCGACAAGTACCTGGGCGTGCGCAAGTACGCCTACGGCATCGCCGAGAAGGAAAACCAGATCGGCCAGGTGACGGGTCTTGCGTGGACCGAAGTCGGCGGCGAGCTCTTGACGGTGGAAGCGGTCAAGCTCCCCGGCAAGGGCAACACCGTCACCACCGGCAAGCTGGGCGACGTGATGCAGGAGTCGATCAAGGCCGCGGTGTCCGTGGTGCGCGCGCGCGTGAAGCGCCTGGGCATCGCCGAGGACTTCTACCAGACGGTCGACCTCCACATCCATTTGCCGGAGGGCGCTACACCCAAGGATGGGCCGTCGGCCGGCATCGCCATCGCCACCGCCATCACCTCGGTGCTCACCGGCATCCCGGTGCGCTGCGACGTGGCGATGACGGGCGAGATCACGCTGCGCGGCGAGGTGCTCCCCATCGGCGGCCTGAAGGAGAAGCTGCTCGCCGCCCACCGCGGCGGCATCAAGCACGTGCTGATCCCGAAGGAGAACGTGAAGGACCTTCAGGAGATCCCGGAAGAGGTGAAGAACGCCATCGAGATCACGCCGGTCCAGTGGTTCGACGAGGTGCTCGACCGGGCGCTGGAGCGCAAGCCCACGCCGAGCGAGGAGGTCGCCCCGGCCGTCCCGCCGCCCGCGCCGGACGCGCGTCCCGTGGTTACCAAACACTAGGGAAGCTGGAAAAGCACCCGCAAATCCGCTAAAATCGCGTTCTTCGCGGGTGCTTAGCTCAGCTGGTAGAGCATCGCCTTTACACGGCGAATGTCGTGGGTTCGAGCCCCTCAGCACCCACCAGCACCGGAAGCATTGGAGTGGTAGTTCAGTTGGTTAGAATACCGGCCTGTCACGCCGGGGGTCGCGGGTTCGAGTCCCGTCCACTCCGCCAAACTTTCCAAAGGCCCGTATCTACGGGCCTTTTTTCTTCTGAGCCTCCATCAGTGAGCCACCGCAGTGAGCCACTTTTTGGAGCTCAATCATGCGAATTCCGGCCTTTCTGCGGCTTTCCCGCCACGGTATTATTTCTTCCGCATCTGCATTCCCATCCCTTTGCAGCATCGATGTCGAAGTGGTCGCGAGCTGGCCTTCAACAGCGCCGTGCATATAGGTGAGACTACCCCCTCAACCCGAAAGCTCATCCATGAATACCGCAGTACGTGCCGCGTCTGCCGTGCCACTGACCACCGACTTGCTGTTCGAGAGCAGCCCCGACTGTGCGAAGGTCCTCGATCTTCAGGGCAATCTCTTGTCCATGAACCGGAACGGCCAGTGCTTGATGGAGGTAGATGACCTGAGCCAGGTGTGTGGACTTCCATGGGTGAGCTTGTGGCCAGGTGAGCCGCGTCAACAGATCGAATTGGCGCTGGAGCAGGCGCGCCAGAGCCTGCCAGCACACTTTGTTGCCTTGTGCCCAACAGCGAAGGGCGTGCAAGTTCTGGGATGTTCGGGTGTCGCCGATTCATGGGGCCGATGGGCAAGTACAAGGCTTTTTGGCTGTGTCGCGCGACATTACCGCGATGCAAGAGCTACTGCGCGCCCGGGAGCGTGCCGGAAGCCTCGCCCACGCGCAAAAGGTCGCCATGGAGCAGGTAGTGTCCGGAGCATCGCTGGAGCAGGTGCTTGGTACCCTCGTGCGGGCTGCCCAGGCTTTCACTGAGGAGGCCACGTTGGTCTCCGTGCTGCTTGCGCAGGATGGTCATCTGCGGCATGGCGCAGCTCCATCGCTTCCGCAGGCATATTCCGCAGCCATCGACGGGATGGCGACCGGCCCGAACGCCGGCTCGTGCGGAACTGCGGCACACTTCAACCACGAAGTCATCGTCTCTGACATCGCTACTGACCCTTTGTGGCGGGACTACAAGGAATTGGCTCTCTCGCACGGGCTGCGTTCATGCTGGTCGCAGCCAATCCGCTCGCCGCACGGTGCCGTGCTCGGCACGCTGGCTTGCTACCGCCGCGAGGTGCATGTCCCCAGCCCAGAAGAGAAGGAAACGATAGCGCTGCTGGTCGATACCACAGCTTTGACCTTGGAGCATCGGCGCGAGATCGAGGAACGCAAGACCGCTCAAGAAGCATTGCGCCTAAGCGAAGAATGTTACCGGCTTTCGCTTGAAGCATCCGGCAATATCGGCACTTGGGCAGTAGATCCGGAAACAAAGATCACTGTCATGGATGCCGGGTTTGCCGAACTCTTTGGGGTCGATCCTGCAGTAGCGCACGAGGGCACCGAGATACGCCACTTCACTGAGAGGATTCACTCTGAAGACCGACCGCAAGTTTTAGAGGCGGTTGCACGTGCGATAGAGACCGCAGGCCGTTACGACATCGATTATCGGATCCTTCATCCGTCAGGGAAAGTCGTTTGGGTTACCGCCAAAGGCAAGATGTTCACAGACGAGAAAACCGGCAACAAGCGGTTTGCCGGCGTTGCCGTTGACATCACGGAGCGAAAGCAAGTGGAGGAAGACCTACGCCGGCTCGCAGCGCGCCTGAGCGAGGCGGATCACCGCAAGACGGAGTTCTTGGCAACGCTGGCGCATGAGTTGCGCAACCCACTTGCACCCATACGAAACGGACTGGAAGTGCTACAACTGGCCGGGAACAACCCGGAGACCGCAGCCAAGGTGCGGGACATGATGAAGCGGCAGCTCGGCCACATGGTGCACCTGATTGATGATCTTCTCGACGTTGCCAGGATCAGCAGCGGCAAAGTGGAGCTTCGCAAGGAAAAGGTGGAGCTCAGGGCAATCGTGACTAACGCCGTCGAGGCGAGCCTGGCAGCCATGGAAGCCGCACATCATGTGCTTGACCTGCGAATAGCTGACGAGTCACTGGTGGTCGACGCCGACCCGGTGCGACTGGTGCAAGTGCTTGGGAACCTGAATCGCCGTCACCGACAACGGCATCGGGATCCCGCCGCGGGCCTTGCCGATCCTGTTCGACATGTTTTTCCAGGTGCCTACCGACGCAGGCCGATCGCAGGGCGGGCTGGGCATCGGCTTGTCGCTGGTTCGGCGCCTG
>JANMHV010000114.1:0-18388 GCA_031375445.1 Burkholderiales bacterium | reverse complement strand
CCAGGATGGAGATGGAAATGTAACCTGACCCCATTATTCGTGCTCAGTCCGAGAGCCCGGCCACGATCCCGTCGATGTGTTCCATCACCGCCGGCGTGAGGCGCGGAATCACTTCCACCGCGCGAAGGTTCTCTTCCACTTGAGAAACCCGCGAGGCACCGGTGATCACGGTGGAGACGTTGGGATTGCGCGCGCACCACGCGATCGCCAGTTGCGCCATCGAGCAGTCGAGGTCTTTCGAGACGACCTCGAGTTGCGCCACCGCGGCGTTCTTCGCCTTGTCGGTGAGATCGTCCACCAGGAACTTCATGCGCGGGATGGCGCCGCGGCTGTCGGCGGGGACGCCGTGCCGGTACTTGCCGGTGAGGAGCCCCGAGGCGAGCGGGCTCCAGGTGGTGAGGCCGAGGCCGAAGTCCTGGAAGAGGCGCACGTACTCCAGCTCCACGCGGCTCCTGTGGAACAGGTTGTACTCGGGCTGCTCCACGATCGGCTTGTGCAGGTGGTGCCGATCGGCGACCTGCCACGCCGCGATGATCTCGGCGGCACTCCACTCGGAAGTGCCCCAGTAGAGCGCCTTGCCGCGCTCGATCACGTTGTGCATCGCCCACACCGTCTCCTCGATCGGCGTGTCGGGGTCGGGGCGATGGCAGTAGACCAGGTCCACGTGCTCGAGCTTCAGGCGCGCGAGCGAGCCGTCGATCGCATCGAGGAGGTACTTGCGGTTGAGCGTGTTCTTCTCGTTGGGGCCGTCGGTGATGCCCCAGAAGAACTTGGTCGAGACCACGTACTTCATCCGCGGCCAGGCGAGCTTCTTCAGCACCTCGCCCATGATCTCCTCGCTCTTGCCCGCGGCGTACACCTGGGCGTTGTCGAAGAAATTCACGCCGCGGTCCCACGCCGCGGCCATGCATTCGCGCGCGGCGTCGGTGCCGAGCTGGTTGCCGTACGTCACCCACGAGCCGAACGACAGCTCGCTCACCTTGAGGCCGCTGCGCCCCAGCCTGCGGTAATTCATCGCATCACCTTTCGTTACCCATGGAATCCGGGAGCGGCCCCACCTGGGCCCTTCCGGGACCCGCATTATTCACCATGCGCAAGACACGGCGCCACGCGCGTGGAGAAGCTTGCCTTCCGGAAGAAGCCGCTCTAGGCGCCCCGGCGCGGCCGCGCGGGAAGGCTCGAGACCAGCGTCTCGATGAGCCTGGGTTCGACCGGCTTCACGAGATGGCGATCGAACCCGGCCTCGAGGGCGCGGTTCTTGTCGTCCTCCTGCCCCCACCCGGTCAGCGCCACCAGGTAGGCGCCCGACGCCCAGGCCTGGGAGCGAATCGCCCTGCATGCGTCGTAGCCGTTCATTCTCGGCATGCCGATGTCGAGGAGCACCACGTCCGGCTGGTAGTCGGCCGCCATCTCCACCGCTTCCTGGCCGTCGCGCGCGACGCGCACGTCGTTGCCGATCACCTCGAGCATCATCGAAAGCGTCACCGCCGAATCCTCGTTGTCGTCGGCCACCAGCACGCGACGCCGCAGCGACACCGGAGTGGGGACGACTGAGGCGCCGGTGGCAGCTCCGGGCGCTTCCGTCGCGGCCGCCGCGCGGGCCGGCAGGCGCACCGTGAATTCGCTGCCGTGGCGCTTGCCGCGGCTTTCCACGGTGATGGTGCCGCCATGCATTTCCACCAGGCGCTTGGCGATCGACAGCCCGATGCCGAGCCCGCCCTGGGTCTTCTCGAGCGAGCGGTCCACCTGGGTGAAGATGTCGAACACCTGGGAAATCATGTCGGCCGGGATGCCGACGCCGTTGTCCCTCACCGTCACGACCGCCGCGCCGCCCTCGAACCGCACGGCGAGCTCCACCTCCCCGCCGGGCTCGGTGTACTTGGCGGCGTTGTTGAGCAGGTTGGCGAATACCTGCGCGAGGCGCGTCGGATCGCCGTCGACCCGGATCGGCTCCGGCGGCAGGACGGCCCTGAAGCGATGGCGGCGATCGGCCATCAGGGGCTGGCTGGTCTCGATGGCATGGGCGAGCGCGGTGGCGAGATCGACTTCCTCACGCCGAAGTTCGATCTTGCCGCGGCTCACCCGGCTCACGTCGAGGAGGTCGTCGACGAGGCGGACCATCTGCGCGAGCTGCCGCTCCATCATGGCGCGCGCCTTGTCGAGCGGGCCCGTGCCCGCCGTGGACAGCCGGATCACCTCGAGGCCATTGCGCAGCGGGGCGAGGGGGTTGCGCAGCTCGTGCGCGAGGGTCGCGAGGAACTCGTTCTTGCGCTTGTCCAGCTCGCGCAGCTCGTTCTCGACTTGTTTCAGGCGCCCAATGTCGAAATTGATGCCGGCCCAGCACTCGATGTGGCCGCGCTCGTCGCGCACCGGCACGCCGCGCGCGAGGATGGCGTGATATCGGCCGTCGACGCCGAGGATGCGTTGCTCCACGTCCCACTCGCCGCCCTCCCGCACGCACCGGCTCCACGCCGCGAAGATGGCTTTGCGCTCGTCGGGGTGGAGGGCCGCGCCCCAGCCGTGGCCGGAGCACGATTCCCGGGTGAGTCCCGTGAGCCGCAGGAAAGAGTCGCTCGCATAGGTGTTGCGGCCCTCGCGGTCGCAGGTCCACACGCCGTAGTCGATCGACTCGCCCATGGCGCGGAAGATGCGATCGCTGCGGCGCGTGGCCTCTACCGCACGTCCCGCCTCGATGGCGTCGGCCGCGTGGCGCGCGCACACGTCGGCGATCTGCATGTCGCGCTGGTCGGGGCGGTGGGGCGCGCGGAAATGGACCGAGATCACCCCGAGGAGGTCGCCGTTGCGGGTCACGATCGGCGTGCAGTGCAGCGCCCGGATGCCGGCACGCAGCGCCGCTTCGCGATAAGGGGCGAAGGCCGCCTCCTGCAGGACATCCTCGATCACGTAGCGTGTGCCCCGGGCGAACGCGTTGCCGGCGCCCCCGCCGCCGGGGCCGGGCACGACGCGGTCGAACGCGAGCAGGGTCTCGGCATCGAAGCCGAAGCTCATGTGGGTGGCGAGGAAGCCCGTAGCCGGCTCGTGCAGCCACACGAGCCCCATCGCCGCACCCTGCGCATTCACCGCGGCTTCGAGCACTGCCTGCAACGCGGGCCCGGGCTCCGAGATTCCGCCCAGGCGCATCGCCAGTTCATGGAGCAGCTTGAGGCTTTCCACCTGGTGGGCCAGCGCGTCCTGGGTCCGTGAAAGCTCGCTGGGATTTTCCTGCACGGGCGCGCTGTCCGGCAGCAGCAACCGGCGCAGCGCCTCGAGCTCCCGGCGGGCGGACACCTCCGCGGTCATGTCGACGAAAGTGCACGAGACGCCGGGCACTCCCGCCGCTTCGATCGCTGCTCCATGCGCCCGCAGATGCACCTCGCGTTCGCCTTCGGGTACGTACAGCGTGATGGCCTCGTCCTGGAAGGCCGCGCCGGTGCCGAGCGCGGTCGCCACGCGCTCGTGCAGCGCCTGCCACGCTTCGGGCCACGCGCCACCGATGGGGAGGGCCGGGGAAAGCGCGCCCTGGGGGCCGAACATCGCATCGAAGGCGTCGTTCACGAGGGGGGCATCGACGCCGTCGTGCCATACACACGTGGCCTGGGGCGAGGCGAGCAACGCCCGCGTCACGTCCGATCGGGCGGGTGCATCGGAGGGCGGGAGCTTGGAGAAGAGGGCGTGCATCGAGACCAGACGCCGGGGATGAGTTCCAGTATGCGCACCCCTCGTCGGGATGGATGTAGTCCCGTTCCTACACCCGGCACCCTCCTGTCCGGCCACGGGTGGGCTCCAGATCCCGGGAGGCGGGTCATCGGCGTCCGAAAACGGCGAGCCGGCGGCGTGCCGCGGCGGATAATGCCGCCATGTACCTCGATGCCGACCAGTGCTACCGCGCGCTTCGCGCCCACGACATCCGTTTCGACGGGCGCTTCTTCGTCGGCGTCGCCACCACCGGGATCTATTGCCGCCCGGTGTGCACCGCGCGCACTCCCCGGGCTTCCAGCTGCAGCTTCTACCCCAGCGCCGCGGCCGCCGAGGCCGGCGGCTTCCGCCCGTGCCTGCGCTGCCGCCCGGAGCTCGCACCCGGCTTCGCCGTGGTGGACGCGAACCGGCGCCTCGCGGTGGCCGCGGCCCGCGCGATCGAGGACGGCCGGCTGGAAGAGGGCGGGCTCGAGGCGCTCGCGGGCCGCCTGGGCGTGACCGACCGGCACCTGCGGCGCGTGTTCCAGCTCGAGTTCGGCGTGGCGCCGGTGGCGTACGCGCAGACGCAGCGGCTGCTGCTCGCCAAGCGGCTGCTCACCGATACCGACCTGCCGGTGCTCGACGTGGCGCTCTCCAGCGGCTTCGCGAGCCTGAGGCGCTTCAACCACCTCTTCCGCACGCGCTACCGGATGACGCCGGGTGACCTGCGCCGCGCCGCACCGGCGAGGAAGCCCGGGGGGGAGCTCGTCTTCGACCTCGCCTACCGGACGCCCTACGACTGGGCGGCCATCCTCGAATTCCTCGAGCGGCGCGCCATCACGGGCGTGGAGGCGGTGGCGCGCAATCGCTACGCGCGAAGCGTGCGGATCGGCGAGCACGCCGGGTGGATCGCGGTGGCGCCCTCGCCGCGGCGCGCGGCGCTGCGCGTCACGGTGGGGGCCTCGCTCGCCGGCGCGATCCCCGCCGTGCTTTCGCGCGTGAAGCATCTCTTCGACCTCGCCTGCCATCCCGACGAGGTGGCCGAGGCCCTGGGCCCGCTCGCGGCCGCCCATCCCGGGCTGCGCCTGCCCGGCGCCATCGACGGCTTCGAGGTCGCGGTACGCGCGATCCTGGGGCAACAGGTGACGGTGCGGGCCGCCACCACCTTCGCCGCGCGTTTCGTGGCCGCGTTCGGCACGCTCCTGGAGACCCCGCTCGAGGGCGTCGACCGGCTGTTCCCGTTGCCGGCGGAAGTGGCGATGCTGGATGCCGACGACATCGCTGCCCACGGCATCATCGGCGCGCGCGCCCGGGCCATCGTGGCGTTGGCGCAAGGAATCGCTTCGCGCCGCCTCGTGCTCGATCCCGCGGCGAACGTGGAGCACACCGTCGCGGCACTGCGCGAAGTGCCCGGCATCGGCCCGTGGACGGCGCAATACATCGCGATGCGCGCGCTCGCGTGGCCCGACGCGTTTCCCCATCCCGACGTCGCCGTCCTGAAAGCCATGGGCACGAGCGATGGCCGCAAGGCGCTCGCCCTCGCCGAAGCCTGGCGGCCGTGGCGGGCCTATGCCGTGATCCACCTCTGGAAATCCCTGGAGAAAGTGCCATGACCCGCTACCTGCGATTCGCCTCCGCGCTCGGCCCCATGTTCGCCACCGCTCGAGAAGGCGCCCTGACCGGCGTCTATTTCGAGGGCGGGCGCCACGCGCCTTCGATCGATGCCGAATGGATCGAGGCGCCGCACGACGAGGTTCTCCTGCGCTGCGCAGTGCAACTGGTCGAGTACCTCGCGGGCCGGCGGGATCGTTTCGACCTGCCGCTCGCCGCGACGGGCACGCCGTTCCAGCAAGCGGTGTGGCGCGAGATCGCGCGCATCCCGCCGGGCTCGACGGTGAGCTATGCGGAGCTTGCCCGGCGCGCGGGATTTCCGCGGGCGGCGCGGGCGGCGGGGGCGGCGACCGGGCGCAACCCGCACTCGATCGTGGTGCCGTGCCATCGCGTCGTCGGCAGCGCCGGCAGCCTTACGGGCTACGCCGGCGGCCTACAGCGCAAGGCGCGCCTGCTGGCGCTCGAGGCGGCCGGGCTCGGCGCGGCGGCGTGAGGCCCGCGGACCTCGCGCGGCTGGTGGCGCTCGCCGCGATGTGGGGCGCCTCGTACCTCTTCATGCGTTACGCGGTGCCACAGCTGGGCCCGGTGCTGCTGATCTGGCTGCGGGTGCTGGTGGCGGGTGTCGCGCTCGCCGCGTTCCTCTACGCGACCGGCGGCAGCGTGGGCTGGTCGCGGCACTGGAGCTCGTTCCTGTTCGTGGGCGCGGTGGGGTTGGCGCTCCCGTTCGTGCTGATCGCCGAGGCGCTCACCACCATCGACGCGTCGACCGCGGCGATCCTGAACGCGCTCTCGCCGCTCTTCGCCACGCTGTTCGCCGCGCTGTGGCTCCGCGAGCCGATCACGCCCGCGAAGGCAGTCGGCATCGCCCTCTGCCTCGCCGGAACCGCGGTGCTGGTGGGCTGGACGCCGAAGCCGATGAGCGGGCACGAGCTGCTGGCGGCCGGCATGTCGGTCGCGGCCACCGCCATCTACGGCTACACCATCGTGTTCACCAAAGTGCGCCTCAAGGGGGCGAGCCCGCTGGGCACGGCGGCTGCGACACTGCTCTTCGCGGCGCTGGCGCTTACGCCGCTGGTGCCCTTCGCCCCTGCGCCCCACGGCCTCGCCGGCGTAACGCCGCTCGCCTGGGCCGCGGTGGTGGGCCTGGCGCTGGTCTCCACCACCGTTGCGTTCATCTTCTACTACCGCCTCATCGCCGACGTGGGCCCGGTGAAGGCCATCACCGTGACGCTGCTGGTGCCGATCTTCGGGATGCTGTGGGGGGTCGCGTTCCTCGGCGAGGCGCTCACCGCTGGGCGGATCGCGGGGTGCGCAATCATCCTCGCGGGCTGCGCCCTCATCCTCGGCCTGAGAAAATAATTGGGTCAGAACAGATTTTCGGCCCCTGGGCGTCAGGTCGAAAATCTGTTCTGACCCAATTATTCGGCGCCTCGTGATGACCCGCCGAACCGGGTAGTCTCCTGGGGCGAACCCGCGGCGATCGGGGCGTGTCACACATCGATGACCCCTCCAATGCCCAACCGACTTTCCCGCGAGACCAGCCCCTACCTCCAGCAGCACGCCAACAACCCCGTGGACTGGTATCCCTGGGGCGAAGAAGCGCTCGCCGAGGCGCGCCGCACCGGCAAGCCGATCCTCCTCTCGGTGGGCTACTCCGCGTGCCACTGGTGCCACGTGATGGCGCACGAATCGTTCGAGAACGAGTCGATCGCGCGGGTGATGAACGAGCTCTTCGTGAACGTGAAGGTCGACCGCGAGGAGCGCCCCGACATCGATGGCGTCTACATGCTCGCCCATTCGATGATCACCCAGCAGTCGGGCGGCTGGCCCCTAACAATGTTCCTCACGGCCGAGCAGGTGCCGTTCTTCGGCGGCACCTATTTCCCGCCGGACGCGCGCCAGGGACAGGTCGGGTTTCCCGACCTGCTGAAGCGCGTGCGCCAATACCACGACGAGAACCCCGGTGACATCCGCGCCGCCTGGGAGCAGTTCTCCGAGGCGATGGCGAAGAGCGAGCCCGCGCCCGCCGACGGCAGCGTGCGGCCCACGCGCGAGCCCCTCGACGCCGCCGCCGACGACCTCCTCGGCGCCTTCGACCACGAGAACGGCGGCTTCAGCGGGCCGCCGAAGTTTCCCCATCCGCACCGCATCGAGCTGCTGCTGCGCCGCCACGCCGCCGACCGGCGCGACGAGGAGGCCCTCGACATGGCGACCTTCACGCTGCGCCGCATGGCCGAGGGCGGCATCAACGACCAGCTGGGCGGTGGCTTCGCCCGCTACAGCACCGACGCCTCGTGGACCATCCCGCACTTCGAGAAGATGCTCTACGACAACGGCCAGCTGCTGCGCCTCTACGCCGACGCCTGGGCCGCGACGCGCGAGCCGGCCTTCGCCGCCGTATGCATCGAGACGGCGGCCTGGGTGCAGCGCGAGATGCAGGCGCCGGAAGGCGGCTACTACTCCTCCCTCGACGCCGATTCGGAAAGCCACGAGGGGCGGTTCTACGTCTGGCAGGCCGAGGAGGTCCGCGCGCTCCTCGAACCCGCCGAGTTCGACGTGGCGGAATCGGTCTACGGCCTCGACAAGCCCCGCAACTTCGAGGCGACGGCGTGGCACCTGCGCATCGTGCGGCCTCTCGAGGACGCCGCGCGTGCCCTCGGCATCGACGAGGCGGCCGCGCGCGCGCGGCTCGATTCGGCGCGGCGCAAGCTGCTTGCGGCGCGGGACAAGCGCGTTCGCCCCGGGCGCGACGACAAGGTCCTCACCTCGTGGAACGGGCTGATGATCCGGGGCATGGCGCACGCGGGGCGGGTGCTGGGCCAGGAGGACTGGATCGACTCCGCGCGCCGCGCCCTCGACTTCATTCGCCGCGAGATGTGGCGGGAGGGTCGGCTCCTCGCCACGTACAAGGACGGCCGCGCGCACCTGGAGGCCTATCTCGACGACCACGCCTACCTCCTCGCGGCCCTGGTGGAGATGATGCAGGCCCGTTTCGACCCCGCCGACCTCGCGTGGGCGATAGAGCTCGGGGACGCGCTGCTGGGGCGCTTCATGGACCGCGCCGGCGGCGGCTTCTGGTTCACCGCCCACGGCCACGAGACGCTGGTCCATCGCCAGAAACCGGGCAACGACACCGCCCAACCCTCGGGCAACGGCATCGCCGCGCTCGCCTTGAACCGCCTTGCCTTCCTCACCGGGGAGGAGAAGTACGCCGAGGCGATGCGCGACACGCTGGCCGTGCACTGGCCCCGGATGCTGCGCCAGCCCACGGCGCACGGCTCGCTGCTTGCCGCCCTCGAGGAATTCCTCGAGCCGCCGACGCTGGTGGTGGTCCGCGGGCCGTCCGGGGACCTCGCGCCCTGGCGGCGCCTCCTCGACGCGGCCCATCGCCCCACTACCCTCGCGCTCTACCTGCCGACCGGCGCGGCGGGGATTCCGCCCACCCTCGACAAGCCCGCGGGCGCCACGGTCAACGCCTGGGTGTGCCGCGGCGTTACCTGCTTGCCTCCCATCGACCGGGCGGAAAAATTGCGCGAGGCGCTCGAATTGCCCACAATGCCGGCCAACCCCCCTCTCACCCCACGGAGCTTTCGATGAAGACTGTCCTCACACTGGCCGCGCTGGCGCTCGGCGCCGCTGCCCTTCCCGCCCTCGCCAATGAGGAGCTCGCGAAGAAGAACGCCTGCACCGCCTGCCACGCCATCGACAAGAAGCTCGTCGGTCCCGCCTACAAGGAGGTCGCGGCCAAGTACAAGGGTGATGCCAAGGCCGAGGCCATGCTGATCGACAAGGTGAAGAAGGGCGGCGTGGGCGTGTGGGGCCAGGTGCCGATGCCTCCCAATGCCGCGGTGAAGGACGAGGACGTGAAGACCCTGGTGAAGTGGATCCTCGCCCTCAAGTGACCTCACGGCGGCCGTGAGCGGCCGCACCGGGGGTCACCCCCGCGAAAGCGGGGATCGAAGCGTGAAAAAGCCGGCCCCGCGCCGGCTTTTCCTTTGGGGAGCAAGAATTGACTTCCCCCGGGGCGCTACCCATAATTCGCCCCTTCCCGGCTCCCAGCCGGGTCGCCCCGCCCCAACCACCCGAATTCCAGGAGTCCGCAATGAAATCGTCCCGCCAACTCGGCCTGGCCGTCACCCTCGCCCTGGGCCTCGCCGCCTGCGGCCAGAAGGAAGAGCCCAAGAAAGCCGAGGCCCCCAAGCCCGCCGCCCCGGCCGGCATCACCGTCAAGATCGCCCACGCCGGCCCCCTCACGGGCTCGATCGCGCACCTGGGCAAGGATGACGAGAACGGCGTTGCGCTCGCCATCGCGCAGGCCAACGAGAAGAAGGTCACCATCGACGGCAAGCTGGTCACGTTCCAGATGCAGAGCGAGGACGACCAGGCCGACCCGAAAGTGGGCACCACGGTCGCCCAGAAGCTGGTCGATGCCAAGGTCGCCGCCGTCATCGGCCACCTGAACTCGGGCGTCTCGATCCCCGCCTCGGAGCTCTACTCCAAGGCCGGCATCCCGATGATCTCGGGCTCCGCCACCAACCCGACGATGACCGAGCGCGGCATGAAGACCGTGTTCCGCACCGTCGGCCGCGACGACCAGCAGGGCCCGGCCATCGCCTCCTACATCGCCAACGAGCTGAAGGGCAAGAAAGTCGCGATCATCGACGACAAGACCGCCTACGGCGAGGGCCTCGCCAACGAAGTCGAGAAGACGCTGAAGGGCGCCAAGGTCGCGATCGTCGGCCGCGAGCGCACCACCGACAAGGAAACCGACTTCAAGGCCATCCTCACCAAGATCAAGGCGAAGAACCCCGACGTCGTGTTCCACGGCGGCATGGACGCCACCGGCGGCCCGATGATCAAGCAGGCCCGCGAGCTGGGCATCAAGGCGGTGTTCGCCTTCGGCGACGGCGCCTGCACCGACGAGATGGGCAAGCTCGCCGGGCAAGCCGCCGAGGGCCTCGTTTGCTCCCAGGCGGGCCTGCCGCGCGAAGCGGCCAGCAAGGACTTCAGCGACGCCTTCACCAAGAAGTACGGCGAGATCAAGCAATACGCCCCGCTCTTCTACGACGCCACCAACGCCGTGATCGAGGCGATGAAGAAGGCCAACTCCACCGACCCGGCCAAGTTCAGCCCCGAGCTCTTCAACGTCTCGTTCACGGGCGCCACCGGCAAGGTCGAGTTCGACGCCAAGGGCGACCGCAAGGACGCCGAAATGACGATCTTCAAGCTCCAGGGCGGCAAGGTGGTCCCGGTGTCGATCGTGAAGGGCGGCGTTTCGACGCCGTTCGCAGCCGCGGCGCCCGCGCCAGCTGCCGCCGCAGCGCCCGCAGCACCCGCAACCGATACAACCCAGAAGGGAGAGGCAGCGAAGCCTGCCGCCGCGCCCGCCAAAGAAGCCGTAAAGGGAGATGCAAAGCCCGCTGAAACCAAGAAGCCCTAAGACCAAGAACACTCAATAACATCAGCGGCAACACGGCGGCACCGGATTCGGTGCCGTTTTTTTTTGGCGCCCGCGGGCGCGCGAGGGAAGTAGAATTCCGCCGTGGACATCTTCCTGCAGCAGGTGGTGAACGGGCTCACGCTCGGATGCGTCTACGCCGTGGTGGCTCTCGGCTACACGATGGTCTACGGCATCATCCAGCTCATCAACTTCGCCCACGGCGAGGTGGTGATGATCGGCTGCATGGTCGCCTTCTCGGTGATCGTGGCGCTGGCCGGCTCCGGCATGCCGCCGCTCGTGATCGTGGCGCTCGGCATCGCGGCCGCGGTCCCCGTGTGCATGGCGGTGGGGTACGTGGTGGAGCGGGTGGCCTACCGGCCGCTGAGGAACGCCCCGCGCCTCGCACCCCTCATCACCGCCATCGGCGTCTCCATCATCCTGCAGCACCTCGCGCTCCTCGTGTGGAGCCGCAACATCATCGCCTTCCCGCAGATCATCGAGCTCAAGCTGATCCACCTCGGCAGCTCGGAGAACAGTGCCGCGATCTCCACCGTGCAGATCGCGATCATCCTCACCTCGGTCGCGATGATGGCGGGGCTGATCGCGCTGGTCTACCGCACGCGGATCGGCATCGCGATGCGCGCCACCTCGCAGAACCCGCAGGTCGCGGGGCTGATGGGGGTGGACATCAACAAGGTGATCTCCTTCACCTTCGTGATCGGCGCGGCCCTCGGTGCGATGGCGGGCGTGATGGTCGGCAGCTACTACGGCATCGCGCACTACCAGATGGGGTTCCTGCTGGGCCTCAAGGCCTTCAGCGCCGCGGTGCTGGGGGGCATCGGCAATATCGCCGGCGCGGTGCTGGGCGGCATCCTGATGGGGCTGATCGAGGCACTGGGGGCAGGGTATGTCGGCGACTTCACCAACGTTTGCCTGCTGGACAAGTTCCTGCCGGGATTCACGGCGATCTGCGCTTCAAGCCCGGAGTCGAGCATGTTCGGCAGCAACTACAAGGACGTTTACGCATTTATCGTCTTGATCCTCGTGCTCGTCTTCCGCCCCCAAGGTTTGCTGGGCGAGCGTGTCGGCGACCGTGCCTAGGTTGGCGTTGGACAAAGTCCCAAGGCAAAAGCGGAAACCACAGATGAACACGGATCAACACAGATGGGAAAGGGTCAACGAAATCACCTCGAGGATCATTGGGGCTGCCTACAAGGTGAGCAACACGCTCGGCTGTGGATTCCTGGAAAAGGTCTATGACAACGCGCTTGCCATCGAGCTCGCGAAGAATGGGCTGGCAGTCGAGCGGCAAAAGCCGATCGGCGTTCATTACGACAACCAGGTTGTGGGCGAGTATCTAGCCGACATGGTGGTCGATTCTCGTGTTCTCGTTGAGCTCAAGGCCGTCCGCCATCTGGAGAGCGTGCATGAAGCCCAGTGCATCAACTACCTCAAGGCAAGCGGGATCTCGTTATGCCTCCTTCTCAACTTCGCCCGTCCTCGGGTTGATGTGAGACGAATCATCAACGGCTGAATTGACCCTATCCGTGTTCATCTGTGTTCATCTGTGGTTTCAAGGTTCTTCCGGCCAATGAAATTTATCGATGACCTGAAAGCACACCCCCAGGCCCGCTGGATCGGCATGGCGCTGATCGTCGTGGCGCTGCTGGCGCTGCCCTTCGTGCTGGCGATGGCGGGCACGGCGTGGGTGCGCATCACCAACTTCGCGATCCTCTTCGTCCTCCTGTCGCTCGGCCTGAACATCGTGGTCGGCTTCGCCGGGCTGCTGGACCTGGGCTACATCGCCTTCTATGCCGTAGGCGCCTACGTGTACGCGCTGCTGGCCAGCCCGCATTTCGGCCTGCACCTGCCGTGGTGGGCCATCCTGCCCATCGGCGCGGCCGTGGCGTGCTTCTTCGGCATCATGCTCGGCACCCCCACGTTGAAGCTGCGCGGCGACTACCTCGCCATCGTGACGCTGGGGTTCGGGGAGATCATCCGCATCTTCCTCAACAACCTCTCCGAGCCCTTCAACCTCACCAACGGGCCCAAGGGCATCAGCACCATCGATTCCATCAAGCTCTTCGGGGTCGATTTCGCCGAGACCTCGCGCATCGGCGAGCTCGCGGTGTCGGGCACCATCAAGTACTACTACTTCCTCCTGGCCGTGATGATCATCGTGATCGTCATCAACCTGCGGCTGCAGAATTCGCGCATCGGCCGCGCGTGGGAAGCCATCCGGGAGGATGAGCTCGCCGCGCGCTCCATGGGCATCAACACCACGCACATGAAGCTGCTGGCCTTCGCCATGGGCGCCTCCTTCGGCGGCGTGGCAGGCGGCATGTTCTCCGCCATCCAGGGAGTCATCAGCCCGGAGAGTTTCATCCTCACCGAGAGCGTGATGGTGCTCGCGATGGTGGTGCTGGGCGGCATGGGCAACATCTGGGGTGTCGTGCTGGGGGCGATCCTGCTCTCCTTCGTGCCGGAGATCCTGCGCTACACCGTCGAGCCGCTGCAGAAGATGATCTTCGGGCGCTCCATCATCGATCCCGAGGTGATCCGCATGCTCCTCTTCGGCATCGCGATGGTGGTGATGATGCTGTTCCGGCCCGCGGGCCTGTGGCCCTCCCCGGTGAGGAAGAGGGAGCTGGCCGCGGTGAAGCCGCCGCAATGAGCGCCGCCGGACCCTCCCCCCGGCCCCCTCCCAAGGAAGGGGGAGCAATACTGGAAGTCGAGGGCATCACCAAGCGCTTCGGCGGCCTCACGGCACTCTCCGAGGTGGGCTTCGCGATCGCGAAGGGCGAGATCTACGGCCTCATCGGCCCCAACGGCGCCGGCAAGACCACGCTCTTCAACGTGCTCACCGGCCTCTATCGCCACGACGAGGGGCGCTTCCGCTTCGAGGGACGCGAGCTGCAGGAAATGACGCCCGACCGCATCGCGGCCCTCGGCATCGCGCGCACGTTCCAGAACATCCGGCTCTTCTCCAACCTCTCGGCGTTGGAGAACGTGATGATCGGCCGCCACGTGCGCACCAAGGCGGGCGTGGTGGGCGCCATCCTGCGCGGCCCCGGCACCCGCGCCGAGGAGGCCGCCATCGAGAAGCGCGCCCACGAGCTGCTGGAATACGTGGGCATCGCCCAGCGCGGCAACGAGCTCGCGAAGCATCTCTCCTATGGCGACCAGCGCCGGCTGGAGATCGCCCGGGCCCTTGCCACCGAGCCGCGGCTGCTCGCGTTGGACGAGCCCGCCGCGGGCATGAACGCCACCGAGAAAATGGACCTGCGCAAGCTCCTCACCGCGATCCGCGCCGACGGCGTCACCATCCTGCTGATCGAGCACGACGTGAAGCTCGTGATGGGCCTGTGCGACAAGGTGCTGGTGCTCGACTACGGGCGGCGCATCGCGGAGGGCCTCCCGCGCGACATCCAGCGCGACCCGAAGGTGATCGAGGCCTACCTGGGCGCGTCCCACGAGGCGCCCGCCGCGTGAGCGCCCCGGCTGCATCACCCGCGCGCAGCCTCCTCGCCCTCGAGCAGCTGGAGGTTTCCTACGGCGGCATCCGCGCCGTGAAGGGCATCGACCTCACGGTGGAGCCGGGGGAGCTGGTGTGCCTGATCGGGGCCAACGGCGCGGGCAAGACCACGACCCTCAAGGCGATCACGGGCCTCGTCCGCGCGGCCGCCGGCCGCGTCGTCTACGACGGCAAGCCGATCCAGTCGCTGCGGGTCCACGAAATCGCGCGGCAGGGGCTGGCGCTCGTGCCGGAGGGCCGCGGAATCTTCTCGCAGCTCACCATCGAGGAGAACCTCGCCATGGGGGCCTACTCCCGCCGCGACCGCAGCGGCGAGGGCGCGGACCTCGAGCGCGCCTACACGCTCTTCCCGCGCCTGAAGGAGCGCCGCGGCCAGGTGGCCGGCACGCTTTCGGGAGGCGAGCAGCAGATGCTCGCCATGGCGCGCGCGCTGATGAGCCGACCGCGCCTGCTGTTGCTTGACGAGCCCAGCATGGGGCTCGCACCGCTCATGGTGGAGAAGATCTTCGAGGTGGTGCGCGCCATTTCCGCCGAGGGCGTGACCCTCCTGCTGGTGGAGCAAAACGCGCGCCTGGCGCTCGAGGTGAGCCATCGCGGCTACGTGCTCGAGGGCGGCGTGGTCACCCTCTCCGGGGAGGCGCGTTCGCTCCTCGGCGACCCGCGCATCCGCGAGGCCTACCTGGGGGAGGGGGAGTAGCATCGGTTGCATTTGCAATCCGCGAGTGATGCCTTCCACAGACGCGGTGCGCACCAGACGCCACAATCCTCCAATGTCCCCACGTCTCCACGCCCGCCACGCGATCGCCGCCCTGGTCGCCGCGGCCCTCCTCGGCGCGCTCGTCTTCCTCTATTTTCGCACCGCGGGGGACGACTTCAAGGTCGAGGCCCAGGCGCTCGAGACGCTGCGGGAGCTGAAGGAGCTCGATTCGCGCTGGGACATCGACGCGCTGCGCCTCGCCAATGATTTCGCCCTCACGGCTCCCACCGCCGGCGGGTATGCCGACCGGTCCGCGCGTTCCGAACGCCTGATGGACCAGCTGGGCCGGGCCGCTCCCGCCTCGCTCGCGAGCGAGATGGGGCCGCTGCGCGCGGGACTGGTGGAGAAGTCCCACGCCTGGCAGGCGCTGCAAGCGGCCCACGGCAAGAGCCGCGAGGCGCTTCGAGCCGCCGAGGGGTCCCTCGAGGCGCTCGAATCCGCCGCGCACGCCGCGCGGTTGCGCGCCCGCACCCAGGCCCCGGCCCCGGCCGAGCTACCGGTCCTGCTGGAGCGCGTGCGCACGGGCCTGCACCGCCACGACATCGAATCGGCCGCCGAATCCCGCGCCGCCATCGAGGCGCCCATCGCGTCCCTCGTCCCCGCCGCGGGGAGCATTGACCCCGCGTTGGGAGACGCGGCCGCCCGTGCGCAGGAGGGCGCCCGCGCATTCCTCACGCAACGCGCCTCCGAGGCCGTGGCGTGGCGATCGTTCTCTTTCCTCACCGTCGGCTCGCGGCTGGAACGCGCCTCGCGCGATCTCTCCGGCGCGGTCGCCCGGTCGCTGGAGGAGCGCGGCCCGTGGCGCGCATACCTCATCGCCTATGCGGGCGCGCTGCTGGTGGGCTTCACGTTCCTCGCGATGCGCGTGGTCTCGGCACAGGCGCAGCTGCGCGAGGCGAACGAAGACCTGGAGCGGCGCGTGACCGAGCGCACCCGTGATCTCTCGAAAGCGCTGGTGCAGCTGAAGGAGTCGGAAGCGCAACTGGTGCAGACGGAGAAGATGTCGTCGCTCGGCCGGATGGTGGCCGGCGTCGCCCACGAGATCAACACGCCGCTCGCCTACGTGAAGAACAGTGTGGCCACCGCGCGCGACCGGCTGCCGGAACTGCGCGCGGCCCTGGAAGAAGCGGAGAAGCTGCTCGCGATCCTGCAGTCTCCCCATCCCGAGGCGGCGGACCTGCAGGAGGCTTTCGACTCGCTCGCCAACCGGCTCGGCCGCATCCAGGACCGCCATGTGTTCCAGGACCTGGACGCCCTCACCCACGATGGCCTCCACGGCATCGAGCAGATCTCCGACCTGGTGAGGAACCTGCGCAACTTCTCGCGCCTGGACCGCAGCAAGGTTTCCAGCTTCAACGTGAACGAAGGCGTGCGCGCCGCCCTCCTCATCGCCAAGTCGTCGCTGCGCAAGGTGGATGTCGAGACGCACATGGGCGACGTGCCCTCGATCACCTGCTCGCCCTCCCAGGTGAACCAGGTGCTGCTGAACCTCGTGACCAACGCGGTGCAGGCGATGGACAAGCCGCGCGGCAAGCTCACCCTCTCCACCCGCGCGGCCGCCGGCGGCGTGGTGATCGAGGTCCGCGACAACGGCCGCGGCATTTCTCCCGAGGTGCTGCCGAAGATCTTCGATCCCTTCTTCACCACCAAGGAAGTGGGCACCGGCACGGGGCTGGGCCTTTCCATCGCCTACAAGATCGTGGAGCAGCACGGCGGGCGCATCGACGTCTCTTCCGAGCCGGGCGTCGGCAGCGCCTTCGTGGTGACGCTCCCCACCGAGCCCCCCCTCGAGCTTCACGAGGAGCGCGTTGAGGCGGGAGCGCTCGCATGAGGCCGCCGGAGCGCATCGGCAAGTACGACGTGAAGGGCGTGCTCGGCAAGGGCGCGGCCGGCACCGTCTACCGCGGCTTCGACACCGGCATCCAGCGGCCGGTGGCGCTCAAGGTAATCGACAAGGAGGCCCTCGATCCCCAGGATCGCGAGCACGTGCTCAAGCGCTTCCGCCAGGAGGCGCAGGCGGTGGGCCGCCTCACCCACCCTCGCATCGCGGCGATCTACGACTTCATCGAGACCGACGAGCTCGCCTGCATCGTGATGGAGCTGGTGAACGGCAAGTCGCTCGCCGTGCACTTGAAGGAAGTGCGCCGCTACGAATTCCAGGATGCGTGGGAGATCGTGCGCCAGGTGCTCGACGGCCTCGCCTATACCCATGGGCAGGGCGTGGTGCACCGGGACTTGAAGCCCGCCAACATCCTCATCAACGACGATGGCCGGATCAAGATCACCGACTTCGGCGTGGCGCGGCTGGACACCTCGAAGATCACCCAGCTGGGCGATGTGGTCGGCACGCCGCACTACATGGCGCCCGAGCAATGCAGCGGCCTGCCGGTCACCGCCGCCACCGACCTCTACCAGGTCGGTGTGATCCTGTTCGAGCTCCTCACCGGCGCCAAGCCCTTCACCGGCAGCAACGTGGAGATCCTGCGGCGCGTGACGCTCGAGCGGCCCGCCGATGCCTCGACCCTCAACCATCGCATTACATGGGAGCTGGACTGGGTGGTGCAGAAGGCGCTGTCGAAGGATCCGGCCGATCGCTTCGGCTCCGCGCGCGAGTTCACGGATGCATTGCGCAACGGGCTGGAGGCGAGCCTTGGCACGCCGCTCGCCGCGTCCGCACCCGTGCAGGTCGCCGCCCCGTCCGCCGCGAGCCTCGTCGACAAGGCGCGCATGATCGCGCCGGCGAAGAAGGCCGCGATCCCGGTGCCCGACGCGCAGAAGCGCCGCATCCTGTTCGTGGACGACGAGGAGCGCATCTTGAACGGGCTGAAGACCCTCTTCCGCGACGACTACCACGTGTTCACCGCGGAGAGCGGCGCCCTCGCGCTCGAGCTGGTGACGAAGTTCAGGATTCCCGTGGTGGTGAGCGACCAGCGCATGCCGGGCATGACCGGCGTGGAGCTATTGCGCCGCGTGCGCGAGGCCAATCCCAAGGCCGTGCGAATGCTGCTCACGGGCTACTCCGACCTGGCCGCCATCGTGGGCTCGATCAACGAGGGCGAGGTATTCCGGTTCCTCGTCGATCGCCGCGCGCAGCTCCTGCGCGTCCCACGGCTTCTTGAGAAAGCGGAACACCTCGCCCTCGTTGATCGAGCCCACGATGGCGGCCAGGTCGGAATAGCCCGTGAGCAGCATGCGCACGGCCTTGGGATTGGCCTCGCGCACCTTGCGCAGCAGCTCCACGCCGGTCATGCCCGGCATGCGCTGGTCGCTCACCACCACGGGAATCCTGAATTTCGTCACCAGCTCGAGCGCGAGCGCGCCGCTCTCCGCGGTGAACACATGGTAGTCGTCGCGGAAGAGGGTCTTCAGC
>JANMHV010000048.1:0-13453 GCA_031375445.1 Burkholderiales bacterium | reverse complement strand
CGATGTACGAGGACTCGGGTGGAGGCGGCGCGGGTGGGGTGCGCGTCGATCCGCGAGTGCAGCAGAACCTCGGCATCCGGACCGCCGAGGTGGAGGCGGGCTCGCTCGCATCCGCCATCGAGGTGGCGGGCAGCATCGCCTACGACGACCGCGATGTCGCGCTGGTGCAGGCGCGCAGCAACGGCTACGTGGAGCGGCTGCTGGTGCGCGCGCCCCTCGATGCCGTGCGCCGCGGGCAGCCCCTTGCGGAGCTGTTCGTGCCGGACTGGGTCGCCGCCCAGGAGGAATACCTGGCGGTGCGGCGCATGGCGGCGAGCGCTCCTCCGGGGCTGGTTGATGCCGCACGGCAGCGCATGCGCCTCGCGGGAATGAGCGAGCCGCAGGTGGCACTCGTGGAGCGGGATGGCGCAACCCACGCGCGGACAACGCTCTCCTCCCCGATCGATGGCGTGGTGACCGAGCTCTCCGCGCGCGAGGGCATGACGGTCGCCAGCGGCGCGCCGCTCTTCCGCATCAACGGCGTGAAGAGCGTGTGGGTGAATGCGGAAGTCCCCGAGACCCTCGCGGGGCAGGTTCGGCCCGGTGCCGCGGCCGAGGTCACCACCGCGGCATTTCCGGGCAAGACCTTCAACGGCAAGGTGACGGCGATCCTTCCCGAAGTGAACGCCGCCACGCGCACCATCAAGGCCCGCATCGAGGTGGCCAATGGCGAGCGGCTGCTCGCGCCGGGGATGTTCGCGCGCGCCCGCTTTGCGGCGACTGCCGGCAGCAAGGTGCTGCTGGTTGCGTCGGAAGCGGTGATCCGTACCGGCAAGCGCAACGTCGTGATGGTGGCGCAAGCGGAGGGCCGCTTCGCCCCTGTCGAGGTGGAGCTCGGCGCGGAGTCCGGCGGCCGCACCGAGATCCGCAAGGGCCTGGCCGCAGGCGACAAGGTGGTGGTGTCGGGCCAGTTCCTGGTGGACTCCGAAGCGAGCCTCAAGGGCATCGAGGCCCGCGGGGCCGCACCGGCCGAAAACGCGCCGGCGGTAACCTCCACCGAGGGCATGGCCCACCGCGGCGAGGGCAAGGTCGAGCGCATCGACCAGGACGAGATCACGCTCTCCCACGCCCCGATGCCCTCCCTGGGCTGGCCGGCGATGACCATGGGCTTCAAGCGGCCCGCCGCGGGCCTGCCGCCGGACGTGAAGGTGGGCGACGCGGTCGCCTTCGAGACGATGAAACTGCCCGGCGGGGAATTCGGCATCACCACGATCGCGCGCAAGCCCGGAGCCGCGAAATGATCGCAGGCCTCATACGTTGGTCGATCCGAAGTCGCTTCCTGGTGCTGCTGGCGACCCTTGCCGTGACCGCGTGGGGCGTGCACTCGGTGTCGACGACGCCGCTCGATGCGCTGCCGGACCTCTCGGACGTGCAGGTCATCATCCGCACCACCTTTCCGGGCCAGGCGCCGCAAATCGTCGAGAACCAGGTCACCTACCCGCTCACCACCACGATGCTGTCGGTGCCGGGCGCCAAGACCGTGCGCGGCTATTCGTTCTTCGGCGATTCGTTCGTCTATGTCCTGTTCGACGATGGCACCGATCCCTACTGGGCGCGCTCGCGCGTGCTCGAGTACCTGAGCCAGGTGCAATCGCGCCTTCCCGCGCAGGCGCGGCCGGCGCTGGGCCCCGACGCCTCGGGCGTGGGGTGGGTGTACGAGTACGCGCTGGTCGATCGCAGCGGGCGAACCGACCTGGGCCAGCTGCGCGCGATCCAGGACTGGTTCCTCAAGTACGAGCTGAAGACGGTGGCGAACGTGGCAGAGGTCGCGAGCATCGGCGGCATGGTGCGGCAGTACCAGGTGACGTTGTACCCGGATCGCCTGCGGGCCTACGGCATCACCCACGGCAAGGTAGTCGATGCCGTGCGGCGTGCGAACCAGGAGGCGGGCGGCTCCGTGCTCGAGATGGGAGAGGCGGAGTACATGGTGCGGGCTTCGGGGTACCTGCAATCCCTGGACGACTTCCGCGCGATCCCGCTCACCACCACCGATGCCGGCGTCGCGGTGCGCCTGGGCGACGTGGCCGAGGTGCAGATCGGCCCGGAGATGCGCCGCGGCCTCGCGGAGCTGAATGGCGAGGGCGAGGTGGCCGGTGGAGTGATCGTGATGCGCTCCGGCAAGAACGCGCGCGAGACCATCGCGGCGGTGAAGGCGAAGCTCGCCACCCTCGCCAAGGGCCTGCCCGCGGGCGTCGAAGTGGTGACGACCTACGACCGCTCCACCCTCATCACCCGCGCGGTCGAGAACCTCACCCGCAAGCTGATCGAGGAGTTCATCGTGGTGGCCCTGGTGTGCGCGGTATTCCTGCTGCACCTGCGCTCGGCCCTTGTCGCGATCGTCTCGCTCCCGCTCGGCGTGCTCGCCGCCTTCATCGTGATGCGCTACCAGGGCATCAACGCGAACCTGATGTCGCTGGGCGGCATTGCCATCGCCGTGGGCGCCATGGTGGATGCGGCCGTGGTGATGATCGAGAACTCCCACAAGCACCTCGAGCGCTGGCGCGTGGCGAACCCCGGCCGGGAGATCGCGCGGGAGGAGCATTGGGAAGTGATCACCGCCGCGGCGGTGGAGGTGGGGCCCGCGCTTTTCTTCTCGCTGCTGGTCATCACGCTCTCGTTCATCCCGGTGTTCACGCTGGAGGCGCAGGAGGGCCGCCTCTTCGCGCCCCTCGCCTACACCAAGACCTACGCGATGGCGGCATCGGCCGGGCTCGCCGTGACGTTGATCCCCGTGCTCATGGGTTATCTCATCCGGGGCCGCATCCCCGACGAGCACCGCAACCCGGTGAATCGCGGCCTGGCGGCGCTCTACCGACCGCTGCTGGACCTGGTGCTGCGGTGGCCGAAGGCGACGATGGTGGTCGCAGCACTCCTCGCGGCCGTCAGCATCTGGCCCGCCACGCGGCTGGGCGCGGAGTTCATGCCGCCCCTCGACGAGGGCGATGTCCTCTACATGCCTTCGGCGCTGCCCGGCATCTCGGTCGCGAAGGCCGCCGAGCTCCTGCAGCAGACGGACCGACTCATCAAGACCGTCCCGGAAGTGCTCACCGTCTTCGGTAAAGCGGGGCGCGCGGAGACCGCCACGGACCCCGCGCCGCTCGAGATGTTCGAGACCACCATCCAGTTCAAGCCCCAGGACCAGTGGCGCTCGGGGATGACGCCCGAGAAGCTCATCGAGGAGCTGGATCGCGTGGTCCAGGTACCGGGCCTCACCAACATCTGGGTCCCGCCGATCCGCAATCGCATCGACATGCTCGCCACCGGCATCAAGAGCCCGGTGGGCGTGAAGGTGGCGGGCGCGGACCTGGCCGAGATCGACCGGATCACGACGCAGATCGAGCGCGTCGTGAAGGGCGTGCCTGGCGTTTCATCGGCGCTGGCGGAGCGGCTGACCGGGGGGCGCTACGTGGACATCGTGATCGACCGGCTCGCCGCCGGACGCTACGGGATGAACATCGCCGACATGCAGGGCATCGTCGCCTCGGCGATCGGCGGGGAGAACATCGGCGAGACGGTCGAGGGCCTGCAGCGATTTCCGATCAACGTGCGCTATCCGCGGGAGCTGCGCGCCTCGCTGGAGGACCTGCGCAACCTGCCGATACTCACCGAGCGGGGAGCGCAGATCCGGCTCTCGGACGTGGCGAAGGTCGCGATCACCGACGGCCCGCCGATGCTGCGCAGCGAAAACTCGCGCATCTCCGGCTGGGTGTACGTCGACATCCGCGGCCGCGACCTGGGCACGGCAGTGGCCGACATGAAGGCGGCGGTGGCGAAGGGCGTCGTGATTCCTCCCGGATACTCGGTTGCCTGGTCCGGGCAGTTCGAGTACCTGGAGCGCGCCACCGCGAAGCTGAAGATCGTGGTTCCGGCGACCCTCCTCATCATCTTCGTCCTGCTCTACCTCACCTTCGGCAGGATCGACGAGGCGTTCCTCGTGCTGGCGACACTTCCCCTCGCCCTCGCAGGGGGCTTCTGGCTGCTGTGGCTCCTGGGGCACAACCTCTCGGTCGCGAGCGGCGTGGGGTTCATCGCGCTCGCCGGCGTCGCGGCGGAATTCGGCGTGATCATGTTGCTGTACCTGAAGACGGCGTGGAACGACCGGCTGGCGGCAGGACAGGCGACCGGCGACGACCTGATGGCCGCCATCCGCGAAGGCGCGCTGCTGCGCGTGCGCCCGAAGGCGATGACCGTCGCCGTGATCCTCGCCGGGCTCCTGCCCATCATGTGGGGCGGCGGAACCGGCTCCGTGGTGATGCAGCGGATCGCCGCCCCCATGGTGGGCGGGATGCTCTCCGCGCCGCTGATGTCGATGCTGCTGATGCCAGCGGCGTTCCTGCTGATGCGCCGGCGCAAGGCCGGATGACGCGACGGGGGAACCTTCGCCGAAGGCTCGCGCGCCTCCCGGCTTCAACGGGGGGCGGACTCCACCGGAAGGCCCGCCGTGCGCCACTCGGGCATCCCGTCCTGCAACCGTCGCGCCTCGAGCCCCTTCCGGCGCAGGAGCTCCACGGCCTCGAACGACATGAGGCAGAAGGGCCCGCGGCAATAGGCGATGACCTCGCGGCCCTTCGGAAGCTCGCGCAACCGTCGCGCCAGTTGGTCCATGGGGATGTTGAGCGCACCCGGCACATGGCCGCTCGCGAACTCTTCCGGCGGGCGGACGTCGAGCACCGTGACCAGCCCCTTGCGCGCCCGCTGCAGCACCTCGGCCGCGGGCACCGGCTCGAACCCGTCCCTCGACCGGAAATACATCCGCACGATCCGCTCGACCTCGGCGAGATGCGATTCGCCGACGCGCGCGACCGCGGCGAGCATCGACACCACGTCGTCCCCGGCGAGCCGGTAGAAGACGAACAGGCCCTGCTTGCGCCCGGCGATGAGCCCGGCCTGCTTGAGTTTCTGCAGGTGCTGCGAGACGTTGGCCGTGGTGGCGCCCGTGAGCCGGGAGAGCTGGTCGACGCTGCGCTCGCCCTGCGCCAGGAGCTCCAGCAACTCCAGGCGCACCGGGCTCGAGAGCGCGTTGCCGATCCGGGCGAGCTGCCCGAAAACCTCCTGCTTGGGACCGTGCATTGACATTCCCTCCCTTCACTCCTAGTATTCAACAAGTCGCTTGAATACTAGATTCAAGCCCACCTGAAGTCTAGCAGCGCATTCCCAGGGCGAAACCGATGCGCGACATCCTCGCTGCCAACGAGCCACTGATTCGCGCCACCGCGTTCATCGCGGTGTTCGTCCTGATGGGAGCCTGGGAGGCGCTCGCTCCGCGCCGCGTCCCGGCCTTCGGCCGCCGCGCCCGCTGGCCGCACAACCTGGCTCTCCTCGCGGTGGATATCGCCGTGCTGAGGATCCTCGCCCCGGGTGCGGCGATCGCGGTGGCGGCCGCGGGCGAGCTGCACGGATGGGGCCTCATGAACGTGGTCCGGCCCCCGCCGTGGATCGGCATTCCGCTTGCCGTCGCCGCGCTCGACCTGGCGATCTACTTCCAGCATGTCGCCTTCCACGCCTTGCCGACGCTCTGGCGGCTGCACCGGGTACACCATACCGACCTCGATTTCGACGTGACCACCGGCACCCGCTTCCATCCGCTGGAGATCCTGGTTTCCACCGGGGTGAAATGCGCGGCCGTCGCGGCGATCGGCGCGCCGGTCGTGGCGGTGCTGGCGTTCGAGCTGCTCCTCAACGCGTCGTCGATGTTCAATCATGGCAACGTGCGCATCGCCCCGGCGATCGATCGGTGGCTGCGCCGCCTCGTCGTCACTCCCGACATGCATCGGGTCCATCACTCCGCCGCTTTCAACGAGACCTCGAGCAATTTCGGATTCACGCTCTCGCTCTGGGATCGAGCGCTCGGAACCTATCGTGCGCAGCCCGCCCAGGGCCACGTGGGCATGACGATAGGTGTCGATGCCTTTCGAAGCGCGACGGACCTGCGCATCGACCGCCTTCTCGTGCAGCCGCTGCTCGACAACCCGGGCGGATATCCCATCAATCGTCGCGACGAACCGGCGCGGCCCTGAGGCATCGCGTCAGTGATCGTGCCGGTGGTGCGAGTCCGGGTAATGGGGATGCGCATGGGCCAGCGGCTCGTGCACGTGGGAGTGGACATGGGGCTCGTGCGGATCCGCTCCCTCGGGATGCGCGTGCTGGTGATGGTCGTCGTGGACGTGGCTGTGCTCGTGCTCGAGCCGTGAATGGCGATGGGAGTGCGAGTGGCTTTCCGTGAGGTGGAGCCAGACGCCCGCGGCCATCAGCGCTCCGGCCACCAGCAACTGGCCGCCCACCGGGTCGCCCAGGAGCGCCACCGCGATGACCGCGCCGGCGAAGGGGGCGGTCGAGAAGTAGGCGCCGGTTCGCGCCGTTCCCAGCGAGCGCAAGGCCACGACGAAGAGCACCAGGCTCACCCCATAGCTGAGGAGGCCGAGGACGGCGGCACCCGCGATCGTCCACCCTCCGGGAAGGTGCGCCCCGACGGCAATGGCGAGCGCGATGTTGGTGGCGCCCGCGATCAGGCCCTTGGCCATCGCGATGAACGTCGCGTCCCCCAGCGCCACCTTGCGGGTGAAATTGTTGTCGAGCCCCCAGGCGAGGCAGGCCCCGAGGATCGCGAGCGCCGGCAACGCCGCGCCGAACTGCGCCTCGCCCGGCCAGCTGAGCACCAGCGCGCCAGCCACGATAAAACTCATTCCCAGGGCGATGCGGCGGTCGAAGTTCTCGCGGAAGACGAACCACGCGATGAGGGCGGTGAACACTCCCTCGGCGTTGAGGAGGAGAGACGCGCCCGACGCCGGCATGCCGGCGAGGCCCAGCATCAGGAGCGCCGGCCCGACCACACCGCCCGAGAAAATCGCCGCGCCGAGCCACGCCTTGTCCGGGCCGGTCATCGCAATGGGCCCGGGACGGGTGAGTGCGCGGTAGATGAATAGCCCCGCGCCCGAGCCGAAGTACAGCAGCCCCGCGAGGAGCCACGGGCTCGCGTTCTCCAGCAGCAGCTTGGCGAACGGGGTGCCGGCGCCGAAGAGCAGCGCCGCACCAAGTGCCGCGAGGACTCCTGCGTCCCGCAACGCCTTGGGCATCACATCTTCTTCAGCGTGGTGTGGAATCCGGCGACCCTGAGCCGGATCACGATCGGCACGGTCGAGTCGTTGCGCCAGTACCAGCCATGGGTTCCCGCAAACGGCGCCTTGAGGGTGCCGGCGCCCTTCGAGCCCTTGCCTTTCTCGAAGCTGAGGAAGGCGCCCTGGGGCCCCGCCGCGGGCTCGCCGTGGAAGTCGAACGTGACCTTGCCGCTGCCGGCGTCCCATTCGTAAACGACCCCTTCGCCTTCCGCGAGCACCACCTTGTACTCGACTTCTCCGCGCGGGGCGAGGGGCACCTCGACCGAATCGGTCCGCATCGCGATCGCCGATGCCATCGAATGAGCGGCGGGCGCCGCGTCCTTCGGGATCGCCACGGCAACCGGCGCCGGGACCGCCCGCGCCGCTTTGGCGGCCGCCACCTTCCGCTCGCCCATCGAGGTGAGGCCGAGCAACCGCCCGGCCCCGGTCCAGTCGATTCCATATTCGGCCGGCAACACCATGGTCACGAGCAGGAGTGCAGCCATGCCGGCCGCCCACAGCAGCGCTTTCATGGGGGACGATTCTTGCGTCATCGCAGACCTTTCAGGAAACCGAGAAGTAGCCCGCGAGCTGGTAGCCCACGAGCACGAACCCCGCCGACATCAGCGCGGTGTTGGCGAGGTACGCATTGCGAGCGAAGCGCGGCGTGCGGCGCAGGTACACCATCACGAGGAGCATGAAGGCCAGCGCCAGCAGTTGCCCGGCCTCCACTCCCACGTTGAACGCAACGATGTTGCCGACCAGCCCGTCGGGGGAGATCGTGAACTCCTGCAGCTTCGCGGCGAGGCCGAAGCCGTGCGCGAGGCCGAAGGCGAACACCGCCGAGCGCGGGTCGGGCCGGAAACCGAACCAGCGCTGGAACGCGTCGAGGTTGTCGAGCGCCTTGTAGACCACCGAGAGCCCGATCACGGCATCGATCGCGTAGGCATTGGCGTGGATTCCCGCGAGCACTCCCAGCAGCAGCGTCACGCTGTGCCCCACGGCGAACAGCGTCACGTAGAGGGCCACCTCCTTCATCCGGTACAGGAAGAAGATGACTCCGAACAGGAAGAGCAGATGGTCATACCCCGTCACCATGTGCTTGGCGCCGAGATAGATGAACGCGATGGGGTTGAGGCCCGAGGCCTGCTCGACAAAGCCCTTGTCGCCTTCGGCGACGCCGTGGCCCCAGGCGAGTGCCTGAACCCCCAGCAGCGCAGTCCCGAGACCCAATTGGCGGAGTGAAGCGATCAACCGCATTTAAACCTCGTCATTTCGCAGCTTCCCCCGGCGCCCTGAACAGGGCCCGAAGCCTCGGCATGTTGGTCTCGGCCGCCAGTGCCCCCGCCTCCACAATCGCACCGCGCTCTTCCAGGCCGAATTGGCCGGTGGTCCTGGAAAGCACGGGGGTCAGCACCAGGTCGGCCTCGGCAGCCTCCCACTGCGCCAACCGGTACGTGGCGATGCTGAAAGCCTGGAAGGCGACTCGAAGCGAACTGGTGAGACCCGCATCCTCGGGCGGATACACGACGTCTACTGCGACCACGATCTTTGCGCCGAGCTGGCGAGCCACACGCACCGGGAGGGGGCTGGAGATCTGGCAGTCGGAGAAAAGTCGCCCGGAGATCTTCGTCGGAGCCACGAGCCCCGGGATGGCGCTCGATGCTTGCACCGCCAGACCCACATCTCCCGTGTTGAAGATCGCCACTGCCCCGGTTCCGAGGTCGGTAGCCACGGCGGCAAACGGGATCGGGAAGGTTTCAATCGTGTGGCTAAGGACACTTCGGTCGACGAACTGATGGATCCGTTCCCCGTGCACCAAGCCCAGCGGGCTCGCCAGAAACCCGATCCCGGGAATCGCGAGATCGCCCAGCAGACTCGGACTCAGTTTCCCGAGGGCATCTCCGACTGCCCCGACACTGAGGCCGGACGCATACAGTGCGCCGACGATGCTTCCGGCACTGCAGCCTACGATGAGGTCCGGCTTGAGGCCCTGACTCTCCAGCACACGCAGCACCCCGAGGTGGGCGAAGCCCCGCATGGATCCACCCGACAGCACCAGGGCAACCCGGGGCGAGACATCTTTCCGGACGACATACGAGGGTGTGGCAGCCTGCGGACCGGTATCTCTTACGCTGGCGCAAGAGGCGAGTGCCGCCAGCATCACGCTCAGGAAGGCCGCTGGTGCACGCCGCGCACTCATGAGCCAGGAAAATCGGAAATCCGAAATCATCCCTACAGTTTGCATGGTCGCGGCCGTGATGGTGGGAGCGGTGTTCAGCGCCTTCCCGGATCGCGAGCTCGAGAACAACCGCACCGGCCTGGTTCGCTGGAACACGCCTGAAGTCGGCCCGAGGGCCCGCACGGCAGCGCATAATCTTCCGTTCGAGGCGCTCAGCGCGCAGCGGGACTCTCGCGACCTCCCCTGGATCGGGCTCGAGAAAGGTCGCACCGCATCCATGGCACCAGGCAACGCCATGTCCTCTGCAGGGAATGAATGCTGTCCGCACTGATCTTCTACTCGTTTCTTTTTGTGGCGCTGGTCGTGGCCCCCGCGTTGTCGATTCTGGCCGTGCTCCTTTTCCTGGACCACGGGCGCCGGTTCTGGCAAAGAGCAGGGCTCGTGATCGAATCTACCGGCGCGACGATCGCCCAGGCGCCCGGTGTGCCCGGCCTTCGGAAGCGCTTTCCGCGCACTGCCGGCTTCCTGGAGCGCCGCCTCGACACGCAGGATCCGTGGGGGCTACGAGCCACCGGGGCGGGCATTGGAATTCTGGTGGGCCTCTGGTTCTTCCTCGGGGTGTGGCAGGACGTCGCGGCGAGGGATCCCCTGACGATCCTCGATATCAGGCTTCACAACGCCGTTCCACTTTTCCGCTCGTCGGGAGTGACCGGGCTGATGGTCGCGCTCACGGCGCTGGGAAGCGCGACGGTCTTGTCACTTCTGAGCTCCGGTGTCGCACTCCTCGCGCTCGCCCGGAATCGATCGCGGCTCGCCGCGACTTTCGTCCTGGCGGTCTTGGGCACGGGAATCGTTTCGAGCACCCTCAAGATGCTCTTCGGCTACGCGCGCCCGATCGATGGGATGGTCCCTGCCCTTGAAGCAAGCTTTCCGTCGGGGCATATGCTATCGGGCACCGTGGTTTATGGATTGCTCGCCGCGCTTCTGCTGAGATCCCCGCTACGCCGCGGGCTGCGTGTCCTCGGTGTGACGCTTCTGCTCCTCGTCATCGTCGGCATCGGAATTTCACGCCTCTACCTTGGCGTGCACTGGCCGTCCGACATCCTTGGCAGCCTCGCTCTTGCCCTCATCATTCTTGCGTCACTCATTTTCTTCCAGCACTACTCCCCTCCGGTTCGCTGGATCGACACCTTCCGGTTGCCGCTCAGCCCCCGCGCTGCGAGCATTTCAGGATGCGCCATTCTCATCGTTGCATTGGGCGCCGCTACCGTGTTGGGGGCCAGGACGCAGATCGTCGCGAAGGATCGAGCCCCGGCCACGCGGCCGCTGGACATCGCGACGTTGCGGTCCGCGCTGCCGCCCGACGTTGCCCGCTGGTCGGAGGATCTTGTCGGAGGCCGGATGGAGCCGATCTCCCTCGTCATCGTAGGGTCGGAGAAAGAGCTGCTGAGCGCCTTCACGCTCGCGGGATGGACGCGTGCCGACCTCCCAACGCCACTGCGCCTGGTCGAGGAGGGGCTCGCAGCACTTGCGGACCGGGCCGACCCCGCCGGCCCGGCGACCCCGGCCTTCCTGGCAGACCGCCCGCAAGACATCACCTTCGAGAGGCCGGATGCCGGCGTACCGAGCATTCGCCGGAGGCACCATGCTCGCGTGTGGCGCACGGACTACTGCCTCGCCCCCGCGTGTCGTACCGTGTGGGTCGCCACCGCGAGTCACGACGTGGGGATGGGCTTGTCGAAGACCTTCCACATCCCGACCCATCACATCGACCCCGCCCTCGATGCCGAGCGAGCGATCATCGTCGGCGATCTGACCCGCGTCGGCGCCATCCAGGAGGGGATCGTGGCAGTGTCGGCACCGGTGCGTGGCATGAACGCAGCGGGAGACCGGTTCCGGACGGATGGACGCGCAGTCGTGCTGGTCTTTCCGTCACGGCTGGACGAGAGGCGCAACTGAAGGCCTCCGCCACCGCGACCACGCAAACCCCGGCATGGGCCACCCGCACGAGCGTCTGGTTGTCGATCGCGTTTGTCTCCAACCTGGCGTGGGAGGCTGCCCATGTGAGGCTGGACACGATCTGGTCCGCAGCCGATAGCAACGCGGTCGCCGCGGCTCGAGCGCTGTTGCGTTCGAACATCGGGATCGTGGGGCGCTCGTGCGTCAAGGGCGGCAATTGAAACCAACCGACCTTCGCGGTGCCGCATCGCTCGCCGCGGAAGGCACCCTCGCGCTGGCCGACCTGGTCGAAGCAATGCACGCGGGCATCGCGCGCGTGCCCCTCACCGGTGCCAGGCTCGACGGGCGCACCACCGGAATCACGGGGCTCGTCTATAAGAGCATCCGTGGTGTAACGCGGCTCGTGGGCGGCAGCGTCGACGCGTTGCTCGGCCTGCTGTCGCCGGCCCTGGCGGCCCGCGTGCCTGGGGTCACGGGTGCAGAACGGGAGGCGATCCTCGCAGCCCTGAACGGCGTCCTTGGCGACCACCTCGCCGCCAGCGGCAACCCGCTGTCCATTCCCATGGCGTTCCGGATCGGGGGGCGGGCTCTGGTGCTCGAGCGCACCGCGCTCCGGCAGTCCTTTCCCAAGGCCGGCGGCGACCTCCTGGTGTTGCTGCACGGCCTGTGCATGAACGACCTGCAATGGAAGCGGGACGGGCACGACCACGGCGAGGCGCTCGCACGCGATCGAGGCTTCACCCCGGTGTACCTCCACTACAACAGCGGCCTGCACGTCTCGACCAATGGCCGGGAGCTCGCCGCGCAACTGCAGGCGCTGCTCGATGCATGGCCGTGTCCGGTGCGTCGCCTGGTGCTGCTGGGTCACAGCATGGGCGGGCTGGTGGCGCGCAGCGCGCTGTACTACGGCAAGCAGGCCCGCCACCCGTGGGTGAAGGCGGCGTCGGACCTGGTGTGCCTGGGCACCCCGCACCACGGAGCGCCCCTCGAGCGCATCGGCCACGGGCTCGGCATTGCGCTCGCGAGCACGCCCTATGCGGCCCCCCTCGCCCGCCTGGTGAAGCTGAGGGGCGCCGGCATCACCGACCTGCGCCACGGCTATATCCGCGACGAGGACTGGGATGAAATCGCGCACCCCGATACCCGCGGCCACAAGCCGGTGCCGCTGCCGCGCGGCGTGCGCTGCTTCGCGCTCGCCGCGAGCACCGGGAAGGATCGCGCGGACCTGAAGGGGCGGCTCATCGGTGACGGGCTGGTCACGGTGCGTAGCGCCTTGGGGCAGCATGCCGATCCGAAGCGGACGCTCGCGTTCAAGCCGTCGCACCGGGCGATCGCCGGCGGCACGAATCACATGCAACTGCTCGGCAGCCCGGTTGTCCTCGCGCAGTTGCAGCGATGGCTTGGAGATGACCCGGCAACCGGTCAGAAGTTGTAGACCACTCCCACCCGCATCGACCGGCGCTCAACCGGATGGAAATGGACGTCGTCGACTCCCCCCGCGGGTTCGCCCGGCAGCCTCGAGGCGTAGAAGTAGGTGATGTCGTCGGCCTTGCGATCGAAGATGTTGAACACGTCGAGCCGCACGCGAAGTTGCTTGCTGACCTTGTAGGTCGCCTGGGTGTTGAAGAGCGTCGTTGAGCCGGACTTCACGCTGTTGTCTTCGATCAGCGGGCGCGGGCCGAAATACCGGCCGAAGAGGCTCGCAGACCAGGGCCCCAGGTCGCGCAGCGTGATGCCGCCAGCGGCAACGACATTCAACGCATTCGGAATCCGGTTTCCCGCCGGATCCTCGTCGGCGAAGCGGGCTCGGGTCCAGGCGAGGTCGAGCTCCATCAACAACCAGGGGCGTGGCGTATAACGATTCGACCACTCGATGCCGCTGCGTTTCGAGGGGCGTCCGGCCTCCGTGGTGCCCGCGTCGCCCACGAACACCAGCTCAGAATCGAACTTGAGATGCCACAGGGCGATCGAGGATTGCAGGTTCGGCACGATCTCGGTGCGTAGCCCAAGCTCCGCCCCCTTGGTTCTAACGAGCGGCGTGACCGGGTCGATCGCGTCACCGGTCTTCGGATCGATGTTTGCGGTGGTTCCCCGGGCATCATTGCTGTGGAAACCGCGGCCCGCGTTGATGAAAAACTCCGTCTGGCTCCACGGTCCAAGGATCACGGAGAGCTTGGGC
>JANMHV010000020.1:0-4051 GCA_031375445.1 Burkholderiales bacterium | reverse complement strand
AAGATGGAGATGCCGGAAGAGAAGATCCGCAAGATCCTCAAGATCTCCAAGGAGCCGATCTCCATGGAGACGCCGATCGGGGACGACGACGATTCCCACCTCGGCGACTTCATCGAGGACCAGGCGGGAATCACGCCGTCGGATTCGGCCCTCTACGCGAGCCTGCGCGAAGCCACCAAGGACGTGCTCGATTCCCTCACCCCGCGTGAGGCGAAGGTGCTACGCATGCGCTTCGGGATCGAGATGAACACCGACCACACGCTGGAAGAGGTCGGCAAGCAGTTCGACGTGACGCGCGAGCGCATCCGGCAGATCGAGGCCAAGGCGCTGCGCAAGCTGCGGCATCCGTCGCGCTCGGAGAAGCTGAGGAGCTTCCTCGAGGGCGAGAGCTGATCGCCTCCCCGGAAATGAGAAAAGCCCGCGTCGCGGGCTTTTTTTTCGATCACGCTTCGCCGGTCACCGGATCGCCGCCGGCGCCACCGTCGAGCCCGAGCCGCCCTGGATCTTGAGCGGGTTGAGGGTCAACGCGAACTCGTAGACCTTTTTCGCCGCGAGCTCGTCGAGCTTCATGTTCTCCAGCAGGTGGATGCCGTGCACCACCAGGAATACCTGGTGGACGGGCAGGCTCAGGTCCTTGTCCGGATTGGGAGACACCTCGACCGGCCAGTTGTCCGCACCGACCAGCAGCGGGTCCTGCTTGGCGATCCATTCGGCCGCGGCGATGCCCACGCCCGGCGTGCTCTTCACGTAGCGCGCGTTATCCTTCCCCCAGAGCTTGCCCCAGCCGGTGTGGATGATGATCGCGTCGCCCGGTTGGAGCTTCACGTTGCCCTGCTTCGCGAGCGCCTGTTCCAGGTCGGTTGGCGTGATTTCGTAGGCATCCCCCAGCATTTCGACGCCCTTCAGGGCAGCCACGTCGATCAGCACCCCGCGCGCGAAAAAGCTGCCGGAATTCTGCACTCCGAGCTTGGTGACACCGCCGCGCGTTCCGAAATCGCTCGTCTTGAAGCAGTTGTAATGCGAATCGCCGTGCGATTGGTGGGAAAAGCCGTCGAATTGCGTGCCCACCTGTCCGATCTCGGAGGTGACGACCTCCTCGTTGCTGCCGCGATTGTTCCTGCCGGTGTTCATGAAAGTGCGCTTCATGTGCATGTTGAAGACGCGCGTGCCGAAGAAAGGCATGTTGGGCCCCAGCACATGGCCCAGCTCGATCACCTCGCCGGTTTTGATCAGGCGCGCGCCGCGCAGCACCGTCTCGGGATTCTTCATGTGGTTGCCGGAGCCGCGCTCGTCGCCGGCGCCCCATTTCGAGGGACAGCGCTGGCTTTCGGGCGGGACGTTCCATTGCGCCTGGGCGATGGATGCGAGGGACAACAGGACGGCTGCGGAGGTCGCGAGAATGGTGCGTTGCATGGTCACCCCTTGAATTTTTGGTCGGATCGTTCACCGGCGGGCTTGCCGTGAGGAACGGGGCATCGTGCGCCCGCAGCGAACGCCGGGTCAAGACGCGCTTCGGGAGGAAGCGGAAAGGCACAACCGGAAGTTGCGGGTGGCCGAGCCTAGGACGCGGCGAGCTGCGCGTTCATGAAGCGCAGCCGCTCGGCGATGCCCTTCAGCAGCGCCATCGCGAAAGCGGGCTGCTTCTTCACCAGCTCCATCAGCGTCGCGCGGTCGATGGCGAGGAGCTCGGTCTCCTCGAGCGTGCCGGCGCGGGCGGTGCGAGGCGACTGGTCCACCACCGCCATCTCGCCGAAGGTGCCGCCGGGTCCCACCACCTCCACCACGTTGGCGCCGACCGCGATGGCGACGCGCCCGGCTTTCACCAGGTACATGAAGGTGCCCGCCTGTCCTTCCTTGAAGATCACTTCCTGCTGGCGGTAGCGCAGCACCGCCGTGCGCGGCATCGCCGCCACCAGTTGCGCCACGAGCGCGGGCTCGAACACCGTCGCCTCGCGGGCGCCCACGCCGGCGGCACGGGGCCGGGAGGCGAGGCGGGCGGCGAGGAAGCGCAGCCGGTCGTACATCACCGAGGCCAGCATCAGCGCGAATTCCGGGCTGTGGCCCAGGGCGCCCTGCAACGCTTCCCCGTCGAGGGAATGGGCGACCACCTCGGTCTTCGCGGCGGCGCTGGCGCTGCGCGGCAGCCCGGTGATCACCGCCATCTCGCCGAACACCTCGCCGGGCTTGAGCGCATCCAGCAGCCGCCCGCCGATGGAGAGCTGCACCTCGCCTTTGGCGATGTAGTACATGCGGCTCGCCGACTTGCGCGAGAACACGCCGCCACTGGAGGCCTTCTGGTCCTCGGTGAACAGCACGGCGCCGGGCTCGAAGCGCTCCTCGCGCCCGTCGTCCCGGAAGATGCGCTCGGCGACCCCCGCGTTGTAGAAGCGGCTCTGCGCGGCCTTGAAGGGCGCGGAGGCCGACGCTCCCGGGACCGGCTGGGTGAAGTCCATGTGCGCCTCGCCCGGCTTCGGCAGCGGGCGCGTGAAATCCATGTCGTCGTCGGAAGGGGGCATCGATTCGCGAGGTGGGAAGTGGCGGTTGTTAGAATGGCGGCCTGCGGAGCATTCCGCTTGGGCCTGTAGCTCAGTCGGTTAGAGCAGGGGACTCATAATCCCTTGGTCCCTGGTTCGAGTCCAGGCGGGCCCACCCGATTCAAGCACGATCCTTCGGTCCCGCCTCGTCCGCGGACTCCGACTCGAGCAACGCGATCCGCTGGTTGAGCCGGCGCAGGTCGCGTCGCACCTGCGTAAGCGCGATATCGCCCAGCAGGGCTTTCACCACCAGCACGATGATCGCCGCCAGCAGCACCAGCGTCGGCGGGTACGCGATGCCGAAGAGCGCCCCCAGCGCGTCGACGAAATACGGCCACACCGCGAACAGGAATGAGAAGAACGCGATCGCGATCCAGAACATCCCCTGCCGGATGTAGAGGTGGTCGCGGCGCACCAGGTAGAGGATCACGCCGGCGAGGCCGATGCCCATCACGAGCACCGCGAGGTGGTAGCTTTTCATGCGGGCAGTTTACTCACTTGCGCGCCGGGCGGTTCCAGCGAGCCAGGGCGAGGAGGGTGGTCTCGACCATGTAGCGCCCCACCGTCCACCACGAGGAGAACACCCGCGAGGCGCCGCTGCGCCTGGCATTCATCGACACCGGGATCTCCCCGATCGTGAGGCCGGCGTGCCGCAGCAGCAGGAGCACTCCCACGTCCTGGTAGTCGAGGAGCGTGGCCTCTTCTGCGGCCAGCAGTAGGCACGCCCGCGAGTTGTAGTAGCGGAAGCCCGAGGTGAGGTCGTCGAAGGCGAGCCCGGTGAGGAAGCGGAAATACCACCACGCGACGTGGCGCATCCGGCTGCCGCGCGAGGGGCAGGCGGCGATCACCACGTCCGCGTCCTGGCCCGCGGCGATCAATTGCGGCAGGTAGCTGGGCTCGTGCTGCCCGTCGGCGTCCATGGTGACCACCGCACCGTAGCCACGCCGCACCGCGTGGCGGATGCCGGTCTGGATCGCCCCCCACGCGCCCTGCCACAGGGGCGCCCGGATCACCGCCGCACCGCCCAGCATCGCGATCGCCGCCGTGTCGTCGGTGCTGCCGTCGTCGATCACCAGGACGTCCACTCCCTCGTGCGCGCGCGCCTTGGCGATCACTTCTCCAATGCAGTCGGCCTCGTTGAGCGCCGGAATCACCACCAGGATTCGGCCGGCGAGCGCATTGTCGGGACGCGCAGCGGGCACCTGCTCCTCCGCGGGGGCCGCGGGAAAGCTTGACGCGCGGTGGTCCTCCACGCGCATCCGGAGCACCAGCGAGTAAAGGGATCGCAGCCTGCCGGCCACGCGGTCGATGGTGAACTCGCGCTGGAAGCGCTCGTGGCCGAGGCGCCCGAGGAGCGAGCGCTGCGCGGGGTGTTGCGCGAGAGTCAATAGCGCCGCGCGCCAAGCGCCCACGTCCTCGGGCGTGACGAGCACCGCGTTCTGGCCGTTGCGCGCGACATAGGTCACGCCGCTGCCGGCGAGGTTGCTCGCCACGAGCGGCTTGCCGTAGCGCATGGC
>JANMHV010000370.1:0-1925 GCA_031375445.1 Burkholderiales bacterium | reverse complement strand
GTCGTAAGCGGCGGCGACCTTGTCATCGATGCACACGCCGCAAGCGGCGGCGCCGCCGTGGAGACCGGCCAGCGCCACGGCGCCGGCCGCCTGCAGCATGAAGCGTTGCACCCCCCTCACTTGCCCATCGCCTTGCCGTGTGCCATCGCCGCTGCGGGTGCCGCCGCCGCTGTTGTCGCCGCGGGTGCCGGTGCCGCCGACTTCACGTTCTCGTCCGCCCACTTGAAGTACGCCATGAACTCGCGCACCTCCTCGTCGGAGAGGTTCTGGTTGGGCATCGGCACCTTGTACTTCGCGAGCATCGCCTTCGCGATCGGGTCCGACTGCAGCATCGGGTCCGGATTCTTCATCCAGCGGGTGAGCCACGCCGCGTCGCGCCGCTGGGTCACCAGGTGCAGGTCGGGCCCGAGGCGATCGCCCCCGGCGATGGTGTGGCACGCGAGGCACTTGCTCTCGAACGCCTGCTTGCCGCGCACGGCGGTGGCGTCGGTCGGCGTCGCCGTCGCCGGGATGTTGTGGTGCTCGGCGTCGCCATGCTCGGACCGGCCGCCGGCGTCGATGATGCCCACCGCGCCCTGGGAGGCGTTGGCGAAGTGGTGATCGACCATGATGTACTTGCCCGCCTCCGGGATCACGAACTCGGTGATCGCCCCCGAGGAGGATCCCAGCAGCACCGTCTGCATGCCGCGGAACTGGTTGTCGGGGTTGCCGTCCCACCAGACGCGGTCGAAGATCGTCCCCACCACGTGGAAGCTCGAGGTATTCGAGGGGCCCACGTTCAGGACGAAGAGCCGCACGCGCTCGCCCGCCTTCGCGGGCAGCGGCTTGTCGACCATGCCGTTGTAGCGGCCGTTGAACACGGTGTAGGTGGGGGACTTCGCGCGCAGCCGGTCGTTGTCCAGCACGTGCAGCGGCGCGCCATCCACCTTGCGCTTCTGCGGGTCGACCTTGGTGTAGAACTCGCTCTGCATCACCGCGTACTCGCGGTCCACCTTGGTCGGGTAGCCCCCGCGCGGCTCGACGATCATCATCCCGTACATGCCCGAAGCGATGTGCTCCAGCACCATCGGGGTGCCGCAGTGGTACATGAACACACCCGGGTAGTTGAGCGTGAACTCGAAGGTGATGGTCTGGCCCGGCGCGATCGAGCGGTACTTGTCACCCGGCGAGACCATCGCCGAGTGGAAGTCCATCGAGTGCATCATCGGCGCGGCCGTCAGCCGCAGTCCCGGCACCGGCTCGTCGGAGCGGTTGGTCATCGAGAACTTGATCCGGTCGCCCACGCGCGCACGCACCACGGGACCCGGCACCTGGTCGCCGAAGGTCCATGCGGAAAACTTAACTCCCGGCGCGATCTCGATGATCTTGTGCGTGGTGTCGAGGCGGATCTCCTTCACCGGCGCGGGATCGAGGGGCTTTACCGCCGCCTCCATCGAAAGGCTCGCGCCCTGCGCGAAGGCGCCCGCGTGGCGCTCGTCGGTCACCTTCGCCGGCGGCGACTTGAAGTCCATCTTCGCTGGATCGTAGGGATCCGCCCGGGCGGCGGCGGCCGTCGAGCTCGTTGGCGCGGTTGCCGTCGCGGTCGAGGCGTCGTTCCGGGGCCCGCGTTCGCAGGCGCCGAGCAGCAGGAGCGCGGAAAAGGCGCAGGCGGGAATGACTCTGGAGCGTGGGGGCATTGAAGGTCCTTCGAGGTGACGCCGATGGCCGGGGGCGACTGATCATGGAGTCGATCCGGTTCCGGTTCGGTTCGGTACCGCACATACTCGTTGGTGGCTGGCGGCGGCACCTCGCGAACGCCGGGCACTTGATTTCAACGCAAGAGGAAAAACGAGAGGGGCAGAGGCGCGCGAGAGGAAAGCGAACAAGGGCAAAGGCGTGCCGGTGGGGTGCCATCGCCGTGAATCGAATGCGATGCGAGAGGTTTC
>JANMHV010000014.1:0-5325 GCA_031375445.1 Burkholderiales bacterium | reverse complement strand
GGAAGACCACGTTTTCGCGCGCAAACCCGGGAACGTCCTTCGTGAGCTTGCGCTGGATGGCGAGGCTGTCCTTGAGAGAGTCAATCTCGGCCTCCGATGCATTGCGCGCGGCCTCGCTCGCCGCCGTGGCCTCGAGCACCTCGCGCACCACGTAGAGCTCGGTCAACGCCGCCACGTCGTAGCGCGCCACCTGCAGCCCACCGGCGGGGCCGATTTCCACCAGCCCGTCGGTCTTCAACCGCCGCAGCGCCTCGCGCACCGGCGTGCGGCTCACCTCGAGCCACTCGCACAGCGCCGTCTCCACCAGCCGCGCCCCCGGCGCGATCTCGCCGTGCACGATGGCCTCGTGCAGGCGCCGGTAGGCGCGCTCGCCGGTGTCGCCGCGTACCTCGGAGACACTCGCCCCCTTGGCGCCCGCGCCCGTGTCGCCGCGCGCCTCGGGGACATTAGCTCCCTTGGCGCCCACGCCGCGCGCCTCCGGCGCGCTCACGGCCTTCGCGCCCAAGTCGCGCCCGCCTACGGCACCCAGCCTTCGCCGGCGAGGGCGGGCTGGTCGGACGGGGCCATGGGCGAAGCCGGGGCGGCCCGCACGGGGACCGGCTTCGCCACCGGCTCCAGGCGGCCCGGCGACGAGCGCGCGAGCGTGGGCGTGCGCAATGCCGCGTGCCGGCCTGCGATGCGGCCAAACACCGCACCCGCGACCAGCCCCGTGCCCGCGGGATAGTTGTCGTAGTAGAGCCCGCCCACCATCTCGCCGCACGCGTAGAGGCCGGGCATCGGACGCCAGTCGGTGCCGACCACCTCCGCGTGCTCGTTGATGCGCAGGCCACCGAAGGTGAAGGTGATGCCGCCGGTGGCGCTGTAGGCGACGAAGGGCGGCTTGTCGAGCGGCTGCGCCCAGTTGGTCTTGTCGATCGTGAGGCCCTGGGTGGCGAGCCCGTCGAGCTTGGTCGGATCGAAGCTCTTCCCCGAAGCGCGCGCCGCGGCGTTGTATTCCTTCAGCGTCGCGAGCGCCGCGGCCGGGTTCTCGATGTCGAGTTGCGCGAGCAGCCCCTCGAGCGTGTCCGACTGGATCGGCTTGCTGGTGGAATAGCGCGGCTCCAGGAGATGCACCGCCTTCTGGTCGAAAATCTGCCACGCCTTGCTGCCCGGCTGCGCCAGGATCGCGCGCCCGAACTTGGCGTAGGTCATCAGCTGCGTGTTCTCGCCCTCGTCGACGAAACGCTTGCCGGCGCGGTTCAGCATCACGCCGTAAAGATATGAAAGCCGGTTGCTGCGGTCGGTCATCTCGCGCGGGGCGAAGTCGCCCCAGTCGGCGCTGATGGGCGTGGCGTGGCAGCCGCTCCACTGGCCCCACGGCATGGCGCCGGCGTCCATCGCCATGCGCAGCCCGTCGCCCTGGTTGTGGGGCGTTCCGCGCACCTTGGCTTCTCCCAGCAGCGGCCCGATGTGCTGCGTGCGCATCTGGGAGTTGGCCTCGAATCCACCGCAGCCGAGCACCACGGCGCCGGCGGCGATGGTCTTGATACCCGAGGGGTCGCGCACTTTCACGCCCGAGACGCGTCCCGAGTCGTCCATGAGCAGGCCCAGCACCGCGCTTTCGTAGCGCACCTCGATGCCCATCCTCTCGCAGGTCTTGAACCAGGAGGTCGAAAGCCCCACGCCCTCGTGGATCGCGCGCACCACGAGGCCGCGCAGCCACACGAAGCCATCGCCCTTCTTGACGGCGGCCACCGAGATCGCGGGCTCCATCGCCACTTGCCCGGTGTCGTGCATCCAGAACACGGTCTCCTTCGAGTTCTCGACGATCACGCGCGAGAGCACGGGGTCGGTGCGGCCGTTGGTGACGCGCATCAAGTCGGCGTGGAAGTCGTCGGGCGTGTACGCCTTGATGCCGTCGTAGAAGTTCGCGTGCTTCTTGTCGGCGCCGGGAATCAGCGGCTCGACCGCGCGCGGCTCGCCGTACGCGAAGCGAAAGAGCCCGCCGCTCCAGTGGGTGTTGCCGCCGCGCATCTCGATCGGCGCCTTCTCCAGCACCAGCACCTTCGCGCCGCTCTCGCGCGCCGACACCGCCGCGGCCAGCGCCGCATTGCCCGCACCCACCACCACCACGTCGTATTGGCTCATCACACCCTCTCCATTGGTTTCGATTCCCGTGCCGCGACCGCGGCCTCGGCCGCCAGCAGCCCCATCAACCTCGTTATTTCCAGCGCCGGGTCGGCCCGGCCCAGCGACTGCATCAATGCTTCGGCGCTCGCCGCGCCCAGCGACGCCTCGAGCAGCTCCCGCGCCTTGGCCTCCACCCGCGCCGCAGGAATCGGGCGCTTGAGGCTTCCCAGGGGAGCCGCGCAACGGCAAGCCACGGTCCGTCCGTCGCGGCACGCCACCTCGATCTCCACATGCATCTGGTCGAAGCGGCCGGGGATGGCGGGATCGGGGCGCAGCTCCAGGCGCTCGAGCAGCCGGTCGACATCGGGCGCGTGGCGCCGCGCGTCGCTGAAAGTTTCGAGGTTCACCTCGCCATCGAGGAGCGCCAGCGCCGCCGTGTATTGCCACGAGAACTTGCCCTCGAGCCCCGTGGCGGGACGGGGACGATCGATATACGGCATCGGGGGCACGGTGAGGCGGACGCTCTCGATGTCGCCGGGCGCGACCGCGCCCAGGTGCGTGCGCGCATCGAGCGCCGCGGTGATGCCGAAGTGGGTGGCGAATTGGGACGGGAAGAGCTTCCACGAGCAACCCGGATCGAGCGCGCGGCCGCGGCCCAGGGGAGCGAGGAGCGGCTCGGGATCGAACCCCTTGCCGAAATACGCGTTCCCCCATCCTCGCGGGCTTCCCAGCGCGTCGCCATCGGCGCCGAACCCGCGCTCGGCCAGGAGTGCCGCCTGCAGGCCGTTCGCGGCCGCGTCCCCGCAGTGCAGCGCCTTGGTGTGCGAGCCCACGTTGGCGAGGAGTGCCCCGGTGCGAGACGCGGCGATGCCCACGGCCATGGTGGCTTCGTGCGTCCCCAGCCCCAGGAGTGCCGCGCAGCCCAGCGCGGAGGCGATGGCTCCGACGGCCCCGGGCGGATGGAAGGTGAGCTTCGCCGGCTCGAACTGGCCCGACGACAGGCGCAACCGGCCCTGGGCCTCGATGCCGATGGCGAGCGCGCGCAGCAACGCCTCGCCCTGGGGGCCGTGGCCCTCGCGCTCCCGGGATTCGGCCAGGGCGAGGAGCGCGGGAAGCAGCGGGGAGATGGCGTGGTTGGGCGGCTCCCACATCGGCTCGTAGTCGAGCACGTGCATCGCCATGCCGTTGATTCGCGCCGCCTCCCAGGGAAGGGTCGTGGCCCTGCGCCCGATCAGGGTGCAATGGCCCCCGGAGCTCGCGAGCACGCTGGCGGCGAGCGTGGGCCCCGCCTCCCGCGCGCCCGCGGCGGCCACCGCCACGCCATCGAGCAGCAGCAGCCTGCAGCGATCGCTCAGCGCGGGATCATCGGCGCTCCAGCCGAGCAGGCGCTCGACGAAGCCGCGGGTGAGCTCGCCTGGGGGGCTCGCGGGGGTGGACGGGGTCGCGCTCATGCCGGTAGTATACTGCTGTATACAGACTTTGGGAGACCCCCCATGCGCTCCACCGTGTTCCAGTGCGCCGCCCTGCTCCTCGCGGCGCTCGCCGCCCCGGTCTTCGCGCAGCAGCCCCCGTTCCCCAGCAAGGTCGTGACGGTGGTGAGCCCCTTCGCCCCGGGCAGCACCGACACGATCCTGAGGCCCTTCGTGGAGAAGATGGGCGAGTTCCTGGGCCAGCCGGTGATCCTCAACTACAAGCCCGGCGCGGGCGGCGGCGTGGGTGCCGCGTTCGTGGCGGGCAGCAAGCCCGACGGCTACACGCTGGTCGGGACCTCGATCGGCTCGGTGGTTCTGGGACCCATCGCCGACAAGGATTCGAAGTACACGCTCGATTCGTTCACGCCGGTGGTGGCGTTCGCCGAGGGCAACCTGATGCTGATCGTGCCGGGCAATTCGCCCCACCGCACGATGAAGGACCTGGTGGAGTTCTCGAAGAAGAATCCGGACAAGGTCACTTACGGCAGCTCCGGGGCGATGGGCATCACGCACCTCCTCACGGAAATGCTCGCCAAGGACGCGGGAGTGAAGTGGACCCACGTGCCCTACCAGGGCAGCGGCCCCGCGATCACGGCGCTATTGGGAGGCCACGTGGACGCGGCCTCCACCTCCGCCGGCTCCGCCCAGGCGCATATGAAGTCGGGGGCGCTGCGGCCGCTCGCGGTCTACAGCGACACGCGCATGAAGGGGTATCCGGACGTGGCGACGCTCAAGGAGCTGGGCTACAACGTGGCGAGCCCGGTGGTTTACGGGCTGCTGGCACCGAAGGGCACGCCGCGCGAGGTGGTGGAGGCGTTGCACTCGGCGGTGAAGAAGGTGGTCGCGAAGCATGGCGACTCGATCGCCACGAACCTCGCCATTTCCGGCGCCGAGATCAAGGTGATGGGGCCCGACGAGTACGGCGCCTACCTGCGCCAGCAGCACCAGGTCTACTCGGACGCGATCAAGCACCTGAACGCCGGGAAGTAGCGCGGGCGAAGGATCCGCTCGAGCGGAGGCCCAATCGGGATAGGGGCAAAAGGCCGATATGGGGTGCAATGGCTGCAACGATGACAGACGGGATTCTGCTAGGTTGCGGCACGTGCGGGGTGTGCGGCAAGCAGCGCATCGATCGCTGCGATGTCGGCTGGCTTGGTCAGGTGGTGGTTAAACCCCGCCTTGCGTGCTTGCTCTTGGTGGTGATCAGCTCCCCAGCCGGTTAGCGCTACCAAGACAGTCTGGTCCGTCCCAGGCGTCTGCCGGATCATCTGGGCCACTTCATACCCGGTCAGCCCAGGCATGCCGATATCCAGAAACGCAAAGTCTGGCCGGCGCTCCACCACCAGACGCAGGGCAGCGTGGCCGTCATGCACGACGGTTGTCTGATGGCCACCCAGCTTTAAGAGAATCGCCAGGCTCTCCGCTGCGTCGACGTTGTCATCGGCGACCAGCACGTTGAGCACTGAACCGGTCTTACCGATCGGCGCAACCTGATCCTGGCTTTGAGGGGCGTCGACTTGTTGCTGGTTCGGCGCCTGGTCGAGATGCACGGCGGCACCGTAACGGCTGCCAGCCCAGGAGAAGGCCAGGGCAGCACCTTCACAGTGCGCCTGCCAGTCGTCCAGCAGCAACAAGTCGACGCCCCTCAAAGCCAGGATCAGGTTGCGCCGATCGGTAAGACCGGTTCAGTGCTCAACGTGCTGGTCGCCGATGACAACGTCGACGCAGCGGAGAGCCTGGCGAT
>JANMHV010000013.1:0-22692 GCA_031375445.1 Burkholderiales bacterium | reverse complement strand
GGTCCACAACGGTGCACGATGGTTTCTTCATTAATTGGTGGGCATCAACGACGCAGCCACGACCGACACGCATCAGCTTTCATTTGTGAACCTTTGTGGACCTTCGTGACCTTCGTGGTGCCGTCGGGGCGTCTATCCCAGTGCCTGGAAGATGCGATCACGAACCTCTTCGACCTTTCCCAACCCGTCGATGCGATGGTGCTTGGGCGCTTCAACGTCGCCGGAATTCGCCCACTTCGAGTAGTACGCCACCAGCGGCTCGGTCTGCTTGTGGTAGACCCCGAGGCGCCTGCGGACGGTCGCCTCCTCGTCGTCCTTGCGCTGGGTGAGCGCTTCCCCCGTCACGTCGTCCTTCCCCGCGGCCTTGGGCGGGTTGAACTTCACGTGGTAGGTGCGCCCCGAGGGCGTGTGCGACCAGCGCCCCGACATGCGCTCCACGATCACCGCGTCGTCCACCGCGAGCTCGACCACGTGCTCGAGCGGCACGCGGGCCGCCTTCATCGCGTCGGCCTGGGGGATGGTGCGGGGGAACCCGTCGAACAGGAACCCGTTGGCGCAATCGGCGGCGGTGATGCGCTCCTTCACCAGCACGATCATGATGTCGTCGGACACCAGGTCGCCGCGATCCATCACCGCCTTGGCGGCGAGGCCGATCGGCGTTCCCGCCTTGACCGCGGCTCGCAGCATGTCGCCCGTGGAAATCTGGGGGATGCCGTAGCGCTGCGTGATGAATCCCGCCTGGGTGCCCTTACCGGCCCCCGGGCCCCCCAGCAATATCAGGCGCATTACGACCCCTCCGAGGGTTCTCGTGTCAGCGGGCGATTATAGCCGTGCAAGCCTGGCCCGCACCCGATCCAGGTCAAGCTGCGTATCGACTCCGGCCTCCAGGGGTCCCTCCCAGCGCGCCACGGCGATGCGGTGCCCGTGGCCCAGCGCGCGCAGCTGCTCCAGCGCCTCGAAGCGCTCCGGCGCCGTCGGGGTAAGCGAGGCGTACTGCCGCAGGTACGCGACACGATAGGCGTAGATGCCGATATGGCGCAGCGCCGGAAGCCCGTCGGGCAGGGCCTCGCGCCCGGCGGCGAAGGCGTCCCGGGCGTAGGGGATCGGCGCCCTCGAGAAATAGTGGGCGCAGCCATCCTCGCCCACGACCACTTTCACCACGTTGGGGTCGAAGAACTGTGCCGCGTCGCGGATCGGATGCGCCGCGGTGGCGATCGACGCCTCGGGCCGCGCGGCGAGCTCGGCCGCGACGGCACGCACCAGGGCCGGGTCGATGAGCGGCTCGTCGCCCTGCACGTTCACCACGATCTCGCCGGGTGCCAGGCCCAGCAGGCCCACCGCCTCGGCGAGGCGGTCGGTGCCCGTCTCGTGGGCCTCGGAGGTAAGGCAGGCCTGGTAACCCAGGCCGGTCACGGCGCGCTCGATGTCCACGTGGTCGGTAGCGATCACCACGGCCTCGGCACCGCTCGCCCGCGCCCGCTCGGCGACCCATGCCACCAGGGGCCTGCCGCCGATGTCGGCCAGCATCTTTCCCGGCAGGCGCGTCGAGCGCATGCGCGCCGGGATCAGCACCTTGAAGGCGGGCCGCTCCACGACGGCGCCGCTACGCTTCTTCGTCGGGCTTGAGCGCGCGGGCCTCGTCCTCGAGCATCACCGGGATGTCGTCGCGCACCGGGAAGGCGAGGCGGTCGGCCTTGCACAGCAGCTCGCGCGAATCGCGGCGCCATTCGAGCGGACCCTTGCAGATCGGGCACACCAGGATTTCAAGCAGCTTGGGGTCCATCGCCTCTCCGTGGGCGCTCGAGGCGCTCGAGCAGGAACTCTTCGAACTCCGGGGGAAGGATCGCATCCACGCGCAGGAACCACATGCGCGAGTCGGCGAATGCCGCGCATTTTACGGCATCCTTCTCGGTCATCACGATCACCTCGGCGCCCGGCAGCTTCAGGTCCTGCGCCTGGTAGAGGTAGTGGTCGGGGAAGGCCCGGTTGCGCGCCGCGACACCCAGCGCCGCGAGGTGCTCGAAGAAGCGGTCCGGGTTGCCGATGCCGGCGAGTGCCGCGACGTTGCGCCCGCGCGCGGCGAGCGCGAACTCCGCCGGTGTCATCTGCTCGACCGAGGTGAGGGAGACGAAGCGCTCGTTGCCGAGCCGCATCGCGAAGCGCCGCGGGCCGAGCGCCTCGTCGGTGGCCCCGCCGTTCCACACCACCGCGTCCACGGTGCCGAGCCGCGCCACGGTCTCGCGCAGCGGGCCCGAGGGCAGCAGCAGCCGGTTGCCGAAGCGCCGCTCGCCATCCACCACCGCGATCTCGAGGTCGCGTCCGAGCGCGTAATGCTGCAGGCCGTCATCGCTCACGATCACGTCGGTTTCGGGATGGGCCTCCAGCAGCGCGCGGGCGGCAGCAGGTCGATCCGGCGAGATGTACACCGGCACCCGGGAGCGGCGTGCGATCAGGACCGGCTCGTCGCCGAAGTGCTCCGGCGTCGCCACATCGGGATAGACGCGCACCACGCCACGCGGATCCTGCTCGCGGGACGGGACGCGCCCATAGCCGCGCGCGACCACCCCGGGGTTGAAGCCGTGCTTCTGCAGGATCTCCAGGACCTCGAGCGCGAGGGGGGTCTTTCCGGAGCCGCCGACGGTGATGTTGCCCACCACCACCACCGGCACCTTCGCGAACCAGGGGCGCAGGATTCCCGCCTTGTAGAGCATGCGCCGCGCCCAGGCGCCGAGCGCGAACAGGATCGTGAACGGCAGCAGGACGAGCGCCCCGCCGCCCAGGCGCTGCCATTCGCGCTCCAGCCACGCGCCCATGGCCTAGCGGCGCTGCGTCGTGAACGAGATCTGGTTGTAGCCCGCGAGACGCGCGCTTTCCATCACGTTGATCACCGACTGGTGCGTGGCGGCGGCATCGGCGCTGATGGCGATCACCGGCTCCTTGGCGCCCTTGGCGGCTTCGCGCAGCGCATTGGCGAAGTTTTGCGTGCTGCCGAACGCGGTCTGGGCGCCGTTGATGGCGTACTTGCCGCCGGAATCGACCGCGACGCTGAGCATCGTGGGCTTGTCAGCGGCGCGGTCGGCCGCGGCCTCGGGCAGGTTGATCTGGAGCTCGGAGAAGCGGCTATAGGTGGTCGTGAGGAACAGGAAGATCAACACCACGATCAGGATGTCGATCAGCGGGATCAGGTTGATGTCGGGCTCTTCCCGCGCCCGACCGCGGCGGAAGTTCATGCCCGCCGCTCGCCGTGCACGATCTCGATCAGCTTGATGGCCTGGCTTTCCATCTCGATCACCAGGACGTCCACGCGGTTGCGGAAGTGGCGGTAGAAGATCACCGCCGGGATGGCCACGGCGATGCCGAAGAGCGTGTTGTAGAGCGCCACCGAGATGCCGTGGGCGAGGGCCGCGGGGTTGCCCGCGCCGCTGGTGGGATTCTGCGAGCCGAAGATCTCGATCATGCCGACGATGGTGCCGAAGAGACCCAGCAACGTGGCGATGGTGGATATCGAGCCCAGGGTGGTGAGGAAGCGTTCGAGGTCCAGGGCCACGGCGCGTCCGGCATCTTCCACCGCGTCCTTCAGGATTTCCCGGGGACTGCGCTCGTTCACCAGCGCGGCGGCGAAGATGCGCCCGATCAGGGGACCCTTCTGCAGCCGGTTCACCAGGTCCTGGGTCACCCCTTTCTGGCGGAACTCCTGGATCGTGGCCGGAAGCACGTCGCGGGGGGCGACGAGGGAAGTGCGAAGGGAGTAGAAGCGCTCGCCGATGATGGCGAGGGCAACGACCGAGGTGATGATGATGAGCCAGATCGGCCAGCCGGCCGCTTCGATAATCGACAGCACTTGCGGAATGCTCCTCGCGTTAAATCCGCACGCACTTTAGCCCGCGGTCGGTGATTCCACAAGCACTGGTGCACACCACCCCCCGAAAGCACAACCCGCACGCCGAACTGCTTGACGCGAAAGCCGATTTGTTGTGGAGGTGTGCGCCTACTCCACCCGGCTCCCGGAGGGGCCTTCCGCGCCCCGTCGCGAGAGATTTTTGTAGGCCGTTCGGAAGTGTGTTAGCGAAGGTCCCGGAGTGTGGTGAATCATCCACAGAGCCTGTGGATAACCCTGTGGACGGTGTTCCGCGACCCTCGCCAAGTGACGTATGCGAAAGGCTTTTCTTTCCTTCGCTCATTTTTTGAGCGAACCGTGAATATTCATAAAAATCAAATAGTTGACTCTTTTCTGCCCCTGTCAAGCACTCAATGACAGGAGCAAGACGCCTGGCGAGGCGCTTGTCCTACAGAGCGGTGGATAGGCACTTTCCCTCGCCCCGGGAGGTAAAAGGCATCCTACGATCCATTTCCGCTTGTCCTACGTGGCAACATCCCGTTGTCCTACGCCGTTTCGGCCGGGTTTTACCTACCATCCTCCCTCCTTCCCATGGTGAGCCTCTTCCCCGATCCCCTCGTCACCGTCACCGAGCTCAACCGCCAGGTGCGAGCCCTGCTGGAGAACCGCTTCGAGACGCTGTGGGTGGCCGGCGAGCTTTCCAACGTGAAGCTTGCCACGTCCGGCCACTGGTACTTCTGCCTCAAGGACTCCGGCGCCTCGGTGGACTGCGCCATGTTCCGCACCCGCGCCCAGTTCCTGGACTTCCGTCCCGAGGGGGGGCTGCAGGTGGAGGTCCGGGCCCGCGTGACGCTCTACGAGCCACGCGGCAGCTACCAGCTGGTGGTGGAGGAGATCCGCAAGGCGGGGCTGGGAAAGCTGTTCGAGGCGTTCGAGAAGCTCAAGGCGCGGCTCGCGGGTGAAGGGCTCTTCGAGGCGCAGAGGAAGCGCCCGATGCCGAGGTTTCCCCGCGCCATCGGGATCGTGACTTCGCCGGGAGCCGCGGCGCTCCGGGACGTGCTCACCACCCTGCGGCGCCGGGCGCCGATGGTGCCCGTGATCCTGTACCCGGCGCAGGTGCAGGGCGAGGCCGCCGCGGGGCAGATCGCACGCGCCATCGGCAGGGCCAACGCGCGCGCGGAATGCGACGTGCTGGTGGTGTGCCGCGGCGGCGGCAGCCTCGAGGACCTGTGGCCCTTCAACGAGGAGGTGGTCGCGCGCGCCATCGTGGCGAGCGCGATCCCGGTGGTGAGCGGCGTGGGGCACGAGACCGATTTCTCCATCGCGGACTTCGTGGCCGACCTGCGCGCGCCCACGCCCACCGCGGCGGCCGTGGCGGCGAGCCCCGATCGCGAGGCGCTTGTGGAAGAGGTCGCGGCTCGCCGGCGGCGCCTGCGCCGTGACCTGGCGCGAATCGTCGAACGCCTGTCGCAGCGCCTGGACCACGCGGCACGGCGACTGCTCACTCCCTCGGAGCGGCTGGCGCGCGACGGCGAGCGTGTGGCTGGGGCCCGTCGACGCCTTGCCGTCGCGATGCAGGGCATGCACGCGCGCCGCCGCATGGCACTGGCGTCCGCGGCACCGCGCCTCGCGCGGGCGCTTCCGGACGTGGCGCGCGAGCGGCGCGAGGTCGGGCGCCTGGGCGAGCGGCTCGCGGCCCTGGCGACACGCGCCCTCGCCGATCGCGCTCGCCGCGTCGCGGCACTCGCCGCTTCCCTCTCCCACCTCGATCCGACGCAGGTGCTGGGTCGTGGCTACAGCATCGTGCGCGGACCCGACGGGCACGTGCGCGCCACCAGCTTGGGACTGGCACCCGGCGACGCGCTCGAGATCACCTTCGCCGAGGGAGCCGCCTCAGCCACGGTGCGCGATTCGCGCCCCGGCGGCCGGTAGCGGTATATTGGGCGTTCGTTTCGATCTTCCGGAGAATGAGGAATGGCCAAGAAAAGCAAGGACCACACGCCCGCCGTCTACAAGGTCATCGAGATCGTGGGCACCAGCAGCGACTCCTGGGCCGACGCCGCCAGGAATGGTGTCAGCGCGGCATCCAAGAGCCTGCGCGACCTGCGAGTGGCAGAAGTCGACAAGCTCGACGTGAAGATCGAGGGCGGCAAACTCATCTTCCGCGCCAAGATGAAGGTGAGCTTCAAGTACCACGGGGAAGACTGAAAAACGCCTCGACCCGCCCCGACACCGCTGCCGCGAGGTCGGGGCGCAGGCAGTCGTAGCGTTCCAGCCGGTCCATCGAGCGCATCCAGGTGAGCTGGCGCTTGGCGAGTTGCCGCGTGGCCGCGATGCCGCGATCGGCAAGCGTCGCCTCAGGCTCGTGACCCTCGAGCGTGTCCCATGCCTGCCGGTATCCCACCGTGCGCATGGCGGGCAGCGTCGCTTCCAGCGCGTAGCGCGCGCGCAGCACGCGCAGTTCCTCCACCAGCCCCCCCTCCAGCATTTCGTTGAAGCGCGTGGCGATGCGCTGGTGCAGCACCGCACGGTCCGAGGGCTCGAGGCCGATCGCGAGTGACTCGAACGGCAGCGGCCTGCTGTCGGTTTCCGCGTGCCAGTCAGCGATCGAGCGCCCGCTCACGGCGTAGACCTCGAGCGCGCGCTGGATGCGCTGCGAGTCCTGCGGATCGATGCGCGCGGCGCTTGCCGGGTCCACCTGCTCGAGCTCGCGGTGCAGCGCGGGCCATCCCTCGGCCAGGGCCCGCGCCTCGAGCCGGGCGCGAACCTCCGGATGCGCGACCGGCATGTCCGCGATGCCCCGGGTGAGCGCGCGGAAGTAGAGCATCGTGCCGCCCGCCAGCACCGGCAAGCGGCCGCGGCCATGGATGTCGGCGACGAGTCGCAGCGCATCGGCACGGAAGCGGCCGGCGGAATAGGCGCCGGTGGGATCCTCGATGTCGACCAGGTGGTGCGGGATGCGCCGGCGCGTGGCGGCATCGGGCTTCGCGGTGCCGACGTCGAGGCCGCGGTACACCTGCGCGGAATCGACGCTCACCACCTCGATCGGGAAACGTGCCGCGAGCTCGAGCGCGACCGCGGTCTTGCCGCTCGCCGTGGGCCCGAGGAGGAAGACCGCCTTCACCGCCCCCGCATGAAGAGGCGATCGAGGTCCGGCATCGCGAACTGGTGCCACGTCGGGCGGCCGTGGTTGCAGCTGCCGGCGCGCTCGGTCGCCTCCATCTGCCGCAAGAGCGCGTTCATCTCCGGCAGCGTGAGGTGGCGGTTGGCACGCACCGCGGCGTGGCACGCCATGGTGGAGAGCAGCTCGTTGCGGCGCTCCACCAGCACGCGCGAGGCGCCGAACTCACGCATCTCGGAAAGCACCGATCGCAGCAGCCCCGCGGCATCGAGGTCCGCGAGCAGCGCCGGCACCGCGCGGACCACGATCTCGCGCGGACCCGAAGGCGCGGCATCGAAGCCCAGGCTTTCCAGCGCGCCGCGGCCCGCCTGCGCCTGCTCGATCTCCTCGGGCGTGGCGGTCATCGGGATCGGCACCAGCAGCGGTTGCGAGGGCAGCACCGCCGCATCCAGGGCCTCCTTGAGCCCTTCGTAGACGATCCGCTCGTGGGCCGCATGCATGTCCACCAGCACCAGGCCCGCGGAGTTCTGGGCCAGCACGTACACCCCGTGCAGCTGCGCAAGCGCGAAGCCGAGGAGCGGCGACTCGCGCGGCAACTCGGCCGCAACGGCTCGGCGCTCGTCGGACACCGCCGATTCGAACAGCGCCGCATACGCCGCCGCGGGCTGCGCCACCGCGAACGACCCCTGTCCAAAACCGGGGGCGGACTCCGGTTTCGGCCGCCAGGAAGCGAAACCGGAGTCTGACCCCGGTTTGGGGTGGAGCGCGGAAACCTGTTCTGACCCCATTTTCCCCGCGAGCGCGCGGGAGAGCCCGTGGAACATGAACTGGTGCAGCGCGCCGGAGTCGCGGAAGCGCACCTCGCTCTTGGTGGGATGCACGTTCACGTCGACCAGCGCGGGATCGATGTCGATGAAGAGCACGTAGGCGGGATGCCGGTCGTGGTGCATCACGTCGGCATAGGCCTCGCGGATGGCGTGGGCCGCCACCTTGTCGCGAACGAATCGCCCGTTCACGTAGAGGTACTGCGAATCGCGATTGGCGCGCGTGAAGCCGGGCGCGGCCGCAAGCCCGGAGAGCGCGAGGCGCGAGCTGTCCGCGCGCACCTCCACCGCGCCCGCGGCGAAGTCCTCGCCCAACAGGCGCGCGGCCCGCGCCCGCGAATCCTCCGGCGGCATGTGCGCCGACCGGCGGCCGTTGTGCACGAGCGAGAACGCCACCGCGGGGCGTGAGAGGGCGATGCGCGTGAACGCCTCGTCGCAGCGCGCGAACTCGGTCGACTCGCTCTTCAGGAACTTGCGCCGCGCGGGCGTGTTGAAGTAGAGGTCCTCGACGTCGATGGTGGAGCCCGCAGCCAGCGCCGCGGGCTCCACGGCGGAAACCTCCCCGGCCTCGCACGCGATGCGCCATGCATGCCGGTCGCCGGCGCGACGGCTCGAGATCGCGAGCCGCGCCACGGCGCCGATGGAAGCGAGCGCCTCGCCACGGAAGCCGAGGGTCGCGGCGCGCTCGAGGTCCTCGAGTGTCGCGATCTTGCTGGTGGCATAGCGCGCCACCGCGAGCGGCAGGTCGTCGCGCTCGATGCCAACCCCATCGTCGACGATGCGGATGCGACGCACACCGCCCTCGACCAGGTCCACGGCCACCGACTGGGCGCCCGCGTCGAGGCTGTTCTCCATCAATTCCTTGAGCGCGGCGGCAGGGCGATCGATGACCTCGCCGGCGGCGATCTGGTTGACGAGAAGCTCGGGAAGATTGCGTATCAGGCCCACAGGCAAATGTTACACTGGCCACGCCCTGAAACCCCTCGCTGAAACGCCCCGCGTCAGGAGTGGAATGATCCCGGAAACCTCCCTCCCGCAAGGCAACGCATCGGCCAAGGCCGACCTGCCGTTGCATGCCGAGCAGGTGCGGTTGCTGTTCCGGTTTTCCCTCGCGGGCTACCTCGCCTCGCTGCTGGTGGTGTTCATCCTCGGGGCGATCCTCTGGGAAGACCTCTCGCGCCCCGCGCTCTTCGCGTGGTTCTTCGCGATCTCGATGGTGGCCGTCGGCCGCTACCTGGTCTACAAGGCGTTCATCCAGACCAATCCGCCCGACGACGAAATCCCGAAATGGGAGACCTGGTTCCTCGCGGGCACCGTACTGGCGGGCCTGTGCTGGATGGTGATCGGCACGGTGCTGCTGCCCGAGACCTCGCGCATGGTGCAGCGCCTCTCGGTGGTGATGCTGGTGATACTGCTCATCACCGGCGCCGTGGGCTACTACGCGCCTCACCGCTACGCCTACAAGATCACCGCTTTCCTGGGGCTCGTCCCCCTCGCGGTATCGCTGGGCGCGAGCGGCGAGAGGAACCAGATGTTCCTCTCGGGGCTCATCCTGGTGCTGGCCGGCACCCTGCCCTACGTGCACGAGCGCGTGCACGCGGCCCTCATGGATTCGCTCGGCGTGCGCCGCTCGCGCGAGAACCTCAACACCGAGCTCGGCCTCGAGCGCACCCGCGTCGCCGAGGCCAACCAGGCCCTCGCCGAGGAGACCGTGGGGCGGCTGCGCGCGCAGCAGGGCGAGCTCCTCGCCGCCCAGCGCCTGCGCCTGCACTTCGACCGCACCCCGCTCGCGGTGATCGAGTGGGACTACCGCGGCCGCGTGACCGCGTGGAACCCGGCGGCCGAGGCGATCTTCGGCTTTCCCTCCTACGAAGCGCTGGGGGAAAACTTGACGGAGCTGGTGGCGGGAGAGACCACGCGCATCGAGATGGACGCGATGTGCCGCGAGCTGATGGAGTCGAAGGAGGGCAACAAGTCCACGCTCGGCAACATCACCCGCGGCGGCAGGACCGTCCACTGCGAGTGGTACAACACGCCGCTCGTGGATCCGGCCGGCGAGCTGGTCGGATTCGCTTCGTTGATCCAGGACATCACCGAGCGGCTCAACACCGAGCGCACCATCCACTACATGGCGCACCACGATGCGCTCACCGGGCTGCCCAATCGCCGCCTGATGCAGGACCGGCTGAACCAGGCGATCATGGCCGCCCGCCGCAAGCAGCGCCACGTGGCGGTGCTGTTCCTCGACCTCGACCGCTTCAAGCTGGTGAACGACACGCTCGGCCACGACACCGGCGACTTCATCCTGAAGGACGTGGCCAAGCGGCTGCTGGGCTGCGTGCGCGAGGCGGACACCGTGTCGCGGGAAGGCGGCGACGAGTTCGTGATCATCCTCCCCGACTTGGACAAGCCCGAGGGCGCCCGCATCGTGGCCGACAAGATCCTGGTGGAGCTGGCCCGCCCGGTGGAGATCGGCGGCCACGACATCCATGTCACCCCCTCCATCGGCATCAGCCACTTCCCCAACGACGCGACCGACGTGCACCAGCTGTTGAAGCACGCCGACAACGCGATGTACCAGGCGAAGGACGCGGGCCGCAACACCATCCGCTTCTTCACCAACGACCTGAATTTCCTCCTCTCCAAGCGCCTCGAGATCGAGAGCAAGCTCCGCAAGGCGATCGAGAACCAGGAATTCTTCCTGCGCTACCAGCCGCAGGTGGAAATCGACACCGGGCGCATCTCCGGCATGGAGGCGCTGATCCGCTGGAACGACCCCACGAAAGGCGAGGTCTTCCCCAAGGACTTCATCTTCGTGGCCGAGGAGCTGGGCCTCATCGTCCCGATCGGCGAGTGGGTGTTCCGCACCGCCTGCCAGCAGCTGCGCCAGTGGGAGAAGGACGGGCTGCCGATCGTTACCATCTCGATCAACATCTCTCCTCGCCAGTTCATGTCCCACCGCCTGGTGCACACCATCCTCGAGATCGTGCGCGAGACCGGCGCCAACCCGCGCAACATCGAGCTCGAAATCACCGAGACCATGATCATGCGCAACCTCGAGCAGTCGATCGAGACCCTCACCCAACTGCGCACCGTGGGGATGCAAGTCGCCGTGGACGACTTCGGCGTGGGCTACTCGTCGCTGGGCCAGCTGAACCGCCTGCCCGCCACCAGCATGAAGATCGACCGCTCGTTCATCATGAACGTGGTCGAAGACAACCAGTCGAGCTCGATCACCGAGGCCATCATCGCGATGGCCAAGCGCCTCAAGCTGCGGGTGATCGCCGAAGGGGTGGAGACTCGCGCGCAGCTGGAATTCCTGCGCCTGAACCACTGCGAGGCGTTCCAGGGCTATCTCTTCTCGAAGCCCGTCACCGCATTGGAGGCGACTGCGATGCTGCGGGCACAGGCAGCCTCGATGCGGGAAGCTGCTGCTAGCGCCGCAGACTAGTTCGGCTTAGCGCCCGGGCGAGGGCCGCGGTCCTTGATCGATCGGCCGTGGAGTGTCGCCCGCAAGATCACCGCTCGAATAGCTATCTAATCCTATCCTGAGCTGAAGCGACGGCCGGCTCAATCAGGTCCCGCGGCCTTCGCCCGGGCGCAAAGAATCACTTCACGCTGATCGTACGAGGCGCGCGAGCAAGCGGCGGATTGGCCGAGAGGTAACGCCGCAGCCCCAGGACGATCGCATTCGCCATCCGGTCCTGGTACGCCGGGTCCTTCAGCTTGCGCTCCTCGTCGGGGTTGGAGAGGAACGCCGTCTCCACCAGGATCGAGGGAATGTCGGGCGCCTTCAGCACCGCGAAGCCCGCCTGCTCCACCGCCTGCTTGTGCAGCGAGTTCACCTCGCCCAGTTCCTGCAGCACCGCGCGGCCGAGCTTCAGCGAATCGTTGATGGTGGCGGTGAGGGACAAGTCGAGGAGCGTGCGGGCCAGCACCGGGTCCGCCACGCCGAAATTCACGCCGCCGATCAGGTCGGAAGCGTTCTCGCGCTGCGCCACCAGCCGCGCCGCGGTGGAAGTGGCGCCGCGCTCCGAGAGCGCGAACACCGACGAGCCGCGCGCGTCGGGGCGGATCCAGGCGTCGGCGTGGATCGAGACGAAGAGGTCCGCGGATACCCGGCGCGACTTCTGCACCCGCGTGGCGAGCGGCACGTAGTAGTCGCCATCGCGCACCAGCACCGCGCGCATGTTGGGCTCCTGGTCGATGCGCGCCTTGAGTTTCCGCGCGATCGCGAGCGTCACGTCCTTCTCCACCGCGCCATGGCGGCCGCGGGCGCCGGGATCCTCGCCACCGTGGCCCGCGTCGATCGCCACGATCACCGGGCGCTCGACCTTGGGGGCGGGCTTGCGATCGGTCACCGACAGCTTCGCGACCTTGTCGCGCGGCTCGAGCTTCACTACCGGCAGGTCCTTCGGCGACGTGGCCTCTCCGGGGGCCGCCACCGTCGGCGGCGAAGGAAGGATCGCCGTCGCCTGGGCCGGCACCACGGGCGCCGTTTCCACCTTGCCGCGGGAGATCTCGGCGATCGGGTCGGGGTCGCGCTGCAGCAGCGCCATCAGCGGGTCGGCGGGTTTCAGCGGATAGAGGTCGAGCACCAGGCGATGCTGGTAGTCGCCCGCCGGCGCCAGGGGGAATACGAACGGCCGCACCTCGGCCTTCAGGTCGAAGACGATGCGCACCACGCCGGGCCGGTTCACCGCCACGCGCACGCTGCGGATATAGGGGTCGGTCTCGGCGACTTTCCCCGGGAGCGCCTTCAGCTCGTCGTCGAGATCCACGCCCTCGAGGTCGACCACCAGGCGCTCCGGATCCTTCACGAAGAAGAACTGGTGCTTCACCGGCCGTGCGGCCTCGAGGGTCACGCGCGTGTACTCCTCGGCGGGCCACACGCGCGAGGCGAGGAGGCCGGCCGCGAGCACCGGGGCCGCCGCGAGCAGCAATGCGACGAGCGCGAAGGCCTTCAGGAAATCGCCGAGGGAGATCTCGAAGGGAAGGCGAGGCAGGCGATGAATGTTTCCCCGCGCTTCGAGCGCGCGATGCAGTTCGCGATGCGCCCGTCGCCGCTCGTGGTGAGTCGGATTTCCACGTCCGGCGGCGGCAACAGGTTCCCCGCGCGCTCCGGCCATTCGACCAGGGTCACGTTGCTGCCGTTGAAGGACTCCCGGAAGCCGGCGTCGATCCATTCCCTGGGGTCGTGGAACCTATAAAAATCAAAGTGATGCAAGTGTAACCTCGAAACCTTATAAACTTCAACCAGGGTATAGGTGGGACTCTTCACCGCGCCGGGGTGGCCAAGCCCCCGCAGGATCCCCCGGGCGAGCGTGGTCTTGCCCGCGCCGAGGTCTCCGATGAGGTGCAGCGAGAGCCCCGGCACGAGGCAGCCCGCCATGGCGCCTCCCAGCGCCAGCGTGGCGGGCTCGTCGGGCAGGTCGGAGTTGAGCGTTACCATCGAAGGATGCACACCGCGGTTGGGGAAGGAAGCGTCGAGGAGCGCGTGAAGGCGTGGGGCCGGGAGCTGGGCTTCGACCACCTCGCCATCGCCGGCACCGAGCTCGCGAGCGAGGAGGCGCGCCTCATGGAGTGGCTCGGCCGCGGCTGGCACGGCGAGATGGATTATATGGCGCGCCACGGCGAGCGCCGCGCCCGTCCCGCGGAGCTGGTGCCCGGCACCCTCTCGATCATCACCGCGCGCCTCAACTACACCCCGCCGCAGGCGCACGACGCGTGGGAGGTGATCGAAGACCCCACCCTCGGCTTCATCTCCCGCTACGCGCTAGGCCGCGACTACCACAAGGTGCTGCGCTCGCGGCTGCAGGCGCTCGCCGACCGGATGACCGCGGAGCTCGGGACCTTCACCTACCGCGTGTTCACCGATAGCGCGCCGGTGATGGAGGTGGCGCTCGCCGCGCGCGCGGGGCTGGGCTGGCGCGGCAAGCACACGCTGCTGCTCTCGCGCGATGCGGGCTCGCTCTTCTTCCTCGGAGAGCTCTTCGTCGGCCTCGACCTCGCGCGCGACGCGCCGGAAGGCGACTACTGCGGCACCTGCACGCGCTGCATCGACATCTGCCCCACGCAGGCGATCGTGGCTCCCTACCAGCTCGATGCGCGCCGCTGCATCTCCTACCTCACCATCGAGCATCCCGGGGCGATCCCCGAGCCGTTGCGCCCGCTCGTGGGCAACCGCATCTACGGCTGCGACGACTGCCAGCTCGTGTGCCCCTGGAACAAGTACGCGAAGGTGGCCGCGGTGCCTGACTTCGCCGTGAGGAATGGCCTCGATTCCCCGTCGTTGATCGAGCTCTTCGCCTGGACCGAGGAGCAGTTCGACCGGCGCATGGAAGGCTCGGCGATCCGGCGCATCGGGCACTCGAAGTGGCTTTCGAACATCGCGGTGGCGCTGGGGAATGCGCCGGCGTCGGATGCGATGGTGACCGCGCTGCGCACGCGCGAGAACGATCCCTCTGCAATCGTCCGCGAGCACGTCGCGTGGGCACTGGGGCGGCACGCGCAATCGGCTACAGTGTGACCATGAAGGCCGCCCGGAAGCGCGCACTGGTCATCGCCCTCGCCACTGCGATGGACGCGACGACGGCAACGGCGGTCCGCCTCGATCCCGACGGTCGCGGCGAGGCCCTTCTCTATCCGTACTTCACCGTGCAATCGGATTCCGGCGGCGCGTTCAACACCTACCTGAGCTTGGTGAACCACACGGGCGACGCGAAGGCATTGCGCGTGCGCTTCCGTGAATCGCGCCTTGGGCAGGAGGTCGCCTCGCTCAACCTGTACCTCTCGCCCAACGACATGTGGACCGCGGCCCTCGTGCCCCACGCGGAGGGCGGCGCGAGCCTCGTCACCAGCGACGTGAGCTGTACCGACCCGATACTCGAGCGCTTGTCGGACTTCCCCGCGCAGATCCCGGGCGAGCCGCGGGCTCTCACCTTCTCGAATCGGCACTACACGGCCGATGGCGCCGGCGCCGGGCTCGACCGGACGCGCGAGGGCTACGTCGAGGTCCTGGAAATGGCCACACTCACGGGCTCGAGCCTGGTTGCCGCCACGCACAACTCCCCGGGATTTCCGTCGAACTGCTCGTTCCTGCGTGGCAACACGTCTCCAAACGTCGCGCCGCCGAGCGGGGGATTGTCGGGCACGCTCACCCTCATCGACGTGACGCGCGGCATGGATTTCACGCTCAAGGCGGAAGCGCTGGCCGATCTCGCTCAGTCGCCTTACTTCCGGCTCCCGAGCGATCCATATCCCAACCTCGACGTGGCGGAGATCGCGCCGGTCAGCGTCGTTTCCTACGGTGGTTCCACCTGGCTATCCGTCTGGCCTGCGGGATCCACCGCTGTCGATGCCGCTCTCATGCGCAGCTCGTTCGACGCCGAGTTCGTGCTGGATACCGGAACCCGCTCGCGATCCGATCTCGTGCTCTCCTTTCCAACGCGTCACCTCGGGTTGCAGGTCCCGATCGCCCGGCCGCCTTTCAGCGGTCCGCCCGCCTGGAGCGGCAGTTGCGCGGGCATCTTTCCCGAGTACGTCACCGTTACGGCGTACACGCGCGGCGGGCTCGAGACGGTAGCGAACGGTCGTGGGGGTTTCGTGCCCATCGCACCGCTCGCTGTCTGCGCCTCGAGTAACTCGATTCCCGTCGGAGCGGACTCCCGGACCACGACGCCCTCCTTGCTGCGGTCGGGCACCGCCGGGTTGTCGGAGCGGGAAGTGAGGCTTCCGACGACGTTCACCAGCGGCTGGGTGCGGATCACGCCCGTGGTCTTCGGCAATCGCGAGGGGATCACGAGCTTGCCCTCCTCGATTCGAATTCTCGACGCGACGGGAGAGGTACGCACGGGACCACACAACTACCGCGGACTTCCCATGATCGGGTTCACCGTCCGCAGCTTCGAGAACGGCACGCTCATGTGTGGCTCGGGCTCATGCCAGGGCAACTATGGCGGCGCGTTCACGGCGACGTACCGGCGCGAGATCACCGCTCCTTGAACGTTGCGACGACGAGGGCTCCGACCCGTTTACTCCCCCTCGCATGCGCGCTTGCCGCGGTCCTGGGTGGCCCTCACGCAATGGCCGCGCGCCTCGACCCCGACGGTCGCGGCCAGGCGCTGATTTTCCCGTACTACAGCGCGCAGACCGGCCCCGACGGGACGATGAACACCTACCTCAGCATCGTGAACGGGACGTCGCAGGGGAAAGCGCTGCGCGTGCGCTTCCGCGAGTCGCGCGTGGGGCAAGAGGTGGGCTGGTTCAACCTCTACCTGTCGCCCAACGACATGTGGACCGCGGCGGTGGTGCCGGTGGCGGGCGGGGGGACGACGGTTTTCACCTCCGACGTGAGCTGCACCGATCCGTCCTTCACGCTGCCGGCCGCCGGAGACGTGGCCCCTCCGCCGCAGAGGCCGCTGCGAAGCGACTTCTATTCGAGCGATGGCATGGGCTCGGGCCTGGACCGGACGCGCGAGGGATACGTCGAGGTGATCGAAATGGCCACGCTGGCCGCGACGACGCTCGCCTATGCCACGCACGACTCGGCGGGGTTGCCGAACTGCGGGCGCCTGCGCAACGACCCAGAGCCACGGCTTGGAGCGCCCACGGGCGGCCTCTCCGGCACCCTGACGCTCATCGACGTGAACCGCGGCTTCGACTTCACGCTGCGCGCCGAGGCGATCGCCGAGTTGTCGACGCGGCCGTTCTTCCGCCTCCCTGGCGATCCCTACCCCGGCTTCGACGCGGCCGAGGTGGACCCCTGGAGCGTCGTCGCGTCCGGACCCTACGTCTACCGCTCGGCGTGGAGCTCCGGCGCGGAGGCGGTCGACGCGGTGTTCATGCGCCGGCGGGCGGAGGCGGAGTACGTCCTCGAGCGCGGCACGCGCTCGAGGAGCGCCTTCGTAATCACGTTTCCCACCCGCCACCTGCGCCTGCGGCCGGACATGCCCCGCGCGCCCTTCAACGGGCCGCCCACGTGGAGCATCGATTGCGCGGGGTCCGCCGGCGAGCCGATTCGCTTCAGCGCCTACAACCGCGAGTCGGCGGGAGGCGAGACCGAAGATCCCGATTTTCCGGTGCCGGGCACGCAGTGGCGGCTGTGCGCGAACGCCAACGTGGTCCCCGTCGCGCGCGGCGACGCTGCCACATCCTCGGTCCTCCTGTCGCGGTCGCTGGGCTACAGCTATGGCGAGGTGGGAGTACGCTCGATCTTCGACAGCGGGTGGCTGCAGCTCGCTACCGGCCTCTCCGCGACCGACACGAGCGTCTCGAGCCTTCCTTCGTCGACGCGCGTGGACACGCGCACCGGCGCCATCGTCGCGGGCGCGCACCGTTTCCGCGGCCTGCCGATGACGGGCTTCAGCGTGCGCACTTTCGAGAACGGCACGTTGAGCTGCGGCGGGAACACCTGCCAGGGCAACTACGGCGGCAGCTTCGCCGCGAGCTACACCCGCGACATCACCGGGCCCTAGCTCGCCCCATTCACGAAGGCGCGCAGCTCCGCCGCGAGCTTCACGAGCGAAGGCCGGTGCACGTACATCATGTGCCCCGCCTCGTAGTAACTCTTGGAGATGTTGCCCCGCAGTTCCGGCGCGAGCCCCAGGTGGTCGATCGAATGGTCAGCGGCGAAGTGCGGCGTGGCGAAATCGTAGTACCCGCTCGCCACCAGCACCCGCATCTTTGGGTTCATCGACATCGCCTTCCTCAACGTCTCGCCGACCGAGGCATAGCGGTTGGCGAAGTCTTTCCACCCCCAGTCGACGTAAAGCGACTTCAGCACCTCGTAGGGAACGTCGGCCTCGAACTTGAGGTCGGTGCGGACGTAGTCGTTCATCGCCGCGCTGTAGGGCCCGTAGATCGGGGAGAAGCCCGGGTCGTACTCGAACTCCGCCCCCACCGCGTCGCGGTCCACGCCGGTGAAGCGGCTGTCGAGCCGGCCCACGGTCTTGTGGTCGTCGCGCAGCAGCTCCTTGCAGAAGCGGAAGATCTCGATCCTGAGATCGGCGCGCTCGACGTAGGCCTCCGACAAGCCGGTATAGCGCGCGACGCGCGTCACCATGTCGCTGCGTTCCTTCCCCGCGAGCCGCGCGCCCTGGAACAGCGCCGCGGCGTAATCGCCGCCGGCGAAGGCTTCCACCTCGTCGAGCAGCTTGCGCAGCGGCTTCCTCTGGAGTTCGGGCGCCAGGCGCTTGTGGTACCAGGCGGTCGCCGCATAGGTCGGCAGGAAGAGCACGTGGGGCAGGTCGTTGCCCGGGTCGAAGCGCAGCACCTGGAAGTCGAGCGCGCACGAAACCAGCATCACGCCCTCGAGGTACATGCCGTAGCGCTCGAGCAGGTGGCCGGCGAGGCCCGAGGCGCGCGTGGTGCCGTAGGACTCGCCGATCAGGTACTTGGGCGAGCTCCAGCGGCCATAGCGCGAGCAGTAGAGGCGGATGAACCCGCCCACGCTCTCGAGGTCGCGCTGGTACTCGTGGTACTCCTTCACCTTCTCGCCCTCGACCATGCGGCTGAAGCCGGTGCCGACGGGGTCGACGAACACCAGGTCGGAAGCGTCGAGGAGCGAGAACTCGTTGTCGACGAGGCTTCCCGGCAGCTCGGAGCCGGCCTCGTCTTCCAGCGGCACGCGCCGCGGGCCCAGCAGTCCCAGGTGCAGCCACACCGAGCTCGAGCCGGGCCCGCCGTTGAAGGAGAAGGTCACCGGCCGGCGGGCTACCGCTTTCACCTCGTCCTTCGTGTACGCGATGAAGAACACCTGGGCGCGCGCGCTGTGGCCCTCGGCCTTGCCTTCCTTCTCGCTCTCCTCGCGCAGCACCAGCGTGCCGCAGGTGACCGTGTAGGCGATCGACTTGCCGCCGAGCTTCACCTTGTGGCGGGTCACGGACACCCGGTCGGCGACCTCGGGCTTCTTCTCGGGGATCTTGTCATCGGCCATGGGATGTCTCGTTTCGCGGAGGGGCCCGCACGGGACCGCCATAATACCGGCGATGACGACCTCTCCCGCCATTCCCCGCGGCGTCTGGGTGCTGGGATTCGTGAGCCTGCTGATGGACATCTCCTCGGAGATGGTCCACGCGTTGCTGCCGCTCTACCTCACCGCGGGGCTCGGCGCCTCGGTGTTGGTGGTAGGAATGATCGAGGGCGTCGCGGAAGCCACGGCGCTGGGGGTGAAGGTGTTCTCCGGCGTGCTCTCGGACCGCTGGCGCAATCGCAAGTGGCTCACCGCCGCGGGCTACGGCATGGCCGCCTTCACCAAGCCGCTCTTCGCCATCGCCACCGGGCCGGGGCTCGTGTTCACCGCGCGCTTCATCGACCGGATCGGCAAGGGCATCCGCGGGGCGCCCCGCGACGCGCTGATCGCGGACCTCACGCCCGCGTCGATCCGCGGCGCCGCCTTCGGCCTGCGCCAGTCCCTCGATACCATCGGCGCCTTCACCGGGCCGCTGCTCGCCATGGCCCTGATGCTCGCGTGGAGCGACGATTTCCGCGCCGTTTTCTGGGTCGCGGTGATTCCCGCGATGCTTTCGTTCCTGCTGGTCGCCTTCGCGGTGAAGGACGTCGCCCCGGCGAAGACGGAGGCCGAATTGGATCCCCGCCTACGCGGGGAAGACGCAAGTGCCGCCCCCGCCGACGCCGTCACCCGCGCCGACGCCGTCACCCCCGCCGACGCCGTCACCCCCGCGAAGGCGGGGGCCCAATTGCCTCGCCTCGACCGGGCCACGATGCGCGCCCTGGGAAAGCCCTTCTGGGCGGTGGTAACGCTCGGCGCCGCACTCACGCTGGCGCGCTTCAGCGAGGCATTCCTGGTTCTGCGCGCCGACAACCTCGGCGTCGCCGTGGCGTTGGCCCCCCTGGTGCTGGTGGGCATGAACGTCGTCTTCGCGCTGGTGGCCTACCCTGCCGGGCGGCTCGCCGATCGCGCCTCGCCGCGCGCGATCCTCGCGTGGGGCATCGTGGCGCTGGTCGCAGGCGACGTCGTGCTGGCGCTCGCGGGCGGCATCGGGATGCTGGCGGTGGGCGTGCTGCTGTGGGGCCTCCACATGGGGCTCACGCAGGGCCTGCTGGCGGCGCTGGTCGCGGGGGCGGCGCCCGAGGGGCTGCGCGGCACCGCCTTCGGCGTGTTCAACCTGGCGTGCGGCGTGGCGCTCCTCGCCGCGAGCGTGCTCGCGGGGGCGCTTTGGCACTACGTGGGGCCGGCGGCCACCTTCTGGGCTGGGGCGGGGCTGGCGGCCGCGGCGCTGGTACTTACGCGGTCTGCAGCCGCGTGATGGTGTTGGTATGGGGGCGCGCCAGCCACTGCGCGAGCTCGTCCGGAGGCATCGCGCGGGCGAATAGGTAACCCTGCACCTCGTCGCAGCCGCGGCTCTTCAGGAAATCGAACTGCGCCTTGTCGTCCACGCCCTCGGCGATGGAGGTTATGCCCATGTTGCGCGCGAGGTCGATGATGGCCGCCGTGATCGCCACGTCGTCGGCGTCCCCCGGGGTGTCGCGAACGAAGGTGCGGTCGATCTTCAACTTGTCGATCGGGAAGCGCTTCAGGTGCATGAGCGACGAGTGCCCGGTGCCGAAGTCGTCGATGGCGAGCTTGACTCCCAGCCCCTTCAGGCGCTCCAGCGTGCGCGCGAGGTCGTTCACGTCCTCCATCAGCATGCTCTCGGTCAGCTCGAAGGCGAGGTAGCGCGGATCCAGGCCCGTGTCCTTCAGGACCTGCTCCACCTCGGCCAGGAAGTTGCGCTGCCGGAACTGGACCGTCGAGAGGTTCACGGCCACGGGAATGGGCGCCAGGCCCTGGCGCTGCCAGGCCATGTTCTGGCGGCAGGCCTCGCGCAGCACCCAGCCGCCGATGGTGCGGATGAGGCCACGCTGCTCCGCCACGGGAATGAATTCGCCGGGATCGATCCAGCCGCCGTTTTGCTGCGGCCAGCGGATCAGCGCCTCGATGCCCACCACCTCGCCGGTCGCGATGCGCATCTGCGGCTGGTAGTGGACGGTGAACTCCGACTCGCGGATCGCCTGGCGCAGCCGGGTCTCCAGCTCGAGCGTGCGGTACGCGGCCTCCGACAGGCCCGCGTTGAAGAACTGGTAGTTGCTGCGCCCGCGCGCCTTGGCGAGGTACATCGCGGCGTCGGCGTTCTTGATCAGGGCGTCGGCGGTGGCGCCATCCCGCGGGAAGACGCTGATGCCGATGGAAGGGCTCACCGAGACGTGATGGCCTTCCAGCATCACCGGCTCGGTCACCGCGGCGAGGAGCTTCTCCGCCACCGGCACCGAGGCCTGGGCGCCATCGAGCTCCGGCAGCACCACCAGGAACTCGTCGCCGCCGTGCCGCGACACCACGTCGCCGGCGCGCAGCGCCTCCTGGATGCGGCCCGCCACCACCTTGAGGAGCTGGTCGCCGGCGGAGTGGCCGAGCGAATCGTTCACGGTCTTGAAGTTGTCCAGGTCGATGAAGAGCAGGCCCACCTGGGTGCCGCGCCGCCTCGCGTTGGCGAGGACGAACTCCAGCCGGTCGAGCAGCAGGGCGCGGTTGGGCAGGCTGGTGAGGGCATCGTGGTGGGCGAGGAAGTCGATCCTCGCCTGGTTCTCCTTGCGCCGGCGGATGTCGCGAATCACCGAGAGGCGGTGCATCCGGCCGTTGAAGGGCATGAGGCGCCCCTCGAACTCCACCGGGATGCGCGAGCCGTCCTTGTGCAGGATCTCGCTCTCGTAGGGCCGCTCGTACCCGACGCGCACGTTTTCCTGCGCCTCGGCGCGGAACTCAGGGGCCACGTAGTTGATGATCGCCGAGCCGATGAACTCCTCGCGCGAGTAGCCGCACAATTGCAGCGCCGCCTCGTTGCAGTCGGTGACGATGCCCTCGTCGTGGAACGCGATGCCGGCGCGCGTCGCATCGGCGAACTTGCGCATCCGCTCCTCGCTCTCGCGGATCGCCTGTTCGGCGAGGCGATGGCGCGTGATGTCGTGGGCGAGGACGAAGGCGGCGAGCGTGTCGCCCGCCGCGTCGCGCTGGGGCAGCAGGCTCACCTCCATCACGCGCCGCTCGCCCGCCTTGTCGATGATGTTGCGCTCGTAGGTGACGCTCTCGCCGCGCCGCACGCGGTCGATGTGGGGGGCGATCTCGCGATAGCCCTCCTCGCCGATCACCTCGCGAACGGTGCGCCCGACGATGGACTCCTCGGTGAGGCCCCAGGTATGCGCGTAGGCCTTGTTGGCGAAGATGCACTTGAAGTCGACCGCCTCGAACCACGCGATCAGGACCGGGACGTTGTCCGCCAGCATCCGGATCTCGCCCTCCTTGGCACGCGCGGCGAGCTCCGCGGTGCGCTGCTCGGTGATGTCGCTGCAGGTGCCGATGTAGCCCACGAAGTGGCGATGCTCGTCGTACACCGGCCGGCCCTCGTCGCTCACCCACGCATCCATGCCGTCGGCGCGCCGCACCCGGTAGCTGAGCGAGAACGGGCGGCGCAGCCCCAGCGCCTCGCGCCACGCCTGCAGCATGGTCTGGCGATCTTCAGGGTGGATCGAGCTCACCCAGCGCGTGCCGAGGTCGCTCGAGAACGAGCGGCCGGTGAAGTCCTGCCACGCCTGGTTCGCGAACACGCAGTCGCCCGCGGCGTCGCAGATCCAGATCGAGACCGGGAAGGCATTGAAGAGGCCCGCGGCGCGTGAAGGATCCTGGACGAGCTCGGCGACGTTGCGCTGGGTCGGGTCGGCGGTGATCAAGTTGTCGCGCCTGGCGAATCGACGCTTCTTGGGCGCGGACCGCATTGTTGGAATGTGGCGAAAAGACTAGCACTTCCAACGTTTCGTCGCGTGTGATGCTTCACACAGGCAGGCGACCGCGCGTCGCCCCGCGCTTACCGCTCGTCCTAATGGGGTCAGGTTAGTTTTCGGACCTGTCCCCTTTT
>JANMHV010000463.1:0-16816 GCA_031375445.1 Burkholderiales bacterium | reverse complement strand
GAGATGGCGACGCTCGACGAGGAGGAGGAGCGTGAGCGCCTGGAGATGTCCGAGGCGCAGCACGCGCTCGAGGCCGGATCGCAAAAGATCGAGGAAGTGGTGCAGCGCCTGCAGGAGCTGGAGGCCGCGGCGAAGGAGTCGCAGCGCATCCTCACCGAGGCGCGCGCCGGCATCGGCATGGCCGAGCGGATGGTGTCGGAAGCGCGCTTCAACGAGCGCAGCTGCCACGACAAGGCCGAGGCCCAGGGGCGCCTGGCCGTGTCCCTCGGCGAGCGCCTGTCGGCACTGGCCACCAACCGCGAGTCGGTGACGCTCGAGCTGGGCCAGCTCGAGGAGGGCCAGGTGCGCGAGAAGCTGCAGGCGGCACTCCAGTTGAAGAGCGAGCGCGAGCGCGTGCTGGGAGACGCCCGCTCGGGCCTCGAGCACCTCACCGACGAGCTGCGCGGCATCGAGGAGGGGCGCCTCGCGGTCGAGCAGAACCTCAATCCCTTGCGCGAGCGCATCACTGAGCTGCGCATCAAGGAGCAGGAAGCCCTCACGCACTCCGAGCAGTACGCCCAGCAGCTCCAGGAAGCCGGCGTCACCCGCGAGGAGATGGCCGAGCAGATCGAGCGGCGCGTCGGCTCCAAGGGCATGCAGCAGGAGATCAACCGCCTGACCGAGGAGATCGCGGCGCTCGGCCCGGTGAACCTCGCGGCGTTGACCGAGCTCACCACCGCGCGCGACCGCAAGGGTTTCCTCGATGCGCAGGCGCTGGACTTGAACCAGGCCGTCGAGACGCTGGAAGCGGCGATCAAGCGCATCGACCGCGAGACCCGCGAGCTGCTGCAGGAAACCTTCGAGACCGTGAGCCGCAATTTCTCGGAGATGTTCCCGGCGCTATTCGGCGGCGGGCAGGCCTCGCTGAAACTCACCGGCGAGGAGATCCTCGACGCGGGCCTGCAGGTGTTCGCGCAGCCCCCGGGGAAGAAGAACCAGTCGATCCAGCTGCTCTCGGGCGGGGAGAAGGCGCTCACCGCGATTTCGCTGGTGTTCGCGCTCTTCAAGCTGAACCCGGCGCCCTTCTGCCTGCTGGACGAGGTGGATGCGCCGCTGGACGACCCGAACACGGAGCGTTTCTGCGATCTGGTGCGCCAGATGTCGGCGCAGACGCAGTTCCTCTTCATCACGCACAACAAGATCACCATGGAGCTCGCGAGCCAGCTGGTGGGTGTCACCATGCCCGAGCCGGGCGTGTCGCGGATCGTCGAGGTGGATATCGACAAGGCGATGGAGCTCGCGAGGGCCGCCTGAGTGGCTGGCGGTGGCAGTAAACCTGGGGATGGGGATGAATGGGATTAATGGGATGAATGGGATAGGACAAAGGTTTGGTGGGATAAATAGTGAAGAGCCCCATTTCAACAGCGCCGGTGCCTGCAGCCCGCTTGCAATCCCATTCATCCCATTAATCCCATTTATCCCCATTCCCATGCTTTTTGGCCGCGTCACTCGACATTGCTTCCATGAGTGACCTCCAGATCGCCCTCGCCGCCGGCGGCGCCGTCCTGATCCTGGCGGTGGTCGTCTACAACGTGTGGCAGGAGCGCCGCGCGCGACGTGGGGCGGAGCGCGCCTTCGGCGAGCGCCCGCCCGATGTCCTCTTCGAGCGTGGCGGCGAGCGCCGCGAGCCCACCATCGGCGCCATGCCCGACATGCCGCGCGAGGAAGCGGAGGCCCCCACGCCGCCGCCGCCCCGCATCACGCCCCAGGAGCTCGAGGCGCCGGCGGGGCCGGCGGCCGAGATCTCGAGCCGCGTGGACACGGTGGCGGTGATCCTCGCCGACGACCCGGTGATGCGCGAGCAGCTCGACCCGCTGCTCGACACGCTCGCCGCGAGCACGAGCCCGATCCGCGTTGAGGGCATCGTCGACGAGCAGTGGCACCCGGTGGACGAGTCGCCGCGCCAGAGCTGGCGCGAGCTGCGCCTGGGCCTGCAGCTCGCGAGCCGCCAGGGTGCCGCGAGCGAGGAGGAGATCGAGCGCTTCAACCACGCCATCGCCGAGTTCGCCGATGCCGTGAACGCCGTCTCCCAGCGCGAGGCACCGGCCGCCGCCGCGGCGCGCGCGCGCGACCTGGACCGCTTCGCCGCCGATGCCGACATCGAGGTCGCGGTGAACGTGATCGGCCATCTCGGCGCCACCTTCGCCATCACGCGCGTGAAGCAGCTGGCCCTCGAATACGGCATGTCCGAGACCGTCACGGGTGAGCTGGTGAGCTACGCCTCCGACGGCTCGGTGGAATTCGTGATCCGCCGCTTCGACGAACCCCAGTCCAAGCCCGCGGCCACCTACTACACCGGCCTCACCTTCGCCCTCGACCTGCCGAACGTGGGCGATCCCGCCACAGCGCTGGCGGAGATGACTTCCATCGCGGCGACCTTCGCCGAGAAGCTGGGCGGTCAGATGGTGGACGACAACCGCCGCGCGCTTTCCGAGGCGGGGCTCGCCTCCATCCGCCGCTCGCTGGAGAAGATCGTGGCCGACATGGAAGCCCACGGCATCCCTGCCGGCAGCCCGCTGGCGCGCCGCCTCTTCTCCTAGCCGTGCGCCCTGCAATTCCCGCGCCCCGCCATGGCCGCCAGGGCTAGCCGCGCCGAGACCCGCGCGCGCGAGCTGCGCCGCGAGCTCGAGCGCCACAACCGCCTCTACTACAACGAGGCCGCGCCGGAAATCTCCGACGCCGCCTACGACGAGCTCTTCCGCGAGCTCCAGGCGCTCGAATCCGAGCACCCCGAGCTCGCATCGATCGACTCGCCGACCCAGCGCGTGGGCTCGAAGCCGAGCGCGGGCTTCGCCTCGGTGGAGCACCGGGTGCCGATGCTCTCGCTCGCCAACGCGTTCAGCGACGAGGACGTGGCGGGCTTCGACCGGCGTTGCCGCGAGGGCCTCGATGCCGAAGCGGTGACCTACGCCTGCGAGCTCAAGTTCGACGGGCTCGCCGTGACCCTCGCCTACGAGGAGGGCCTCTTCGTGCAGGGGGCGACCCGCGGCGATGGCGCCACCGGCGAGGACGTCACCGCCAACCTGCGCACGGTCAAGACGATCCCCTTGCGCCTCGAGGCGAAGAAGCCGCCGAAGCTGCTCGAAGTGCGCGGCGAGGTGATGATGTTCCGGCGCGATTTCGAGGCCATCAACCAGCGAGCGCTCGAGCGCGGCGAGAAGGCCTTCGTGAACCCGCGCAACTCCGCGGCCGGAGGCTTGAGGCAGCTCGACCCGCGCCTCACCGCCCAGCGCCGTCTCTCGTTCTTCGCCTACGGCATCGGCGCCCACGCGGGTTTCGAGGCGCCGCCCTCGCATTCGAAGCTGCTGGACCAGCTCCACGAGCTGGGATTCCGCGTCGCCAAGGACCGGCGCACGGTGAAAGGGGTCGAGGGGCTCCTCGACTTCTATCGCGACGTGGGGGCCAAGCGCCCGGACCTCCCCTACGACATCGACGGCGTGGTCTACAAGGTGGACCGCTACTCCGACCAGGAGCAGCTGGGCTTCGTCTCGCGCGCGCCGCGCTGGGCGTTGGCGCACAAGTTTCCCGCCGAGGAGGCGACGACCGAGCTCGCCGACATCGAGATCCAGGTGGGTCGCACCGGGGCCCTCACGCCGGTGGCGCGGCTGAAGCCCATCTTCGTGGGCGGCACCACGATCGTGAACGCGACGCTCCACAACGAGGACGAGATCCGGCGCAAGGAAATCTGGCGTCGCGACACCGTGGTGGTGCGCCGCGCCGGCGACGTGATTCCCGAGGTGGCGCGGGTGGCGCAGCCCGGGCCGCGCGAGCCCGGCGACTGGTTCGTGATGCCCACCGAATGCCCCCGCTGCGGCTCGGCGGTCACGAAGAGCGAGGACGAGGCGGTGGCGCGCTGCTCCGGGGGCCTCTTCTGCCCGGCCCAGCGCAAGGCCTCGCTGCTGCACTTCGCGGCGCGCCGCGCCATGGACATCGAGGGGCTCGGCGACAAGCTGGTGGAGCAGCTCGTCGATGGCGGCGTGGTGCGGACCCCGGCCGACCTCTACACCCTGGGGGTCGCCAAGCTGGCGGCGCTGGAGCGCATGGCGCAGAAGTCGGCGGCCAACGTGGCGGCCGGCATCGAGAAGAGCAAGGAGACCACCCTCGGGCGGTTCATCTACGCCCTCGGCGTCCGCAACGTGGGGGAAGTGACGGCGAAGGACCTGGCGCGCCATTTCGGCACCCTGGACGCGCTGATGGAGGCCGGCATCGACGAGCTGCAGCAGGCGCCCGACGTGGGCCCGGTGGTGGCGGCCTCGATCGCGGCCTTCTTCCGCGAGCCCCACAACCGCGAGGTGGTGGAGCAGCTGCGCGCGGCGGGGGTGCGCTGGAAGGAAGGCGAACCCACGCGGGCGGCCGAAAGCGGCCCCTTCGCAGGTAAGATCGTGGTCCTCACCGGAACGCTGCCGACGCTGACCCGCGACGAGGCCAAGGCGCGCATCGAGGCGGCGGGCGGCAAGGTGACGGGATCGGTATCGAAGAAGACGGACTTCGTGGTCGCCGGAGCGGAGGCGGGATCGAAGCTCGACAAGGCGAAGGAGCTCGGCGTCGCGGTCCTGGACGAGAACGCGTTCCTCGAGTTGCTCGGCGCATAGGAATTCAATGAACCACAAGATCACCAAGGCAGTCTTTCCGGTCGCGGGCCTCGGCACGCGCTTCCTTCCGGCGACCAAGGCCTCTCCCAAGGAGATGCTGCCGATCGTCGACAAGCCCCTCATCCAGTACGCGGTGGAAGAGGCGGTGGCCGCGGGCATCACGGACCTCATCTTCATCACCGGCCGGGGCAAGCGCGCCATCGAGGATCATTTCGACAAGGCCTACGAGCTGGAGGCGGAGCTGCAGGCCCACGGCAAGAACAAGCTGCTGAAGGAAGTGCGGGCGTTGCTGCCCGCCGGCGTGCAGTGCGCTTACGTGCGCCAGGCCGAGGCGCTGGGCCTGGGCCACGCGGTGCTGTGCGCGCGCCACCTGGTGGGCGACGAGCCTTTCGCTGTCATCCTGGCCGACGACCTCATCGACGCCACGGTGCCGGTGATGAAGCAGATGGCTCAGGTGCAGGCGAAGAACGGCGGCAGTGTCATCGCGGTGCAGAACGTGTCGCGGGAAGAGACCGCGTCCTATGGCATCGTCGTGCCCGAGCCCATCTCCCCCGGCCTGTCGAAGATCACCAACATGGTGGAGAAGCCCAAGCCCGAGGACGCGCCCTCCACGCTGGGCGTGGTGGGCCGCTACGTGCTCTCGCCGCGCATCTTCCACTTCCTCGAGACCCAGCGCCGCGGCGCCGGGGGCGAGATCCAGCTGACCGACGCCATCGCCCGCCTGCTGCGGGAGGAGAACGTCTACGCCTACGAGTTCTCCGGCCGCCGCTACGATTGCGGCTCCAAGCTGGGCTACCTCGAGGCGACCGTGGACCTCGCCCTCAAGCACCCCGAGGTCGCCGCGGGTTTCCGCACCTTTCTCGACCAGGTCATGGAACGCAAGAAATGATGAAGCGCGATGAGGAAGCCCGCCGGCTGCTGGCGGAATCGGAGATCCTCTTCACGCCCGAGCAGGTGCTGGGCGCGGTGGAGAAGATGGGGCACGACATCACCGCCAAGCTCTCCGAGGAGTTCCCGGTGGTGCTGGCGGTGATGGGTGGGGCGGCCGTTTTCATCGGCCAGCTGCTGCCGCGGCTCGCTTTCCCGCTCGAGTTCGGCGCGATCGAGGTCACCCGCTACAACAACGACATCCAGGGGCGCGAGATCACCTGGCGCCTCGCTCCTCGCGACAACGTCCGCGACCGCGTGGTGCTGGTGGTGGACGACATCCTCGATGAGGGGGTCACGCTCGCCGCCATCCACAAGCGCCTGAAGGAACTGGGCGCCCGCACGGTGCTCTCGGCGGTGTTCGCCGACAAGGACATCGGGCGCGAGAAGCCGGTGACGGCCGATTTCGTCGGCATCACGGTGCCGAATAGATATGTGTTCGGGTTCGGGATGGACGCTTATGGCTTGTGGCGCAACCTCCCCGCCATCCATGCCTTGAAAAATTAGGGCGGGAATGGGATGAATGGGATAAATGGGATGAATGGGATGCATCCTTTGGGCAGACAACCGAGAGATGACATATCAATGCGTGCAGGAGGCTCGAAAGCGTTGCATATGGTTCATCCCATTCATCCCATTTATCCCATTCATCCCCATTCCCCGATCAACCGCCAGCATCCTCAATAAATGATCGCAATCATCGGAGGCAGCGGCCTCACCGCACTCGACGGCCTCGAGATCACCCGCCGCCAGATCGTCCGCACCCCCTATGGCGAAGCCTCGGGCCCGCTCACCTTCGGCAAGCTCGCCGGCCGCGAGGTGGTGTTCCTCGCCCGCCACGGCTACGGCCACACGCTGGCACCCCACGAGGTGAACTACCGCGCCAACCTCTGGGCGATCCGGGCCCAGAAGGTGAGTCGCGTGATCGCAGTCTTCACCGTCGGCGGCATCGCGGCCAACCTCGGCGCCGGCACGATCGCCGTTCCCGAGCAGATCATCGACTACACCTGGGGCCGACCCTCGACCTACTTCGAGGGCGCCGAGCAGCCGGTGACGCACATCGACTTCACCCATCCCTACGACGAGGAGACGCGGCGCATGGTGCTCGCGGCGGCGAAGGCGGTGGGAGTAGCGGCGGTGGACGGCGGAACCTACGCCGCGGTGCAGGGCCCCCGCCTCGAGACCAAGGCCGAGATCGACCGGCTGGATCGCGACGGGGCCACGATGGTGGGCATGACCGGCATGCCGGAGGCGGCGCTCGCGCGGGAGCTCAAGCTCGCCTACGCCGGCATCGCCGTGGTGGTGAATCCGGCGGCGGGGCGCGGCGCCAGCGCCCGCACCGTCTCGATGCAGGACATCGGGCGCGTGATGGACGAATCGATGGGCCGCGTGCGCACGATCGTGGCCCGACTGGTGGAGGACCATGGCAATTCGTGACGTGTTGAGGATGGGGCACCCGGTGCTGCGCGAGCGCGCGAAGCCGGTGGCGGACTTCGGCCCGGAGCTGAAGGCGTTGCTGCAGGACATGAAGGACACGATGAAGCACAAGAACGGCGCGGGACTCGCCGCGCCCCAGATCGGGGTCGGCCAGCGCGTGGTCATCTTCGGCGTGGAGAAGAATCCGCGCTACCCGGATGCCGAAGAGGTGCCTTTCACGGTGCTGGTGAACCCCACGATCACGATGCTCACGCGCGAGGTGGAGGATGGCTGGGAGGGGTGCCTCTCGGTGCCGGGGATGCGCGGGGTGGTGGCGCGGTACACCCGCCTCAGGTATTCGGGCTTCGACGAGGACGGCAAGCCCTTCGAGCGCGAGGCCGACGGCTTCCACGCCCGGGTAGTGCAGCACGAGTGCGACCACCTCGACGGCATCCTGTACCCGCAGCGCATGACCGACATGACGCGCTTCGGCTTCAATGAAGAGCTGTTTCCCGGAGAGGAGCTCCACGATGACTGAGATCGAGCACGACACGGGGCGAACGCCCCCCACCAATGTCGCGCACATTCTCTACGTGATGCACGCGATCTCGCCCTTCACGCTGTGGACGTTGTCGCTGCTCGCGGTGATCGTGGGCGCCTTCACGCGCGACTCGGTGCGCGGCACCTGGGTCGAGACGCACTTCTCGTGGCTGCTGCGAACCTTCCTGTGGGGGATCCTGTGGGCCGTGATCCTCACGGTGATCTTCACCGTCACGGTGATCGGCATCTTCTTCCTGTGGGTGCCCTGGGGCCTCCTCACGATCTGGTATCTCTACCGCGTGATTCGCGGCTGGCTGCGCCTGAACGACGGCAAGCCCGCGCCCTGAGCACGACCCGCACCGCGGCCCTTGCGCTCGGGGCCGCGGCACTCCTCCTCGCCGCCTGCGGGCGGCCCGATGCGCCGAAGGCCGTGACGGCCTCGGGCCCCGCGCCGCTCGTGGTCACGCTCGGCCACGCGGGCCCGCTCACCGGGGGCATCGCGCACCAGGGCAAGGACGACGAGAACGGCGTGGCGCTCGCCCTCGCCGAGGCCAATGCCCGCAAGCTCACGATCGGCGGCCGACCGGTCACCTTCCGCATGCAGAGCGAGGATGACCAGGGTGACCCGAGGGTCGGCACCGCGGTGGCGCAGAAGCTGGTGGATGCGCGCGTGGCCGCGGTGATCGGCCACCTCAATTCCGGCGTCACCATTCCCGCTTCCGAAATCTATGCGCGGGCCGGCATCCCGGTCATCTCCGGGTCCGCCACCAACCCCGTGCTCACCGAGCGCGGGCTCGCGGGCGTCTTCCGCACCGTGGGCCGCGACGACCAGCAGGGACCGGCGATCGCCGCCTACCTCGCGGGGGAGCTCAAGGCGAAGCGCGCCGCCATCGTCGACGACAAGACCGCCTACGGCGAGGGGCTCGCGACCGAGGTCGAGCGCGCATTGCGCGCGAGCGGTGTCGCGATCGTCGCCCGCGAGCGCACCACCGACAAGGACACCGACTTCAAGGCGGTCCTCACCCGCATTCGCACCCGCACGCCCGACGTGGTCTTCCATGGCGGCATGGACTCCACCGGCGGGCTGATGGTGAAGCAGGCGCGGGAGCTGGGAATGAAGGTGCAGTTCGCGTTCGGCGACGGCGCCTGCACCGACGAGATGTCCCAGCTCGCGGGTCCCGCGGGCGAAGGGCTGGTGTGCTCCCAGGCCGGGCTGCCGGCGAGCGCGGCGAGCCCCGCCTTCCTCGCCGCGTTCACCGCGAAGTACGGGCCCACCAAGCTCTACGCGCCGTTCTTCTACGACGCGACGAACGTGGTGATCGCGGCGATGCAGAAGGCGGATTCGGTCGATCCCGCGAAATTCACGCCGGAGATCCGCAACGTGGTGCTCGATGGCGCCACCGGGCGGATCGCCTTCGATGCGAAGGGCGACCGGAAGGATGCGGAGATGACGATCTTCCGGATGCGGGGCGGGAAGATCGAGCCGGTCGCGGTGGTGCGGGGCGGGAAGTCCACCGCCTGGGGGCAGTAGATACAGCCGATGACGCAAGACGTTGCCGAGATCAAGCGCGTGGTGGAGGACGTCTACCGCGCCGAGTCGCGGCGCGTCCTCGCCACGCTGATCCGCCTGCTGGGCGACTTCGACATCGCCGAGGAGGCGGTGCACGAGGCGTTCGTGGCGGCCGTGGAGCAATGGCCGGTCGAGGGCGTGCCGAACAACCCGCGCGCCTGGCTCGTTTCCACCGGCCGCTTCAAGGCGATCGACCGCATTCGCCGCCGCGCGAAGTACGACGTGTCGCTCGAAGACGTGGCCGGGCAGATCGAGGGCCTCGCCGACACCTCGTCGCCCACCGATAGCCACGAGGGGGTCGAGGACGACCGCCTGCGGCTCGTCTTTACCTGCTGCCACCCGGCGTTGGCACCCGATGCCCAGGTAGCCCTCACGCTGCGCGAAGTCTGCGGGCTCACCACCGAGGAGATCGCGCGTGCGCACCTTACGCCCGCGGCCACGGTGGCGCAGCGCATCGTGCGCGCCAAGGCGAAGATCCGCGATGCGCGCATTCCCTACGAGGTTCCCGGCCGCGGCGAGCTCGCCGGTCGCCTGGAGAGCGTGCTGCGCGTGGTGTACCTGGTGTTCAACGAGGGCTACCTCGCCTCCTCCGGCGATTCCCTCACGCGCCACGACCTTTCGGGCGAGGCGATCCGGCTGGGGCGATTGCTCGCCGAGCTGCTGCCCGAGCCCGAAGTGGTGGGGCTGCTGGCCCTCATGTTGCTGCACGAGTCGCGCCGCGCCGCGCGTGCGAATGCGGAGGGCGAGCTGGTGCTGTTGCCCGACCAGGACCGCGGCCTCTGGAATCGCGAGCAGATCACCGACGCGATCCGGCTGGTTGAGGCGGCGCTCGCCACGCGACGCTTCGGGTCGTACACATTGCAGGCGGCGATCGCCGCCGTGCATGCCGAGGCTCCCACCGCAACCGATACGGACTGGGCCCAGATCGTGGCGCTCTACGACGTGCTGCTGGAGCGCGAGGGCTCGCCGGTGGTGGCGTTGAACCGCGCCGTGGCGGTGTCGATGCGCGACGGACCGGCGGCGGGGCTGGCGCTCGTGGACGGGATTCTCGCCGGCGGGGAGCTTGCCGAGTACCACCTGGCGCATTCGGCACGCGCCGACATGGCGCGGCGCGCGGGGCTTGCCGGCGTGGCCCGCGAAGCCTATCGCCGGGCCCTGTCGCTGGCGCGAGCGGCCCCCGAGCGGCGCTTCCTGGAGCAACGCCTGTCGGAGTTGGAGTGAGGGCCGCCGACCACGCCTGGCGCTAGCCCCCGCCCCTTCAATCCTTGGTGGCGTCCTTGAGCACCTCCTTCACGTCGCCCACGCCTTTCTGGACTTTTCCGGAGACCTGTTTCGCCACTCCCTTCGCCTCCATGCTTTCGTTTCCCACCAGCTTGCCCGCTTGCTGTTGCACCTTGCCGGCGACGTCCTTGGCGGTACCCTTTACCTGGTCCTTGTTCATGATCGATTCTCCTGAGGTTGGTTCGAGGCGACTCCTTCGGCATCAGGGTTAGTCGGCCCCTTTGCCACTCTAGTGACAGCGAGCAACAAGGACAGGTTCGACGGCTGTCGAAATCGGGCCCTCCCATTCGACCATCCCCAGGACCCCAACCCGGAGCCCCCATGAAATACCTCTGCCTGATCTACCTGGATGAACAGGTGCTCGCCGCGATGCCGGAGAACGACATGAGCGCACTGAACGCCCGCCACCTCGAGTTCAACGAGGGGCTGGTCGCGAGCGGCCAGTTCATCGAGGCCGAGGCGCTGCAGCCGCCCGGCGCCACCACTTGCGTGCGCGTACGCGGCGGGAAGACCTCGGTCATCGACGGCCCCTACGCCGAGACCAAGGAGATGGTGGCGGGCTTCTACTTCATCGAGGCGCGGGACCTGAACGAGGCCATCCAACTGGCCGCGCGCATTCCCTCCGCGCCCCTGGGCACCGTGGAAGTGAGGCCCTGCCGCGACCTCGAGGTCGACGGCGTGCCCCACAAGGCGTCGCGGATCTCCCGCTAGTCAGTGGGCGGCGCCGAGCCAGCCCGAGGCCGCCACCGCCAGCACCACGACCTGCGCCACGCAGATCCAGGCGAGGGCGTGTTCGCGATGCCTCATGAAGACCGGGATCACCACGGCGAGGCATGCGATGGAGCAGCTGGCGAGTAGCGCGATGCCCGCGATCACCAGCATGTCGCTGCGATGCAGGAGCGAGGCCCAGTGCCAGCCCGACTTCAATCCCGTTCGCTGCAGGTACTCCGCCGCGGGTCGGTCCCAGAGCGAGGGCAGGTGCTCGATCGGCACCTGGGGCGCCACGCCGCCCAGGTAGAGCGCGAAACCCACGGCGAGGAGCACCAGCCCCACGCGTGATCCCCAGGCGAGCCACGCGGCGTAGCGGCGCGGCGCCGCGAGCGGGTCGTGGCCGGTCATGGCCAGATCCCCATTCCCTTCAGGAGGGCGCGCACGCCGGCGAAGAGCAGCAGCGCCAGCACGAGCTTGCGCACCGCGTGGGCAGGCACCACGTAGAGAAGCCGGGCGCCGAGGCGCGCGCCCAGCATCATCCCGATGACGGAGGGTGCGGCGATCATCGGCAGCACCGCCCCCTGGTTGAGGTAGACCCATGCGGCGGACGAGTCCACCAGCGTGAGGATGAAGCTCGAGGTTCCCGCCGCCACCTTGAGCGGCACCCCCATCACCAGGTTCAGCACCGGCAGGTTGGCCCATCCGGCGCCGAGGCCGAAGAGCCCGGCCAGCACCCCGATGCCGACAAAAAGCGCCAGGCCCTGGGGCGTGCGATGCGCCTGCCATGCCACCTCGCGCCCGCTGGCGCCGGCGCGGAAGATGCCGTGCATGCCGAGCGCGGCGGAGAGGGCATCGGGCCTCCCCACCCGCGGCTCGGCGGAGTTCGGCACCGTTGCCATGATGGCGACGATGCCCAGGATCGCGATTCCGAGTGCCGTCTGGACCACCATCGTGGGGAGTGCCAGGCCCAGCATTGCCCCGGCGATCGAGCTGGTGGAGGCCACCAGGCCCAGGGGCAGCGCCAGCCTCAGGTTGGCGAGCCCTCCGTCGAGGAGCCGGGGCCCCGCCGCCAGCGCGCCGGACAGCGCCACCAGCAGGCCCGCGCCGCGCACGAAGTCGAGGTGGAACGGGAAGAAACCGGAAACGAGGGGCACGAACAGCACGCCGCCGCCCACGCCAGCGGGCACTGCGATGATGCCGAGCAAGAAGCACACGGCGAAGAGCGCCAGCGGCCAGCCCCACCACGGAAAGTTCGCGGCGATCTCGGCGAGCATCACGCCATGTTCTGGTAGTAGAGGTTCTGGGGGTGATTCGAGTCGGCGAGGAAGAACCAGCGCTCGATCACGAGGCCGCCGTACTGCAACGCGAACACCAGCGCGATCAGCGTTGCCGAGTGGGAGTAGGCGGCGAGCGGCAACAGCACCAGGGGCGCCATGAAGGCGAGCGCGATGAAGGCGATCCGCAGCCGCCGCATGCCGGCGGGCGTGCGGCCGTGGAAGAACTCGATGGTGTTGAACGAGCGCCCAGTGAAGCCCTGGGAGACCTGGCGGATCACCGGCGCCTGCACCCCGATGGCGCTCTGCAGCGTGGAGCGCGGGCGGATGCCGCGGTTGTGCGCGAGCGACGCCATGCGCGTCACCGCCGCCAGCATCGTCACCAGCACTCCGGCCGCGGCGAGCGGGAGCACCAGCGCAACGGCGAAGGCGGCGCAGAGCGCGGTGGCGAGCGTGAGCCCCGAGGCGCAACCCATGAGGAAAAAGTTGGGCACGGTGAAGGGGCTCGACCATTCCTGCAGGAACTTCACGCACGCGTAGATCATCGCGGTGCAGTAGAAGAGAGCGAGGCTCGCGACGGCGGCGTGGGCGCCGATCACGAGGGTGAGGCGCGAGTGGTGGAGATGCGCGGCGCCATAGGCGGCCGCGAGCGCCATGAATAGCGGCAGCGCGATTACCTCGCGCGAGAGCCACGACGTGCGCCACATCGCCGCTGAGCGCCACGCGCGTTCGGGGCGCCCCAAGTGGAAGAACGATGCGAAGAGCCCGAGCGCCGACAGGACAAGGGCGAGGCCCGCGCCAACGGCGTAGAAGCGCGACGGCGCCGGCGCGACCATTTCCAGGCGCCCCAGGGTCTCGGTGAGCACGAGGGCCAGCATCAGCCCCTGCCCCGCGCCGATCAGGGTGGTGAGGAAGACGACGGAGAAGGCGGGTCGCATTCGGTGATCCGGCGCGGCAGGTAATGGTTGGCGGGGTTGGTGCCCCACTCGGGCATCAGCGCGTAGCCATCGCGCTCGACAATGGCTCGCGACACCTCGCTCTCGGGGTCGTGGACGTCGCCGAAGAGGCGCGCGTTGGTGGGGCAGGCCATCACGCAGGCGGGCTTCCGGTCGGCCTCGGGCAGGGCTTGGTCATATATGCGATCGACGCACAGGGTGCACTTCTTCATCACCTTCTGCTTTGCGTCCAACTCGCGTACGCCGTAAGGGCAGGCCCAGGCGCAGTACTTGCATCCGATGCACTTGTCGTAATCCACCAGCACGATGCCGTCCTCGGGGCGCTTGTAGCTGGCCCCCGTAGGGCATACGGGCACGCAGGGCGGGTCTTCGCAGTGCAGGCACGACTTCGGGAAGTGGACGGTAGTGGTTTCCGGGTAGGTCCCGACCTCGAAGGTCTGCACGCGATTGAGGAACGTGCCGACCGGATCGGCCCCGTAGGGCATGAGGTCGGCGAGGGCACCGGCTTCGCCCGACGTGTTCCATTCCTTGCAGCTCGTGACGCAGGCGTGGCAGCCCACGCACACGTTCAGGTCAATCACCAGGGCGAGCTGTTTTGTCGTCATCGCTTTCCCGCGAAGTAGGCGATCCACGACGGAACGTGCGACGCGGTGCCCGGCACTTGCGGCATGGTGTCGAAACGCGGCGCCGTCTCACCCGGCTCCTCGGCGGCGGCGGCGTAGATGCGAACGCGAACGTCGTACCAGCCGGCCTGGCCGGTGACGGGGTCTGAGTTGGAGACACGACCGTCCTTCGTCGGCAACTCGTCGCTGATCAGGTGGTTCAGAAGAAACCCCTTCGTCGCCTCCTCCGCATCGGGCGCCAATCGCCACGCCCCCGGCGCCTTGCCGATGGCGTTCCAGGTCCACACGGTGCCCGGTTCCACCGCCTCGGAGTAACGCGCCATGCAGCGCACCTTGCCCCACGGCGACTCGGCCCACATCCAGCCGCCGTCGGGAATCGACTGCGCGCGCGCGGTGGCCGGATTCACGAAGAGATAGTTGTGGCTGTGGATCTGGCGCAACCACGCGTTCTGCGAATCCCATGAGTGATACATCGCCATCGGGCGCTGGGTGATGGCGGCCAGCGGAAATGCGGCGGCGTCGGTGACCTCGGCCTCCAGCGGGGGGCGGTAAAATGGCAGTGGATCGAAGTAACGCTCCACGCGAGCGCGGAGGTGGTCGGGCGGCTGGCGCCCGGGCCGCCGGCCCTGGGCCGCAAGCCGGAACTCCTGCATGACCTCCGAATAGAGCTGGATCACGAGCGGGTTGTCGAACTTGCGCAACCCGTTGTCGACCGCCCACGCGAGGTAGGGCCCGTTCCAGTTGCGCATGTAGAGCATGGTTTCGGGCAGCGGCGTGTGATGCACGCAATTGTTCTCCGCGTACATCTGCCATTGCCGCGGATTTGGCTCTCCCTTCATCGACTTCGAGCCGTCCTTGCCGCGCCAGCCCGAGAGGAAGCCACAACCGGGCATGGACTCCCAGTTCACGATGAAGTCCGGATAGTCACGATACTTCCGCGAGCCGTCCGCATTCACGAAAGCGGGGAGGCCCAGGCGCCCGGCGAGCTCGACCAGCACCTCCTGGAACGGTTTGCACTCGCCCTTGGGCGCCACAACGGGCACGCGCACCGAGTCGGTCGGCCCCTCGAACTCGGAGATGGGCCGGTCGAGCAGGGACATCACGTCGTGCCGTTCGAGGTAGGTGGTGTCGGGCAGCACCAGGTCGGCGTAGGCCGTGGTCTCCGACTGGAACGCGTCGCAGACCACCAGGAATGGAATCTTGTAGCTTCCGTCGGCACCCTTGTCGTTGAGCATCCGCCGCGTGTCGGCGGGATTCATCGCCGAATTCCAGGCCATGTTGGCCATGAAGATCATCAGCGTGTCGATCGGGTAGGGGTCGCCACGCCAGGCATTGGTGACGACGTTGTGCATCAGCCCGTGAACGGAGAGCGGGTACTCCCAGGAGAAGGCCTTGTCGATCCGCAGCGGGCCGCCCTCCGCGTCGACGAAGAGGTCGTCGGGGGACGCCGGCCACCCCATCGGCGGAGTCGGCAGCGGCGTATTGGGCCGGACCATGTCCGGACTGTTCGGGCCCTTCGAGCTCGGAGGGATGGCGCGGGGGTAGGGCGCCTTGTGGCGAAACCCGCCGGGACGATCGATGGTGCCGAGTATGGACATGAGGATCGACAGCGAGCGGATGGCGTGGAAGCCATTGGAATGAGCGGCGAGCCCTCGCATCGCGTGGAACGCGACCGGACGGCCGGTGACGCTCTCGTGTTTCGTGCCCCAGCAATCGGTCCAGCCGATGGGAAGCTCGAACGCCTGGTCGCGCGCGGTTGTTCCCATTTCGCGCGCGAGGCGCCGGATGGTCGTGGCGGCAATACCGGTGACCTGCTCGGCCCACTCGGGCGTATTCCCGGCGACACGCTCTTTCAGCAGTTCGAATGCGGGCTTTACCGCCGTACCATCGGGAAGGACGAACGCACCTTCGATCTCCGGTTGGACGTCGGGCTCATGGCTCAGCACCGGCCCGCCGCGCGCCGGGTCCCACCACAGGTGATTCTGCGGGTACAGGGAGTACCCCTCGGCGCTCTCGGCATCGAGCACCGGCAGCCCATGACGCTCGCTCGAAAGGTCGAGATCGATCAGGTGTCCGCCGTTGGTGTAACGCGCCACGAACTCCCGGTCGTATAGCCCGGTCGCGATGAGCTCGTGGATCAAGGCCAGCAGCAAGGCCCCGTCCGTGCCGGGACGTATCGGGATCCACTCGTCGGCGATCGCCGAGTAGCCGGTGCGCACCGGGTTAACGGAGATGAAGCGCCCGCCCGCGCGCTTGAACTTCGAGATCGCGATCTTGAGAGGGTTTGAATGGTGGTCCTCGGCGGTGCCGAGCATCACGAAAAGCTTCGCCCGGTCGAGGTCGGGCCCGCCGAACTCCCAAAATGAGCCGCCGATGGTGTAGATCATTCCCGCGGCCATGTTCACCGAGCAGAAACCGCCGTGGGCCGCGTAATTGGGGGTGCCGAACTGGCGCGCGAAGAGCCCGGTGAGGGCCTGCATCTGGTCGCGGCCGGTGAAAAGCGCGAATTTCTTCGGGTCCGTGGCGCGGATCTTCCCCAAGCGCTGCGCAAGAATCGCGAAAGCCTCGTCCCATGAGATCGGCTCGAAGTCGGCCGCGCCGCGCTCGGCACCCGCCTTGCGCTTCAAAGGCTGGGTAAGCCGCGCCGGCGAGTTCTGCTTCATGATTCCCGAGGAGCCCTTGGCGCAGATCACGCCGCGGTTGATCGGGTGCTCGGGGTTGCCGTCGATGTAGCGCACCTCGGGGCCGTGCTCGCCCTCGCGAAGGTGCACGCGGATGCCGCAGCGGCAAGCGCACATGTAGCAGGTGGTGCACTTGACCTCGGTGGCGCCGACACCGGCTGGCGCGGCGGTTGGGTCATGCAACGGTGCGCTGGAAAGGAAGTCGA
>JANMHV010000452.1:0-10074 GCA_031375445.1 Burkholderiales bacterium | reverse complement strand
AGCTGGTACAGCAGGTCCTTGGAGACCGGGCGCTCGGAAACGATGTTCACGGTGCCGGTCACGCGCGGGTCGAGGATGAAGTTGCGCCCCGTGTGCTGGCCGATCGTCTTGATGACCGACTGGATATCCGCATTCACGAAGTTGACGGTGATCTTCTCTTCCTGGGCATGGCCGGGGAGGGCCAGCGCCATCGCGAGGGTCACCGGGGCCAGGCAGCGGCCGGCCACGAAAGCTAGAAACCTTGTCACGTGTTGGGGCTTTAGTGTTGATTTATCGGGGCATTTTGCGCCTTCTGCCCCCCCGGCGTCCACGACTTTCCCTACGGGGTGATGGCGTAACTCAGCTGGACCACGGAGGTGCCGCGCTGCACTTCCGCCTGGATGCCGGTCAGGGTGGCGAACTGGGTGTAGAGGCGCGCCAGGTCGCCGGGGGAGGCGACGGCTTGCCCGTTGATTTTCTTGATGATATCGCCCGGCTGGAGGCCCAGCTTCTGGGCCAGGCTGCCCGGGGGGGCGGACTCCATCTTGACCCCGCCGCCCGGGGGCTGGCCGATCTGCCCCAGGTAATTGAGCTGGTTCGGGTCGCGCAGCGCGTCGTCCAGTTCCTTGCGGGAAAAGGCGAAGGCGTTGGTGGCCGACTGCGAGACGTTGATCTTGAATTGCGGTCGGTTGGTGCCGGGGCGGCCCGGGGTGGCGCTGGCGACCGAGGTGCGCGCGGTGTCGAGGTCGATGCGCTCGCGGGCGCCGGAGCGCGTGACGATCACGTGGTCGGCGTGCACCTCCGCGAGCTTTATGCCCGGTTGCGCGTCGCGGTCGATGTAGACGGCGATATCCCTGCCGGCTCCCGTGGAGAAGATCGCCGACGCTGCGATGCCGGGGGTAGGTGCCACGACCCCTTTGAGGCGCAGGCCGCTCGTGGTCGCTGCCGTGGTTGCGCCGGCGGGGGGTGCGGCGCCGAAGAGGCGCGCGATGGCGGACATGTCGACGGTTGCGACGGCGCTGGTGGGGGCGGGGCGGGGGGTGGGGGCGAGGATGCGCCAGGTCCAGTAGGCGAGTTGCCATGCCAGGACCAGGACCAGGGCGATCAGTAGCAGCGTGCCGAAGGTGGATTGCCTGGGTGGCGATGGGGCGGTGGACATGCTCGGATTATCGCAGTCTTGTGCCCTGCGAAGGAGGCGAAGGGGGAGTCTGGCCTGCGCTCCCGCGAAGGAGGCGAAGGGGGAGGCGGGCCTGCGCTCCCGCGAAGGAGGCGAAGGGGAAGTCGTGCCCGTCGCCTTGCTCGATCGAAGGGCACGCCCTTCGATTGCCCTCGGACTTCGAAAATGCGCGGCGGCTGCGGATGGTCTACGTCCTTAATGACGAGAGGCATACGCCTCTCGTCCTTTGCTCCGTCCTCGCCGAAACCCCGCGCATTTTCGAAGGTCCTCGGCGGTGGCTCCATGGGCTCGCCTCCCCCTTCGCCTCCTTCACGGGGCTAGCTCAGCCGGGCTCCATTCCCTTGGCGCGAATCACTTTTGCCACTCTTGAAGGATTCCGCGCTCGAGAGGTCGGGCTTCGCTGCCCCGGTCTTGATCGCGACGCCCGCTCCCGACTTCGCCACCAGGCGCTTCGAGCCGGCGGCCACTTTGCCCTGCTTCTCGAGGTCGTCGATTGCGGCGGTGGTGAGGATGGTCACGTCGAACGGCGCGCCCTTCTCGATGCGGCCCTTCAGCTCGGCGGCGACGGCGTACTCGATCACGAGGCGGTTGCCGGTGGTGCGCTCGTAGGCGGGCTTGATCTCGTCCAGCACCGCTTTCACGCCGACGGTGCTCAGGACCGTGACGGTGACGGGGGCGGGCGGGGGCGCGAGCGACGCGCACGAGGCGAGGAGCGCGGCAGCGATGAGGGATGACACGACTTCATGGATCCTCCTGGGGGTGGGATTCCTCGCGGATGGCCTCTCGCGGGCCTCACTTCCGGGCCAATGATAGGCGATGCCGCGCGCGACCCAAAAACCTGTTCTGACCCAATTATTTGGGTAGCTTCGCGAGGTCCACGTCGAGGTATTTCCACGGCTCGTGGCCGAAGGGGTGCTTCTTGAAGTTGAGCACCCACGGCTGCAGCATCACCGTCTCGGCCTTGAAGGTCTCCACCATCCACGGCACGTAGACGAGGATCAGCTTCACCATCCGCGAGTAGAGGGCGTTCCTTTCCGGGCCGTCGGGCAGGCGCTTGGCGCGCTCGTAGAGCGCGTTGTACTCGGGCAGGTCGAACATCGCGTAATTGGTCTGGCCGATCGACCCCGACCAGTGCAGCTGCAGGAAATTCTCGCCGTCGGGATAGTCCGCGATCCAGCCGTAGCTGAACGACTGCACCTTGCCGAAGCGCGCCTGCTTCCTCAGCTCCGGCAGCTTCTCCACCAGGTTGAAGGTGACGCGGATGCCGATGTCGTCCATCGACTTCTTCCATAGCTCGTTCCTGTCGCGCTCGCGCTGCGTGGGGTAGGAGGCGTGGTCGAAGGAGAGCGGCGAGCCGTCGGGGTTCTCGCGGTAGCCGTCGCCGTCGCGGTCGACGAAGCCGAACATGTCGAGCAGCGCCTTGGCGCGGGGCACGTTGTACTGGAGCGTGGGGCTCACGAAGCCCGCCTCGTGGCCGGCCACCGCGGGGGGCAGCGGCGTGTGGGCGCGGGTGGAGGTGCCCTTGTCGAGGATCGAGATCAGCTCGTCCATGCGGAAGGCCATGGCGATGGCGCGGCGCAGCGCTACCCGCTCCGGCGTGTAGCCGCCCACGTCGTTCTTCCTGCCGTCGATGGAGGTCTGCAGGTTGAAGGTGGTGTACGTGGTGTACGCCTCCTCGTCGGGAATGGCGCGCATGCCGCGGCGCTTCAGGTTCGGCGCGATCTGGCCGTTGGGCATCGCGAGGGAGGCGAAATCCGGCGGCACGGGGCGGATGTAGTCGTGCTGGTTGTTGAGGAACGACAGCCACCGCGGCTGCGCCTCCTCGATCACCTGGATCTCGATCCGACCCACCAGCGGCAGGCGCTGGCCCGCGAGGCGCGCGGCGATCTCGCGCGACAGCGGATCGTCGGCGCCCACGCTCTCGAACACCTCGCCGCGGTATTGCGGGTTGGCCTCGAGCACGACGCGCGAGCCGCGCACCCACTCTTTCAGCACGAACGGACCGGTGCCGATGGGGTGCGCGTGGAAATCGTCGCCATGCATCGCCTCCACCTCGCGCGCCACGGCGCCGGTGGCGGGCATCGCCAATACGTAAGCGAAGCCGAAGTCGGTGTTGGCGAGCGTGATGCGCAGCGTGTAGCGGTCGAGTACTTGCAGCCCCTCGATGGGACGGTCGTAGTCGAACCGGCCGGTTTCCTTCGCCGCGTTCATCGCCGCGTCCCCGCCGCGGATCTTGCCTTCCACCAGGAAGAGCCACTGGCTGCGGTGCCTGGGATCGAAGAGGCGCTTGATCGAGTAGACGTAGTCGTGCGCGGTGAGCTCGCGCTTCTCGCCCTTGAACGCGGGATGGGGCGTGAAGAGGATGCCGGGCTTCACGCGCAGGGTGTAGACGGTGCCGTCGGCGCTCACCTCGGGGAGCGCTTGCGCCGCGCGCGGGCGCAGCTTCGCGGGCCGGGCGAGGTAGTCGTATTGCAGCAGCGACTCGAAGATCTGGTCGTTGATGGCGCCGGAGCCGGAGTCGGATTCCGACTGCGGGTCGAACTTGCTCTCGGCGCTCTGGTAGGCGAGGCGGATCACCTTGCGCATGTCCGCGGCTTGGGCAGCGGAGGTGAACGGCACTGCTACAACGAACACCACTGCGCAAAGCAGGGACGCAAATGGCCGCAGATGTCGCCCCGCAGATGGGCGCAGATGGAAGCTTGCGGTCGGGGCACGAGGAAACGTTCGCGCTGCCGACACGCCCTGGCTCTTATCCGCCCTGATCCACGGGGTCATCTGCGGCTATCCCAGCCCCGCATTTTCCCTTCGCTCGCAGAACTCCCCCCGTTCAATGGAGCGTATGCGATGGCGGCGGGGGCTCTTCGCTGGCCGAGGGCGTGGGCTCCGGCACCGAGGCGGTGTGGTGCACCACCATTCTCCATCCTGCGTCGGTCAGCTCATAGACGTTGGTGGCGAACACCGACTGCGTGGGCTCGCTCCTGCCGGGAGGGGAGAGCACCTCCACCACCGAGCGCACCGCGACACTCTGGCCGTCGAAGGCGCGCGGATCGGAAGTGCGCACGCGCAACTGCGTGCCCGAGGAGAAGATCTGCGCCCAGCTCTCGCGCACCGCCTCGAACCCCACCAGCCGCGGGCCCTGGGGATGGATGCAAACCACGTCGTCGTCCTCCGCCCACACCGCCATCATGGCGGCCAAGTCGGAGCGCTCGAACGCTTCGTAGAAGGCGCTCTCCGCGTCCTCCGGCGTGGGGAAAAGGCGGGAGCGGCTGCGAGGGCTGCGCTTGATCATGTGTCACGAAAAGGAAAGGCGCGAGAGCTTACACTATAGCTCGCCTCAGGCACCCACCTTCCCAGCCTCCCTACCAGGACTACCCATGGCCAAGTTCTTCGTCAACGGCGACGCCGTCGACTTCCGCGCTTCCGACGACACGCCCCTCCTCTGGGCGATCCGCGACCACCTCGGCCTCACCGGCACCAAGTTCGGCTGCGGCATGGCGCTGTGCGGCGCCTGCACCGTGCACGTCGACGGCCAACCCACCCGCTCGTGCGTGACCCCGGTCTCCGCCATCGAGGGCAAGCGCGTCATCACCATCGAGGGCATCTCGAAGACCTCGCAGGCGAAGACCGCCAACGCGGTGAAGGCGGCGTGGATCGAGCGCGACGTCGTGCAGTGCGGCTACTGCCAGACCGGCCAGGTGATGAGCGCGGTGGCACTGCTGCAGAAGAACCCGTCGCCCAGCGACGCCCAGATCGACGAGGCCATGAGCGGCAACATCTGCCGCTGCGGCACCTACCAGCGCATCCGCGAGGCGATCCACGTCGCCGCCTCGTCGCTGAAGAAAGCGTGAGGCCCCGCATGAACTCCGTGAAGAGCACTTCCCGCCGCCGTTTCCTGCAATCCTCCACCGCGCTCTCGGGCGCGCTGGTGATCGGCTTCTGGCTCCCCGAGGGCATGGGCCGCAACGCCGCCTTCGCCCAGGCGCCCGCGCCCAAGGCCGTGCCGCCCAACGCGTTCCTGCGCATCGGCAAGGATGGCTCCGTCACCGTGCTGGTGAAGCACCTCGAGTTCGGCCAGGGCGTCACCACGTCGCTGCCGATGCTGGTGGCCGAGGAGCTGGGCTGCGACTGGAGCAAGGTGCGCGGCGAGCTCGCCCCCGCCGGCGCCGAGTACGCCCACACGATGTTCGGCATGCAGATGACGGGCGGCTCGTCGAGCGTCTCCAATTCGTGGGAGCAGATGCGCACCGTCGGCGCCCAGGCTCGCACCATGCTCGTGCAAGCCGCGGCCAACCAGTGGAAGGCCAAGCCCGCCGACCTCAAGGTGGAGAACGGGTTCGTGACCGGTCCCGGCGGCAAGAAGGCCGCCTTCGGTGCGCTCGCCGAAGCGGCGATGAAGCTGCCGGTGCCCGAGAAGGTGGAGTTGAAGCCCGCGAAGGACTTCAAGTTGATCGGCAAGCCCACGCGGCGCACCGATTCCGCGTCCAAGGTGGAGGGCACCGCGACCTTCGGGCTCGACATGAAGCGCAAGAACCTGCACACGGCGCTGGTCGCCCACGCGCCCGCCTTCGGATCGAGCCTGCGCGACATGAACGCCGACAAGGTGCGGGGCATCCCGGGCGTGACCCACGTGGTGCAGCTCTCCAATGGCGTGGCGGTGGTCGCCACCAGCTTCTGGGCGGCGAAGAAGGGACGCGACGCGCTGGTGCTCAAGTGGGATCCGCCGGCCAACGCCGCGGCCATCTCCACCGACGCGATGCGCACCCAGTTCGCCGGGCTCGCGAAGACCGCAGGAAAACCGTCGAAGAAGGCGGCCGACCCCGAGGCGATCAAGGCCGCCGCGAAGACGGTGGTAGCCGACTACGAGACCCCGTTCCTCGCGCACGCTCCGATGGAGCCGCTCAACTGCACCATCGAGTTCAACGGTACCAGCGCCGAGATCTGGGTGGGCTCGCAATTCCAGGGCGTCGACCAGATGGCGGCGGCGAAGACGCTGGGGTTGAAGCCCGAGCAGGTGAAGCTCCACACCATGCTCGCCGGCGGCGGCTTCGGCCGGCGCGCCAACCCGGTCTCCGACTACATCGTGGAAGCCTGCGAAGTGGCGAAGGAAATCAAGGTCCCGGTGAAGGTGATGTGGACCCGCGAGGACGACATCCGCGGCGGGTTCTATCGGCCGATGTTCGTGCACCGCGTGGAGGCGGGGCTGGACGCGCAGGGCCGCATCGTCGGCTGGAAACACGCGCTGGTGGGCCCCTCGATCATCACCGGCACCCCGTTCGAGCCGATGATGGTGAAGGATGGCATCGACGCCACGTCGGTAGAAGGCGTCTCCGATACGCCCTACGACATTCCCAACATGGCGGTGGACCTGCACACCGTGAACGCCGGCGTGCCGGTGCTCTGGTGGCGCTCCGTCGGCCACTCGCATACGGCGTTCGTGATGGAGACGATGATCGACGAGCTGGCGAAATCCGCCGGCAAGGACCCGGTGGAGTTCCGCCGCGCGCTCCTCGCCAAGCACCCGCGCGTGCTGAAGACGCTCGAGCTCGCGGCGTCGAAGGCCGGGTGGGGCAGTGCGCTCCCCGCCGGGCGCGCGCGCGGCATCGCGGTGCACGAATCCTTCGGCACCGTGTGCGCCCAGGTGGCGGAGGTCTCGCTGCAGGGGGGCGAGCCGCGGGTGCACAAGGTGGTCGCCGCGATGGACTGCGGCTTCGTGGTGAACCCGCTCACGGTGGAGGCGCAGGTGCAGAGCGCCGTGGCCTTCGGCCTCGCCGCCGCCCTCTACAGCGAGATCACGCTGCAGGACGGCGCCGTGCAGCAGTCCAATTTCCACGACTATCGCGTGCTGCGCATGAACGAAATGCCGCTCGTGGAGGTCCACCTGGTGCCGGGCGGCGAAAAGCCCACCGGCGTGGGCGAGCCGGGAACCCCCCCGATCGCGCCTGCCGTGGCCAATGCGCTCTTCGCGCTCACCGGAAAGCGCGCCCGCAAGCTTCCCTTGTCCTCCATGAAGTGGACTTGAGCGTTGGCTATTTGCAGCACGCACCACGTTAGGGCGGTCCGGGGCATTGAAATTGCATGTACCGGACCCAACTAAACGGTGGGAGAACTGAAATGCAATACAAACTCACTACCGACTGGCTCAAGGCACTGTGGAAAATCGTGACCAACCCCACGCTGGAGATCCTGGCGGCCATCGTCGTGGTGCTCGCCGCGACGTGGTACCTGGTGGATTCGGATCCGGTCATCCGGCACCCGCACGCGCAGGTTCTGTTCGGAAACAGGTAACCGGCACCATCGCGCTGGCGCTGGCCGCGCTCGTCATCGGCGGCTGCGCCTACCTCTCGGAGCGCCAGGGCGAGCTGATCTTCCGCCCCACCAAGGATGTCTGGCGCGGCTATAGCAGCGACCGCTACCGCTTCGACGAGCACTGGATCCAGGTCGGTGAAACCGGCCACAAGCTGCACGCCTGGTGGCTTCCCGCCGCCGACCCCGGTGCCCCCGTGGTCCTGTACCTCCACGGCGCGCGCTGGAACCTCACCGGCAGCGTGACCCGCATCGACCGCTGGAAGCAGCTCGGCTTCTCGGTGTTGGCCGTGGACTACCGCGGCTTCGGGCAAAGCAGCGACGTCGCGCCCACCGAGGCCTTCGCCTACGAGGATGCCGAGGCCGCCTACGACTACATGGCGCGCATCGCTCCGGGGCGCCAGCGCTTCATCGTGGGGCATTCACTGGGCGGCGCCATCGCGGCGGAGCTCGCGCGCCGGCGCCCGGATGCGGCCGGATTGGTGCTCGAGGCAACCTTTACCTCCGTGGCGGAAATGATCGAGCACTCGCCGTGGGGGTTCCTGCCGGTGGGGCTATTGCTCACGCAGCGCTTCGACACGCTCTCCAAGTTGGGCGAGATCAGGATGCCGGTGCTGGTGACCCATGGCACCAACGATCGCATCGTGCCCTTCGAGATGGGGGAAAAGCTCTACGAGAGCGTGAAGGCCCCCAAGCGCTTCATCAAGGTGGAGGGGGCGGGGCACCACAATCTTTCCGGGGCGGCTTTCGACGAGTACCGCGCGGCGCTCAAGGATTTGTTCGGGGTGGGGCGCAAGGGGTAATGAGGTGCCACGGGCGAGTAGTAAATCTGGGAATGGGGATGAACGGGATTAATGGGATGAATGGGATAACAGCGGCAAGTGGCCCATAGACGGGCAACTCGAGATTTCCCACGAAGCTGCTCGCATTTGTCTCGCCTCAACCACACGTAGCGAGTTTGCCCATTCCCATTCATCCCATTAATCCCATTCATCCCCATTCCCAGGTTTACTTCCCGCATCACTCGCCGCTGTAAGTTATCCTGCGGCGATGCAAAGCCTCGACCTCGATGTCCTGCAGCGCGCCCGCGACTGGAAAGCCGCCGGCCACCGCGTGTGGCTCCTCACCGTCGCCCAGACTTTCGGCGCGAGCCCCCGTCCGCCGGGCTCGCTCGCCGCGATCCGCGATGACGGCATCCTGGTGGGCTCGGTCTCCGGCGGCTGCATCGAGGACGACCTGGTGGCCCGCCGCGAGGAATACGTCGGCCGCACCCCCGCTTTCGCCGCCTACGGCGTCACCGCCGAGGAGGCACGGCGATTCGGGCTACCCTGCGGTGGCGAGCTCGAGGTGATCATCGAGCCCGAGGTCGCCGTCGGCGAGCTGGAGGGCCTCCTCGAACGCATCGGCGGCGGCGCCATCGTTGCGCGGAGCGTGGAGCTCGCCACCGGCGCGTGGAGCTTCGCCACCGCGAGCCCCACCGACGAGTGCGAGCGCACCGCCACCCGATTCACCAGCATCCACGGCCCCCGCTGGCGGATGCTGATCATCGGCGGCTCCGAGATCGCGCATTACCTCGCCGAGGTCGCGTCCACCGTCGATTTCCAGGTGTTCGTCTGCGACCCGCGCGAGGAGTATCGCGAGGCGTGGCGTGCCCGGGGTGCCACCTGGGTCGAGGGCATGCCCGACGATGCGGTGGTGGCCTTCCGCGCCGATGGCCACAGCGTGATCCTCACCGTCTCCCACGATCCCAAGCTCGACGACATGGCGCTCCTGGAGGCGCTGAAGGGCGACGCGTTCTACGTGGGCGCCGTGGGCTCGAAGCAGACCAGCGCCGAGCGCCGCAAGCGCCTGGCGGATTTCGACTTGACGCCGGTGCAGATCGCGCGACTGCGCGGCCCCGTGGGGCTCTCGATCGGCTCACGCACGCCGCCGGAAATCGCGCTGTCGATCCTCGCGGACCTGGTGGCCACGCGCAACGGCATCATCCTCGAGAAGGCGGAAGCCGCGCGGCAAACGCGGCGGGCGTGAGCGCGCGCGCGATCCTGCTGGCGGGCGGCGCCTCGAGCCGCTTCGGTTCCCCCAAGTTGCTCGCCGATTTCCGCGGCGCCCCGCTGGTGGCCCATGCCGCGCGCCGCCTCGCCGAGGGCGCGGGCCAGGTTCTCGCAGTGATTCCCCTCGGTGCGACGGCCTTGCGCGCGGTGCTGGAGCCGCTGGGCTGCGAAGTGCTGGAGACCGATCGCGCGGCGCTCGGCCTGGGCGGATCGCTGTCGGCTGGCGTCGAGGCATCGGCCACGGCGAGCGGCTGGATCGTGGCGCTGGGCGACATGCCGCTCGTGCCGGTGGGGGCGATCCGCGACGTCGCGCGAGCCATCGAGCAGGGCGCCTTCATCGCCGCCGCGGTGCAGGGCGGCCGGCGCGGGCATCCGGTGGGATTCTCCGGCGAGCTCTACGGCGAACTGGCGGCGTTGCGCGACGACATCGGCGCGCGCGAGGTGGTGCGACGTCATCGCGTGCGGCTTGTCATGGTGGAGTGCGGCGACCCGGGAATCTTCGCCGACGTCGATACGCCGGACGACCTCAGGGCGCTGGGGATGTAGGGTGGGAAAAGGCGGGCG
>JANMHV010000436.1:0-18969 GCA_031375445.1 Burkholderiales bacterium | reverse complement strand
CCCGGCCACTGGAACACGGTCTCGGTGATGATGGCGAAGGCGATGATGCCGCCCAGCTGGAGGCCCGTGATGGTGATCACGGGCACCAGCGTGTTCTTGAGCGCGTGGCCGAAGTGCACGCTGCGGTCGGAGAGGCCGCGGGCGCGCGCGAACTTGATGTAGTCGGTGCGCAGCACTTCGAGCATCTCGGCGCGCACCAGCCGCATGATGAGGGTCACCGGGAAGAAGCCCAGCGTCACCGCCGGCAGCACCAGCGCCTTCAGTCCCGAAGTGGTCAGCAGCCCCGTGCTCCAGAAACCGAGCTGCGTGGTGTCGCCGCGGCCGAAGGAGGGCAGCAGCCCCAGCCATACGGCGAAGATGAGGATGAGGAAGATGCCGATCAGGAAATTCGGCAGCGACACGCCGATCAGCGACGTGGTGAGGAGTGCCCGCGAGATCCAGGAATCGCGGCGCAGCGCCGTGTACACGCCCACCGGGATGCCGACGACGAGGCCGATCAGGGCCGCGGTGAACGCGAGCTCCAGGGTCGCCGGCAGACGCTCCACGAGCAGCGTGGACACCGGGCGCCCGAGTCGCAGCGAGATGCCGAAGTTGCCCTGCACGGCGTTGGTGATGAAGGTCACGAACTGCACGTAGAAGGGCTTGTCCAGGCCCAGCACGCCGCGCATCGCCGCTCGGTCGGCGGCCGTGGCCTCGGGGGGCAGCATCAGCGCCACCGGGTCGCCCACGAAATTGAAGAGCGAGAAGGCGATGAGCCCCACCACCAGCATCACGAGGACGGCCTGGAGGAGGCGGCGGATGACGAAGGCCAGCATCTAACGGACGCCCGAAGTTCGCGAAACCGTGTCCCGCGTTCGCTCCCTCTCCCTTGGGAGAGGGTTGGGGAGAGGGTGGTGGTTCATTAGTTCACGCGCGTGAGGTAGAAGAACACCGTGTTGATCGGCGAGAACCACGTCTCGACATTCTTGCGCATGGCCCAGGGGATGAGCGGCTTGTGCAGCGCCACGATCGGCAGGTCCTGGTTCGCCGCGACGAGCACGCGGCGGATCGCCTCGTTGCGCTTGGCGGTGTCGCCCTCGGTCTTCACCTGCGCGATCAGCCGATCGACCTCGGGGTTCGCGTAGCGGCCCATGTTGAAGTCGCCCTCGCCCTTGCCGCTCACCGAGTGCAGCAGCGCGTTCAGCGTGTAGAGCGCGTCGGAAGTCACGCCCCCGCCCCAGGACAGCAGGTAGAAGCTGGTGTCGTACTTCTCCAGCTTGGGGAAGAAGCTCGACTGCACGATGATGTTGGGCCGCGCGCGGATGCCCACCTGGGCCAGCATCGGTGCCACGGCCTGGCAGATGTCCATCGCCGGCTGGTTGTTGCCGCAGTCGAGCACGACGTCGAATCCGTTGGGGTATCCCGCTTGCGCAAGCAATTTCCTCGCCCGCTCGCGATCGTACGGCAGGCGCTGGTCCGCATCGGGATGGTAGCCCGCCACGAGCTCGGTGATCAGCGACCCCGCGGGGCGTGCCAGCCCGCGCATCACCTTCAGGCGGATCGCGTCGCCGTCGATGGCATGGGCCACCGCCTGGCGCACCCGAAGGTCCTTGAAGGGGTTCTTCTTCTTCTCGCTGCCGTAGAGCAGCTCGTCGCGGTGCAGGTCGAAGGCGAGGTACTGCACGCGCATCTCCGCCCCCTCCAGCACGCGCAGCTGCGGTGAGGTCTTCAGGCGCGCCACGTCCTGGGTCGGCGGGTCGACCACCAGGTCCACCTCGCCCGACATCAGTGCCGCGAGCCGGGTGGCGGCCGAGTTGATCGGCAGCATCACCACCTCGGTCACGTTGCCCTCGAAGACGCCCGCCTTGTGGCCCCACCAGTCGCGGTTCTGCTCCAGGCGCACGCGCACGTCGGGGCTGAACTCGCGCACCACGAAGGGGCCGGTGCCGTTGGCGTTGCGCACCGAATGGATGTCTTCCTTGGCGGTGTAGTCCTGGGGCCTCTCGACCCGGTGCTTCACCGCCCAGGCGCGGCTCATGATGCGGAAATTGGTGAGGTGGTGGAGGAGCGCGGGGTTCGGCTCCCTAAGCACCAGGTCGACGGTGAGGTCATCGACCTTCTGCGCGCGGGCGACACCCTGGATGGCGGTGCGCATCTGCGAGGTGGGAGACAGCGCGCGCTCCACCGAGAACACCACGTCGTCGGCGCTGAACGGCGTGCCGTCGTGGAACTTCACTCCGGGGCGCAGCGTGAACCGCCACACCGTCGGCGCCGTCTGCTGCCACGAGGTCGCGAGCCACGGGATCGGCTTCCACGCCTTGTCGCGCCAGACGAGGGGGTCGTAGACCTGGGAGGTGAGGCGCGAGGTCGCGAGCAGGTTCGCGGCGTGCGGGTCGAGCGTCTGCGGGTCGAGCTGGCTCGCATAGCGCAGCAACTTCCCGCACGCGAGGGCCGGCAGCAGAAGCAGGAGGGCGGCCGAAGCCGCCCTCTTGAAACCCGTCACTGGATCTTGACCCACTTCGTGGTGAGGCGGTTGTCGGCGCGGTGCACCACGGTCACGTTGGAGCGCATCGCCCAGGGGATCACCTGGTGGTGCAGCGGGATGTGGCCCACGTCCGCCAGGTGGATCTGCGTGATCTCACGGGCGATCGCGGCGCGCTTGGCGACATCCACCTCGGTCTTGAGCTTGTCGACCAGCGCGTCGATCTGCGGGTTGGAGTAGCGGCCCAGGTTGTAGTCGCCGTCGGCGGTCTTGGGCACCAGGGTGCGCAGGAGGCTCTGCAGCGCGTACTGCGAGTCGAACGTCGGCACGCCCCATCCCAGCATGTAGAAGCTCGTGTCGAAGTTCTGGATCTTCGGGAAGTAGGTCGCGCGCGGCATGGTGTTCACCTTCACCTTCACGTTCACCTGCGCCAGCATCGCCGCCGTGGCCACACAGATGGGCTCGTCGTTGATGTAGCGGTTGTTCGGGCAGTCCAGCGTCACCTCGAAGCCCTGGGGATAGCCCGCCTCGGCGAGCAGCTTCTTCGAGCGCTCGCGGTCCACCTTCGCGACCTTGTCCAGGTCCTTCGGGTAGCCGCTCACCTGCGGGGCGAACATGATGCCGGTGGGAATCGAGAGTCCCCGCATCACCTGGGTCTTGATCGCGTTCACGTCGATGGCGAGCTGGAATGCCTCGCGCACGCGCTTGTCCTTGAACGGGTTCTTGCCCTTCACGTTCGAGTACAGCAGCTCGTCCCGGTTCTGGTCCATTCCGAAGAAGATGGTGCGGTTCTCGTTGCCCTCGACCACCTTGATCTTCGGGTCCTGCTTCAGGCGCGGCACGTCGTTGGGCGGCGGGTCGAGCACGAAGTCGATCTCGCCCGAGAGGAGGGCGGCCAGGCGCGTGGAGTTCTGCTTGATCGGCTGGTAGACCAGCTCGTTCACGTTGCCTTCCATCTTCCCCCACCAGTTGGAGTTGAGGATGGCCACGGTCTTCACGTCCGCCTCGCGGCTCTTCAGCACGAAGGGGCCGGTGCCGTTGGCATTGCGGCTGGCGTAGGTCTCTTCCTTGTTCTTGAAGTCCTGCGGCTTCAGCACGTTGTGCTTGGTGGCCCAGGCGCGGCTCATCATGCGGATCTCGGTCAGCTGCGGCACCAGCACCGGGGCGGGGCCCTCGGTCACGATGTCGACCGTGAGATCGTCGACCCGCTTCGCCTCCTTAACGCCCGACAGGTAGGGCTTGAAGTTGGAGGTGTCGGACAGGGCGCGGGTGACCGTGAACACCACGTCGTCGGCGGTGAAGGGCGTGCCGTCGTGGAACTTCACGTTGGGGCGCAGCTTGAAGCGCGTGGTGGTCGGGTTCACGTTCTGCCACGAGAGCGCGAGGCAGGGCTCGACCTTCAAGTCCTTGCCGCGCGTGACCAGCGGCTCGTAGATGTTGTCGAGGAAGGCGTTGGTGAAGCCTTCGTTCTGCGCGTGCGGGTCGATGGTGACGATGTCGCCCTGGCTGGAGTAGCGGAGCGTCTTGGCGGCAACGGGCAATGCGAATGCCAAGGCAATCGCCAGAACGCCCGCGCGGATGGCGGTGGTCATCATGGTCTTCTTCTCCGTGGAAAGGCTGCGAACGAATGGCGCCGGGCGCCTCGGCAGCATGGCGCTAACGTTGGATTATCAATCGTTTAGCGCCAGGCTCCCGCATGGGCGGATGATACCGAAAACTTATCCCGGAAACGAGGCAGCCATGACGCTGGAGATCTATCGCGAGGAGCCCTACCGCACCGAGGCCGCGGCCGTGGTGGAGCGGGTGGAAGCGGGCGGGGTCGTTCTCGACCGCACGGTGTTCTACCCCCGCGGAGGCGGGCAGGCGGGGGACGCGGGCGTGCTGGTGCTGGAGGGCGGCGCCGAAGTCGCCATTTCCGAGGCGGTGAAGGGCTCCGGGCCGGGGGAGGTGCTGCACGTTCCGGCGCCCGGCCAGGAAGCGGTGCTCGCGATGCTGGGACCTGGCGTCCCGGTGATGGCGCGCATCGACTGGGAGAGGCGCCATCGCCACATGCGCTTCCATACCGCCACGCACCTGCTGTGCGCCATCGTCCCGCACCAGACCAACGGCTGCTCCATCACCGCCGACTACGCGCGCCTCGACTTCGACATGGTGGAGCCCCTTGAGCGGGAATCGCTCGAACGGGAGCTCGACCGCCTGGTGGGCGAGGCGCACGAGGTGCGCACGATCTGGATCACCGATGCCGAGCTCGATGCCAAGCCCGAGCTGGTGCGGACGATGTCGGTTCAGCCGCCACGCGGCGTGGGACGGGTGCGGCTCCTCGAGATCGACGGCGTCGACCTGCAGCCCTGCGGCGGCACCCACGTCGCCAACACCCGCGAGATCGGGGCGCTGCGCATCGCCAAGATCGAGAAGAAAAGCGCCCGGACCCGGCGGGTGGTCCTGGAGTTCAAATAATTGGGTCAGAACAGATTTTCCGTCGCCGGAAAATCTGTTCTGACCCAATTATTCTCGTGCCTCCAGGCCGGGCTCTTTGGAATCGCGTTGCCGCGCCGCCCGCGTAAAATGGCCCGAAGGCGCAAGCCGCAAAAAACACCGAGGAGAAGCGATGGACGCGACGAACCAAAATCCGATGGGCACCGACGGCTTCGAATTCGTCGAGTACACGGCGCCGGATCCGCACCAGCTGGGCGCGCTCTTCGAGCAGATGGGCTTCACCGCCGTCGCGCGCCACCGCTCCAAGGACGTGATCCTCTACCGCCAGGGGCGCGTCAACTTCATCGTGAACCGCGAGGCCGACAGCTTCGCCCAATCCTTCGCGCGCGTGCACGGCCCCTCGGCGTGCGCCTTCGCCATCCGGGTGAAGGATGCCGCCCACGCCTACCGCCGAGCGCTCGAGCTGGGCGCCAAGCCCTTCGAGGGCAAGGTGGGGCCGATGGAGCTCAACATCCCGGCGCTGCAGGGCATCGGCGGCAGCCTCATCTACCTCATCGACCGCTACCCGGGAAACAACGGCGAGCTGTCGATCTACGACGTGGACTTCGTCCCGATCCCGGGCGTGCCCCAGCACCCCGTGGGCGCCGGGCTCATGGAGATCGACCACCTCACCCACAACGTCTACTCCGGGCGCATGGACACGTGGGCGCAGTTCTACGAGAAGCTCTTCAACTTCCGCGAGATCCGCTACTTCGACATCCGCGGCCAGAAGACCGGGCTCACCTCGCGCGCGCTCACCAGCCCGTGCGGCAAGATCCGCATCCCTATCAACGAGCCCTCGGACAAGGGCTCCCAGATCCAGGAATATCTCGACGCCTACAAGGGCGAGGGCATCCAGCACATCGCGCTCTCCTGCGAGCACATCTACGAGACGGTGGAGAAGCTGCGCGGACAGGAAGTGCGCTTCCTCGATACCCCCGACACCTATTACGAGCGCGTCGACGCGCGGGTGAAAGACCATGGCGAGGACCTGGCGCGCATGAAGAAGAACAAGATCCTCCTCGACGGCGAGGGCGTGGACAAGGACCACCACGAGGACAAGCTGCTGCAGATCTTCACCGAGACGGTCATAGGTCCCATCTTCTTCGAGATCATCCAGAGGAAGGGCAACGACGGGTTCGGCGAGGGGAATTTCAAGGCCCTGTTCGAATCCATCGAGGCAGACCAGATCGCCCGCGGGGTGATCTAAGGCGAACCCCACCACGAAGGACACGAAGGATCACAAAGGTGCACAAAGGAAATCCGGATCGAAGGGTTCAGGGCTCCACGCACATGACTCGCGCATCACGGGCATTGGCAGTGGCTCCCTACCTGCCCTTGTTTTCCTTCGTGGACCTTTGTGATCCTTCGTGTCCTTTGTGGTGCCGTTGGGGTAACAACCAATGAACGACCATTCGCAGGCCACGCAGCTGAAGTACCTCTCCGGTTTCGGCTCGCATCACGAGACCGAGGCGGTGGAGGGGGCCCTGCCCATCGGCCAGAACTCTCCGCAGCGCGTGCCCTTCGGCCTCTATGCCGAGCAACTCTCCGGATCGTCCTTCACCGCGCCGCGGGGCGAGAACCTGCGCTCGTGGCTCTACCGGCTGCACCCCGCGGCGATGCATGCGCCGTTCGCGCGCCGCGACAACGGCCTGGTGCGAACCGCCCCGTGCAATGAATCCGAAGCTCCGCCCAACCGCCTGCGCTGGTCGCCGCCCGCGCCCACCGCCGCGGGGCTCGATTTCGTCGAGGGCCTGCGCACCTATGCCACGGCCGGCAACGCGAGCCTGCACGCGGGCATGGCGGCGCACGCGTACATCGCCGAGCGGCCGATGAAGGACCGCGTGTTCTACGACGCCGATGGCGAGCTCCTCGTCGTGCCGCAGGACGGCGTGCTGCTGCTGCGCACCGAGCTGGGCGTGCTGTCGGTGGCGCCCGGCGAGATCGCGGTGATCCCCCGGGGCGTGCGCTTCGCCGCGAGCCCGCAATCGGGTACGGCGCGCGGCTACGTGTGCGAGAACTACGGCGCTGCCTTCCGCCTCCCGGAGCTGGGCCCCATCGGCTCCAACGGGCTCGCCCAGCCGCGCGACTTCCTGGCGCCGGCGGCCGCGTTCGAGGAGGGCGACGCGCCGGTGGAGTTGATCGCGAAGATGGACGGCAGCCTCTGGTCCGCGCGCGCGCCGCACTCGCCCTTCGACGTGGTCGCCTGGCACGGCAACTACTACCCCTACAAGTACGACCTCGCGCGCTTCAACACCATCAACACGGTGAGTTTCGACCATCCCGATCCGTCGATCTTCACCGTGCTCACCTCGCCCTCCGACACGCGCGGGGTCGCCAACGTCGACTTCGTGATCTTCCCGCCGCGCTGGATGGTGGCCGAGCACACCTTCCGCCCACCGTACTTCCACCGCAATGTGATGAGCGAGTTCATGGGGCTGGTGCGCGGCGAGTACGACGCGAAGAAGGGCGGCTTCGTGCCGGGTGCGGCGAGCCTGCACAACGCCATGAGCGCCCATGGCCCCGACCGGGCCTCCTACGACAAGGCGTTGGCCGCGGACCTTAAGCCCCAATATCTCGACGGCACGCTCGCCTTCATGTTCGAGAGCCGCTGCGTGCTGCGGCCCACCGCCCACGCCCTGTCCACGCCCGAGCTCGACCGCGACTACGACGCGGCCTGGTCGGGCTTCACGAAAGCCACCCTCCCGAAATGAAGCTCGCATCCCTCAAGGGCAATACCCGCGACGGCATCCTCTGCGTCGTCGACCGCTCCCTCGCCCGCGCCGTGAAGGTGGAGGCCATCGCCGCCACGCTGCAGGTGGCGTTGGAGGACTGGGACCGCGTGGCACCGATGCTGGCCGAGGTGGCGAAGAGCCTCGAGGGCGGCCACGAGCGCCATGCATTCGACTTCCAGGCAGCGCTCGCCGCGGGAGAAGTCGCCGCCCCCCTGCCGCGCGCCTTCGAGTGGCTCGACGGGTCCGCGTACCTTTCCCACGTGGAGCGCGTGCGCCGCGCGCGCAACGACAAGGTGCCCGAGAGCTACCACCACGATCCGCTCATGTACCAGGGCGGCGCCGGCTCGATGATGGGCGCACGCGATCCGATCCGCGTGCTCACCGAGGACTGGGGTGTCGACCTCGAGGGCGAGGTGGCCGCGATCGTCGGGGACGTGAACATGGGGGCAGCACCCGCCGACGCGGGCCGCCAGGTGCGCCTCCTCGTCCTGGTGAACGACCTTTCCTTCCGCCGCCTCATCCCCGCGGAGCTCGCCAAGGGCTTCGGCTTCGTGAACGGCAAGGGCGCCAACGCGCTGTCTCCCGTGGCGGTCACGCCCGACGAGTTGGGCGGCGCGTGGCGCGACGGCAAGGTGCACCTCAAGCTCGAGTGCTTCGTGAATGGCGAGCGCCTGGGCGACCCGAATGCCGGCACCGACATGACCTTCAGCCTGCATGACCTCATCGCCCACGCGGCCAAGACCCGCGAGCTCGCCGCCGGCACCCTCATCGGCAGCGGCACCGTCTCCAACCACGATCGCGGCACCGGCTACGCCTGCCTCATGGAGAAGCGCCTGGTGGAGCAGGTGGAGCTGGGGGAGGCGAAGACGCAGTTCCTCAAGTTCGGCGACACCGTTCGCATCGACATGCGGGATGCCGCGGGCGAAACGGTGTTCGGCACCATCGATCATCGCGTGGAGCGTTACTCTCCCTCCCCCCTGGGGGAGGGCCGGGGAGAGGGTCGGTGACCGGCGAGACCGGGCACAAGCTGCGCGGCGACTACAGCCGCATGCGCCCCGACTACACCGTCGACCAGGAATGGGAGCGGTACCCGGAGGCCGGGCACGAGCTGTGGCGCCGCCTCTACCGGCGGCAGTCGTCGCTGGTGGCGAACCGCGCATGCGACGAGTTCATCGGGGCGCTCGACGCGCTCGACTTCAGCGCCGGCATCCCGCGCTTCGATCGCGTCAACGAGAAGCTCGCGAAAGCCACGAGCTTCCAGCTTGTTGCGGTGCCGGGCCTCGTGCCCGACCTCGTCTTCTTCGACCACCTCGCCAACCGCCGCTTCCCGGTCTCGGTGTGGCTGCGCTCGCCGGAGGAGTTCGACTACATCGTCGAGCCCGACATCTTCCACGACTTCTACGGGCACGTGCCGCTGCTCTTCAACCCGGTGTTCGCCAACTACATGCAGGCGTACGGCCGCGGCGGCATCAAGGCGCACGCCCAGGGTGCCATCGAGATGCTCTCGCGCCTCTACTGGTACACCGTGGAGTTCGGCCTCATCGACACGCCGAAGGGGCTGCGCACGTACGGCGCCGGCATCCTCTCCTCGGGGGGCGAAATTTCCTACTCCCTCGACAGCGCCGATCCCAACCGCATCGGCTTCGACCTGCTGCGCATCATGCAGACGCGCTACAAGATCGACACCTTCCAGGAAACCTATTTCGTGATCCGCGACTTCGAGCAGCTGTTCGAGGCGACGGCGCCGGACTTCACGCCTTACTACGAGGAGTTGCGCGGCCGCGAGCCGCACGACCCCTCGGCGGTCCTCGCTAGCGACCGCGTGTACCACCGCGGTGAGGGCGCCGCGCGCGCAGCCTGAGCCCGCGCCCGCCGGCACGCGCATGGGCGCGCAGCATCCCGTCGTCGATCCAGCGTTTCAACAGCATTCCGCCGGCCGCGGCGGCGTCGTCCCCGGGATTGAGCGTTTCCAGCTCGCGGCAGAGCGCCTCCAGCCCGATTCCGTCCCGCGCTAGCGCCATCGCCTCGGCCTCCGCCGTCCCGACGGTGCGGAAATGCGGGCGCCAGTCGCGGCGCCACACGGCCACTTCGATCGGAGATCCGAGGCGCTCCGGGCGCGGCGGCAGGGCGTCCGCATCGAGCGCGTGCCAGATCGCGAGCGTATTGAAGGCGAGGCGTACCCGCTCGAGCGTCGGAACGAAGCGAAGGTGCAGCCGCTCGAGGTCCCGCGGCTGCAATGCGCCCAGGTGTGCCGCGGTCAGGGCCTCGGCGTCTTCGCCGTCGAAGGCGCGGCGCAGAGCCGCGTCCAGGGCCGCCAGCTCTCCCAGCTCGGGACGCGCGGGATGGCGCCGCGCGAGCCACTCGGGAAAACGCGCTCCGAACCAGCGCAGGTTCGAATGCGCCGACGGGCAATCGGCGATGTAGCCTTCGGCCGCCAGCTTGAAGTCGTCCTCGCCCAGGTATGCCGCGGTGTGGCCGTGCCCCTCACGCAAAGCCTCCGCCAGGCGAGCGGCGTAGGCACGGGAGTAGATCTCGAGCCGGCGCGAGGCAAGCAGTCCGCGGCCCGCCGCCAGGTGCACTGCCACCGTACCGTCGCCCGCGGTGAGGAATCGGGCCATCGCATCCTGGATCGCGCGGAGCTGGGAGAGGGATTTCATGGCATCGGGACGGTGCGGGCCCGGTCGAGCTCGGCCTCGAGCTCGGCGAGCGGCGGGATCCGGTCGTCGCGCTCCAGCAACGTCGCAACCGGGCCCGCGCGCGCGAGGGCGCCGCGGTAGAGCTCCCACACCGCGTCGCATACCGCCTCGTCGTGGGTATCGATCGCGTGGTCCCCATGGTCGGTATGTCCGGCGATGTGCACCTGCTGGACGCGCTCCCACGGCATCGCCTCCAGGTACTCGGCCGCATCGAAACCGTGGTTGCGCGCGCTCACGTGGATGTTGTTCACGTCCAGCAGCAGCAGGCAATCGGAGCGCTCGGCTACGGCGCGGACGAACGCCCACTCCGGCATCGTGGAATCGGCGAACTCGAGGTACGACGACACGTTCTCGATCACGAGCCGGCGCCCGAGGGCTTCCTGCACGCGCTCGATGTTGCGTGCGACGAGCCGCACCGTGGCTTCGGTATACGGGAGCGGCAGCAGGTCGTGGAGGTTGCGGCCGTGGACCCCGGTCCAGCAAAGATGGTCGGAGATCCACAAGGGATCGATGCGCGCGGCAAGTTCGCGCACGCTGCGTACGTACTCCATGTCGGGACCGTCGACGCTGCCGATGGAGAGCGACACGCCGTGGAGCGCCACGGGGAACCGCGCGCGCACCGCCTCGAGCATCGCGATCGGCTTGCCGCCGGGAACGAGATAGTTGTCGGTGATCGCCTCGAACCAGTCGACGCGCGGCGTGCCCGACAGGATCGCGTCGTAATGCGCCGTGCGCAGCCCCAGGCCAAAGCCCGGGGAAGGGGCGGCGAGCGGAGCCACCCGGGCAACCGCCGCCGCCCGCCCCATCACTTCTTCGCCGACAGGTCGGCGATGGTGCCGCCCTTGTCGAGGCAGTCCTTCGCCTTCATGCCCTTGAAGCCGTGGCCCTTGCATGCGTTCTGTCCCTTGCACGCGTTCTCGGCGGTCTTGCAGTCGGAATTGCCCTTGCAGTCGTGCACGCCGTAGCAATGCACCTTGTCGCTGGCGGCGACTGCGGCACCGCTGCTGCCCTGAGGGGGGTCGGCCGCGAACGCGGCGGCCGACAGGGCAAAGAGGGCTGCGGCGTGGGCGAGCGAACGGTGGCTTTTTTTCTCGATCATCATCGGGTCTCCAGGATTTGAGGGATGCGGCTGAACGAGCCGCTCGCATCTGTCGCCGGCATTCCACCGTTCTTACCGGTCTCGCGTGGCATGGAAGTCTGTAATCGGGCGCAAGCGCCTTCGACTTACCGCAACCGCCCTGCAGCGGCCGCACCTGGCGAATCCATTCCAACCACTCCGACGTAACAGCGAGACCATGACGAAACCCGCCGCCCTGCTGCGACTGTCCACCGAGCATGACCAAGCCGTCTGGCGCGCGGCACTCGCCTATCACGACGTCCCCAGCATGACGCTTCCCGACGACGGGCGGTCGCTCGTGGAAGTGCTGGGCTCCGACTCGCGCTACGATCCGGCGGGCGCGCTGGTGGTGGACGTCCCGGCGCTGCTGGCCATCGGGCACTCGGCGCAGCGCGTGGCGGCCCAGATCCGCCGCATGCGCCCGCAACTGGGGCTGTACGCGCGACTGCCGGGCCGCGCTCGCGTTACCGCCGGTCAGCGCGCCTGGGCGCGATTCCATGGCTTCGACGACCTGCTGCCGGGCAGCTCCGCACGCCACGCGGCGGCATCCCTCGGCGCGCCGCTCGCTTCGGTGATGCAGTCGCTGCATCCCGCGGAGGCCGACGCCGCGCGGCTGGGTGTCGCCCTCGGGAAGCTCGAGATCCGGGCTCCCGGTGCGGGACACGCGGCCATCGATCGAGCGTTCGAGGCGAAGTCGGAAACCGAGCGTGCCGGAATCCCGTTGCCCACCCTCGCCGATTCGTTGCGGCGCTTCCGCGTCCACGGGCTCGCGGACCGCACCTACCGGGGCCAGGCCTACCGCCAGTGTTTTGTCGCCTCGGAAGCGGTGCAGTGGCTCGACCGGGAAGCGGGGCTCGGGCGCGAGCTCGCGGTGAGCGCCGGGCGGATGCTGCAGGGCTTCGGCGTGATCCACCACGTGGTCCGCGAGCGCGAGTTCGCCGACGCGATGCTGTACTTCCGCTTCGATGCCGACGCGCCGGGCGAGGAGGTCGAGCTGGAGCCGGTGGCCAACGCCCTGCGGGCCGCGGACGGCGTGCCGCTGCGGGATCGCGTCTACCTCGGCCGGAACTATCCGCGCTGCTTCACCGGAACCGAAGCCGTGGATTGGCTGGTGGGACGCCTGGGCGTGGGTGTGGGACACGCGGAGGCGATCGGGCAGCGCCTGATGGACCTGGGGCTGCTGCGCCACGTGGCCGACGCCCACGAGTTCATGGACGGCGGCTACTTCTACGCCTTCCGTTCGTTCTAGGGCGAATCAGGCGGCGGCGAACCAGTCGCGGTCGAGCGAGCGCCGCAGGGCAAGGCGCGCGCGGTGCAGCAGCACCCACAGGTTCGACTCCGAAATCTCGAGCTGGCTGCAGATGGCGTCCGACTCGAGCCCGTGCACCTCGCGCAGTACGAAGGCGCGAGCCTGGAACTCCGGCAGTTGCGCCAGCGCCGCCTCGAACGCGGCGCGGAAGCGCCGGGCGTCGAGCGCCAGCTCCGGGTCGCACCAGGTGGCGGATGGGGCGCGCCACGTACCTTCGGCGTCGAAGTCGGGATCTTCCGCATCGGATTGCTGAGGCATCACGCGCATCGTCTTCTCCCGGGTGGTGGCGCGGAAGGTGTCCGTCACCTTGTGGAGCAGGATCCCGGTCACCCAGGTCCGCAATTGCGACTGCGCCTTGAAGGTCTGGAGCTTGTCGAGGGCCGCGGCCATCGCTTCCTGCACCACGTCCTCGGCCACCTGGTCGTCGCGCAGGCGCGCGATCGCCACGCGCATGAGGAACGGACGCAATTCCGCGACGGACTGGGCGTCGGGGCGCGCGCTCACGCGGGCACCAGCAGGCGTTCCACCGCGAGCGCCTGGCGGGCGGTGGCCGCGACGATCGCGACACTGCCGCGGGGTGCGGCCAGCGCGATCGCCGTGAAGCCCTCCTGCTCTCGTTGCGAGCGTGCGCGGCGCTCTGCGTCGCGCGGCAGCAGCAGCAGCGTGACCGGGCCTTCGGGCGTCGAGATGACGAGATGCCGCGCGGTGCCCGTGGCCATCGGGCAGAGGGTGGCGTAGGTCACCTCGCCGACATCGGCCGCGAGCCGCAGTCCCTGGGCCGCCAGGTCGGTGGCGAGCAGCGCCGTGGGCGGATTCATGCGGATGCGGAACGACTGCGGCTCCTCGTGCACGTGGGCCAACGCCTCACCCGCGAGCCCATGGCCGGCGAAGAGCGGCGGCACGGCCCACGCAAGCGCCGCGGCGAGCACGATGCCGGCAGCGACCGCCCAGGTCGGGCGCAGGCGCGGGCGTCCCGAACTCCGCGCCACCAGCACTCGCTCGGCCAGGCCCTCGGGCACCGGGACGCGAAGCGCCTCTTCCAGGCGGACGTCGAGCTCGCGCTGGCGGTAGAGCAGTGCGCGGCACGCGGCGCATTGGGCGGCATGGACCACCGCTTCCGAGGCGAGCCCCCGTGGGCCGGCGCCGGCGGTGCGGCGGAAATCGATGCAGTTCATCGCGGATTCCTTTGGCTATCCCGGCCGGCGGGGCGATCGCCGTCGAGCCAGGCGCGCAGCGCCTTGCGGGCGCGGCTGACACGGGTGTGGATGGTTTCCTCGGTGGCGCCGCTCGCCGCGGCGATCTCGGCGCAGGAAAGGCCGCCGAGGACCTGGAGGAGCAGCGGGTCGCGGTAGTCGATCGGCAGGCTCGCCATGGCGCGCCCGAGGTCGATGGCGAGGCCCGGATCCTGCGGCGGGGCGAGCAGCGATTCGAGGTCGACCTCCGGATCGGCTTCGGGACGCTTCTTCTCGAAGAGCCGCGCATGCTCGCGCCGGGCGATGGTGAAGAGCCATGCGCGAACCGCCTTCTCGTCCGACTGGTCCTCCCACGCGCTCCAGGCCCGGGCGAACGTCTCCTGCACCAGGTCCTCGGCCTGGGCCCGGTCGCGGCACACCCAGTACAGGTAGCGGAACAGGTCGCTCGAGTAGGCGCGCACCGCCTGCTCGAAACGCTGCTTCTGGGACGACGGGAGGGGCATCCGGGCCTCGGAAAGGGTTCTCCCCGATGTAGACCGGGGTTCGACCCGAATCCTGACAGCCCTAGAACGTGGTGCGGAAGCGGACCCGGAACCCGCGGGGCTCGGCGGGGTGGAACAGGAAGTCCTCGGCCATGCCGGGCTGGCCCCAGAGTCGCGACGCCGCCTGGTAGTCGATGCCGCCGATGCGCTGGTCGAACACGTTGAAGACGTCGAGCGTGAGGCGCGAGCGCTTCGACAACTGGTGCGTCACCCGGCCGTTCACCAGCGTGGAAGAGCGCAGCCCCACGCCTTCCTCGTCGGCGCTCGCTTCGGTGGCGAAGTGGCTCACGAAGAGGCTCGCACTCCAGCCGCGGCGGGGCCGGACCGTGGCGCCGGCGGTGGCGTAGCGCCGGGCAGCGTCGGGGATCGCTTCGCCCGCGCCATCATCGAAGCGCGCGCGAACGAGAGCGCCATCGAGATCGAGGGCAAGCCAGGAGGCGGCGTGGTAGCGGGCTCCGAGCCGGAGCACTTCGCGGCTGCCGGGGCGTCCGAGATCCCTCACCGTGTCGTCGCCTGAAAGCATGAGCTCGGTGGTGGAAAGGATGCGCCCGAACGAACCGCGCAGCTCCAGGCCCGGAAAGATCGTGGTGCGCAGGCCCGCCTCGACGTGGCGGGCGGTGGACAGCGGATCGAGTTGCCCCAGCGGCGCGCGGTTGCGGGGGTCCAGCGCCGCGGCCGCGCGGGCGTCTTCGGCGAGGGAGCCGCGATGTGCATTGAAAAACAGCTCGGCGCGGGTCGGGAGGGTTGCGAACACCGATAGTCGCGGCGAGAGCAGCGTGCCGGCCGCGGCGCCGCCGTGGCCCTGGAGGTCCGAGCGCACCCGGAAGGCGTAACGCTCGAGGCGCGCGCCGGCTTCGACGCGCAGCCATCGGGCGGGATCGAGGGACTGCCGCGCATCCAACGCCAGGTGGTCCTGCCGCAGGCGATCCTCGCGCAGGGTGGCGAGGGCTCGTCCCCCCGCCGCGTTGAGGCGCTCCTCCGCGTCGAGCGAATCGCCCCGCGATGCAAGGCAGATTCGCGAACCCAGGCGCGTGAACGCCAGCATCGCCCCCACGCTGCTCGCGCGCTCGCGCTGCTCCACGTAGCGCGGCGCCTCGCTCGCCCCTTCGTCGAAGGCGATGCCGGACTGCAGCCCCACGTCGCGGCGCAGGGCGAAGGCGCGAGCTTGCACGAGGGAGCCCGACATCGCACGCTGCCAGTCGAGCCCCAGCCAGGCCCGGCTCGCAATTCCATCGACAGCGTCCCGCGCGGCGAAGCGGGCCATCGGAATGCCGCCATCCCAGGGGTCGCGATGGGCGGAGGCGGAAACGCTCCAGCGCTCCTCGGCGGTGGCGCGAGTCCACTTGAACAGGGCGGGCTCGGAGACGGGCAGCAGGCGATGCTCGCCGGGAGCGAGGGAGGATGCTCCATCCAGAGCATGGGGTGTGGCCGATGCGGGGCAGCCCCACATCGTCAACACCATCAGCGCCGCTACTTTTTGTAGTCTCCCTGGCACGAATCCACGTTAGCACGCGAATCCGCCGCCGCGGCGGGATTTACGGCACGCGCACCCAGATCGGCTCGACCACGTTGTCGGCGCGATGCACCACGCTCACGCCGGAGCGCACCGCCCACGGAATCACCTGCCGGTGGATCGGGAGGGTGTAGTACTGCTCGCGCGCCAGGCGCAGGGCCTCGAGCATGATGGCGCGCCGTTTCGCCACGTCGAGCTCCTGGTCGGAGGCGTCGATCAGCCGGTCCAGCGCCGGGTCGCTGAAGCGGCCCGAATTGAAGTCGCCCTTGCCCTTCCCGTCGCGCGTGCGCATCAGCGGCCCGAGCGTGAAACCCGGGTCGGTGGCGCCGCCGCCCCAGCCGTAGAGGTGCATGCTGATGTCGAACTGGTCGACCTTCTGGAAGAACTGCGCGCGCGGCATGGCGTTCAGGCGCACCTTCACGCCCACCTTGGCGAGCATCCCGGCGAGGGCGGTGCAGATGCGCTCGTCGTTCACGTAGCGATTGTTCGGGCAATCGAGGCCGAGCTCGAAGCCGTCGGGGTAGCCCGCCTCGGCAAGTCGGGCCTTCGAGCGCGCCACGTCGAAGGGGGCGAGGCGGGGCTCCAGCGATGCGTCGCTTTGCGCCACCGCCGGCACCATCGAGCCCGTGGGCAGCGCCATGCCGCGCATCACCTGGCGCTGGATCGCCTGCACGTCGATCGCCTGGTAGATCGCGCGGCGCACGCGCACGTCCTTCAGCGGGTTGCGCCCCTTCACGTTCGAGTAGCGCAGCTCGTCGCGCTCCTGGTCCATGGCAAGGAAGATCACCCGGTTCTCGGGGCCTTCCACCACCTTCAGGCGCGGGTCGGTGCGCAGCTTCGGGATGTCCTGCAACTGCGGATCGAGCACGAGGTCCAGCTCCCCGCTCACCAGTGCGGCCATGCGGGTGGCGCCCGAGGCGATTGGCTTGTAGACGATCTCATCCACGTTGCCCTCGAACCTGCCTTCCGCGATGCCCCACCACCTCGGATTCCTGCGCAGCACCGTGCCGATCTCGGGCTCGCGCTTCACCAGCACGTAGGGGCCGGTGCCGTTGGCGGCGCGGGAAGCGAAGGTCTCCTCGCCGGTCTTGAAGTCCTGCGGCACCTTCGCGCCGTTCTTCTCCGCCCAGGCGCGGCTCATGATCATTACTTGCGTGAGGCTCTCGTGCAGCAGCGGCGAGGGCCCCGGGGTCTCGAGCTCCACCGTGTGGTCGTCGATGCGGCGCACCCGGGAGACCACGCCCGTGAACGCCTTGAAGTTGGAGCTCGGCAGCTTCGCGCGTTCGATCGAGAACACCACGTCGTCGGCGGTGAAGGGCGTCCCATCGTGGAAGGTGACGCCGCGTCGGAGGTTGAAGCGCCAGGTGGTCGGCCCCTTCGCTTCCCACGAGGTGGCGAGCGAGGGAATGAGGTTCAGCTTCCGGTCCCGGGTGGTGAGCCGCTCGTAGATCGCCTGGTTGATGGCATTGTTCAGCCCCTCGTTCTGGGCGTGCGGGTCGGCGGACAGGTAATCGCCCTGGGAGGACCAGCGGAAGGTGGCGGCGTGGGCGAACCCGAACGCCGCGACGAGGACCGCAAGCAGGACCCTGTTTCGCATGCCGAGATGGTACCGGAGCGATTTAAGGACGTTTAAGGACGGCTAAAGGACTTGCCGGGGGGTTGCGGCGGATCGTGGGGTCACAGCGGGCCTTCCGCTGCACCGATCGAAAAGGGGTCCACCATGAACACCAGCCTGAACACCGTCGCCTGCATGGCACTCGTCGCTTCCCTCGCCTCGCCGGCCCGCGCCGACGATTTCCTCAACCAGCTCTCCCGCACCGACGGCAACGTCACCGGCGAGCAAACCTACTCCGGGCCCGCCGAGGCCGGGAATCCCTCCGCGGTGCACGTGGCTTTCATCCACGAGCTCGCGCGCACCGACGGCGACGTCGGCGGTGATTCCCACCCGGAATCGGGCGGCTCGAACCCGCCCACCCTGCAGCACATCGCGTTCCTGCAGGAGCTGGCGCGCAGCGACGGCAGCGTGGCCGCGGCGCCGATCGAGACCCCGTCGGGTATCGCGGTCGCGAGTCGTTGATGGCGCCCCAGGCGGGCCCCGGCGCGAAAGCCGGGGCCCGAATGGGAAACGCCCCGCGGAGGGGGCGTTTCGTGGACTGGGTCCCCGCCTTCGCGGGGATGAAGAGCGGTAATTGGATCTCCTCCTACGAGGGGATGACAACTAATTCACCGTCACCCAGGTCGCCTGCAGCCAGTTGTCGGCGCGGTGGAGCGCGTTCACGTTGGCGCGCGACGCCCACGGGATCACCTGCAGGTGCAGCGGGATCATGTAGACGTTGTCGTGGAAGTGCTTCATCGCCTTGTTGATCGACTCCTGGCGGCGCTTCATGTCCACGTCGCCCTTGAGATCATCGATCATCTTGTCGAAGGCCTCGTCCTTGTAGTTGCCCCAGTTGTAGTCGCCGTCGCCCTTGTCGTTCCTGCTGTGGAGCACCGGCTGCAGCGTGAAGATGGCGTCGGTGGTGGCCCCACCCCAGCCCAGCATGCAGAAGCTCACCTCCAGGCGCTGCGCCTTGGGGAAGTACTGCGCGCGCGGAATCGCGTTCAGGTTGATCTTCACGTCGATCTTGGAAAGCATCGCCGCAACCGCCTGGCAGATCTTCTCGTCGTTGATGTAGCGGTTGTTCGGGCAGTCCATGCCGAGCTCGAAGCCGTTGGGATAACCGGCCTCGGTCATGAGCTTCTTGGCGGCTTTCACGTCGAAGGGGTAGCGCTTGTCCATCTCCTTCGGGATGCCCGCCTTGTCCGGGTTCGGCAGGTTGATCGCGGTGGGCACGGAAAGCCCGCGCATCACCACCTTGTTGATCGCCTGCACGTCGATCGCCTGGTAGAAGGCCTGGCGCACGCGCTTGTCCTTGAACGGGTTCTTGC
>JANMHV010000430.1:0-6891 GCA_031375445.1 Burkholderiales bacterium | reverse complement strand
CACCGTGGGGGGGGCGCTGGTCGTGCCCACCGCCGCGGCTTCCCTCGACATGCCGGTCGAGCTGGTGGTGGAAGCCTTCGCGGTGGTGGTGATTGGCGGGCTGGGCAGCATGCGCGGGGCGCTCGTGGGCGCGCTCATCGTGGGCCTGATGCGAGCCGCGGCCATCTCCTGGTATGCGGAGCTGGAGATGCTCGCCATCTACATGGTGGTGATCGTGATCCTGGTGGCGCGCCCCGGCGGCCTGTTCGGAAAGCCGATGGAATGAGGGCGGCCTTCGTCATCGCGGCCATCGTGGCCCTGTTGCTGCTGCCCAAGGTGATTTCGCCCTACTACCTCACCCTGGTACTGCCGGCGCTCGCCTACTCCATCGCCCTCCTCGGCTTCAACCTGCTGTTCGGCTACACCGGCCTCCTCTCCTTCGGCCACGCGCTCTTCGTGGCGATCGGCGCCTACTCGGCGGCGGTGCTGTCTTCCAAGCTGGGGGTGAAGAGCTTCGAGCTGATCTTGCTGGTCTCGGCCCTGGTGGCGGTCGTCGCGGCGATTCCGGTGGCATTGTTGAGCGTGCGCTACGTGAAGATTTTCTTCGGCATCCTCACCCTCGCCTTCGGCATGTTGTTCCACTCGTTCCTGTTCAAGTTCTACAACATCACGGGCGGAGACACCGGCATCCGCGTACTGCGCCCGACGCTCCTCGGCCAGGAATACGCGGAGCTCGACAAGACCGCCTTCCTCGTGGGGCCGTTCTACTACTACTGCGTGGTCCTGCTGGCGGTCCTCGGCTTCGTGATGTGGCGCCTGGTCCATTCACCCTTTGGCCTGCACCTCGTGGCCACGCGGGAGAATCGAAGGAAAAGCGAGTACCTCGCGGTGCGCGTGCGCCTCTTCCGGCTGATCGCCTTCGCCATCTCCGCGTTCTACTGCGCCATCGGCGGCGTGATCCTCGCCATCAATACCGGACAAGCGGACCCCGAGCTCGCCTACTGGACGCACTCCGGGGAGCTCGTCTTCATGACGGTGCTGGGCGGCTTCGCCAACTTCTTCGGCCCGCTGATCGGCGCCTTCACCTTCATCTTCCTGAAGTCCGAGCTGATGGGTGTCACGCAGTACTGGCGCTTCTGGCTGGGGCTCACCCTCATCGTGCTGGTGGTGCTGGTGCCGGGCGGGCTCGCGAGCATCGCCGAGCGCGTTTGGGCGAAGGTGGCGCGCAAATGACGGCCCTCCTCGAAACCCGGGACGTGAAGATGGCCTACGGCGACTTCCTCGCCATCGACGGAGTTACGCTCTCGATCGCCGAGGGTGAGCTGGTCTCCATCGTCGGCCCCAACGGCGCCGGCAAGACCACGCTCGTGAACCTGATGACGGGGCTCCTCGCGCCCACCGCCGGGACGGTGCGATTCAAGGGCGAGGACATCGCCGGCATCGGCCCGGTGAAGCTCGCCGCCCGCGGGATGGCGCGTGCTTTCCAGCTCGTGCACATCTTCCCCTCGATGACCGTGGCCGAGACCATCGCGGTCGCCGTCATCTCCCAGACCGGCAAGGCGATGCGCTTCTTCACCCCGGTGCTCGCCGATGAGGCAGTGAACGCACGGGTGCGCGAGGTCGCCGAAATCTTCGGCCTGGACCGCAAGCTCCACACGGCGTCGCGCCTCCTCTCCCAGGGCGAGAAGAAGCTCCTCGATATCGCCAGCGCCTTCGCCCTCGCTCCCGAGGTGATCCTGCTGGACGAGCCCACCAGCGGCGTCTCCAGCGGCGACAAGCATGGTCTTATGAGGAACGTGATCGACGCGGCGCGCAAGGCGGGTGTGAAGGCGATCATCCTGGTGGAGCACGACATGGACCTGGTGGCGGAGTACTCGAGCCGCATCGTGGCGATCCAGGCGGGCAAGGTGCTGGCCGACCGCGCGCCGGCGGAGTTCTTCGGCGACCCCGAGATCATCGCCGCCATCGTCGGCAAGCGGGTCGGCCGCCTCGCGCAAGGGCACGCCTGATGCTGCGGCTCGAAAACCTCGCCGTCGACATCCAGGGCAGCAACATCCTGCGCGGCATCTCGCTCGCCGTGAACGCGGGGGAGCTGGTGTGCCTGGTGGGCCGCAACGGCGCGGGGAAGACGACGACCTTCCGCACCATCATGGGCTACCTCAAGCCCGCTTCGGGCGCGATCCACTTCCGGGACCAGGCGATCACGGGCATGCCCACCTACCGGATCGCCCAGGCCGGCATCGGCTACGCGCCGGAGGAGAGCCAGGTGTTCGCCGACCTCACCGTGGCGGAGAACATCGAGCTGCCCACGTGGACCCGACCCACGCAACGGGATGCCAAGTCGCGCATCGACCAGGCCTACGAGATCTTTCCCAAGCTGCTGCAGTACGCCAAGCGCCGAGGGGACCAGCTTTCCGGGGGCGAGCGCAAGATGGTGTCCATCGCCCGGGCGCTCACGCTCGACCCGCGACTGTTGCTGCTCGACGAGCCCTTCGAGGGCCTCTCCCCCGCCATCATCCCCAGCATCAGCGAGGGGGTCGCCTCGATCCGCGCGCTCGGCCACGGGGTCCTCATGGCGGAGTCGAACGTCCACCACATCCCCGAGTACGCGGACAGCCTCTACGTCCTCGAGCGCGGGGAGATCATCTACCAGGGAAAGCCGGGGGACACGTACCCGCCGGAGGTCATGAAGATCATCACCGGGAGCGCCTGATGCCCAAGACCCTCACCCAGCAGCAAATCGACGCCTACTGGCGCGATGGATGCGTGTTTCCGGTCCGTGTCATGTCGCCGGAAGCGGCGCAGGAAATCCGCGGCAAGCTCGAGGCCTTTGAGCGCGAGGCCGGCGGCCCGCTGAAGGGCGACCTGCGCCACAAGTCGCACCTGCTCTTCTCGTGGCTCAACGACCTGGTGCGCCAGGAGAAAATCGTCGACGCCATCGAAGACCTGTATGGCCCCGACCTCCTCTGCTGGACCACCAACTTCTTCATCAAGGAGGCGAACAATCCCGCGTTCGTGTCCTGGCACCAGGATTCGACCTACTGGGGCCTCGACCGCCCCGACGTGGTGACGGCCTGGGTGGCGCTGACCGACAGCAACGAGGCCAACGGGGCGATGGGGTTCATCCCCGGCACCCACACCTCGGACCAGATTCCCCATCGCGACACCTTCGCCCAGAATAATTTGCTGACGCGCGGCCAGGAAGTCGCCGTGGATGTCGATGAAGGCAAGGCGGTCACGATCGAGTTGAAGGCCGGCGAGATGTCGCTGCACCACGTGCGGCTGGTGCACGGCTCGCCGCCCAACCCCTCCAACGACCGCCGCATCGGCTTCGCCATCCGCTACATCCCCACCTCGGTGCGGCAAATCGCGGGCGAGGACAGCGCGACCCTGGTGCGCGGTGACGACCGGTTCCACCACTTCGAGGCGGAGCCGCGGCCCAGGCGCGACATGGACCCGGAATTCGTGGCGCTCCACAAGGCGATCACCGAGCGCAACGCGCGCATCCTCTATCGCGGCACCGAGGTCAAGAGCTACAACGATCCCAAGGCGCTGCCCGACCGTGCCACCTGAGTCGTGAGGGGCTCGCGCCCGGGCCTCGGCCCATGGTGAGGGCGCTGCTGCTCCTGTGGCTCGCGGGCCTGGCGCTACGCATGACGGTGCTCGCCATCCCGCCGGTGATCCCGGAGCTGCACCAGGCGTTCCACATGTCGCAGGCGACCGTGGGTGCGCTCACCAGCCTGCCGGTGCTGCTGTTTTCCTTCATCGCGATTCCCGGGTCGCTGCTGGTCGCCCGCTTCGGCCCCGCGCGGGTGATGACCGCGGGAATCTTCGTCACCGCCATCGCCGGGGCGGCGCGCGCCCTTTCGCCCGACACCGCGGCGCTTTTCCTCACCACCTTCGTCATGGGCGCCGGCATCGCGATCATGCAGCCGGCGCTCCCCGCCGTGGTGCGCGACTGGGTACCGCAGCGCGTGGCGCTCGGCACGGCCGTCTACACCAACGGCCTGCTGGTGGGCGAGGCGTTGAGCGCCTCCCTCACGATCCCGTTCTTGATGCCGATGGTGGGCGGCGACTGGCGCGCGAGCCTCGCCTTCTGGTCGCTGCCGGTGCTCGTCTTCGGCGTGCTGGTGGGCATCGAGACCTGGCGGCGCCACGAGAGGCATGCGGTGGCGGTCCCGCGCCAGTGGTGGCCGGACTGGGGCGATCCGCTCACCTGGCGGCTGGGGCTGCTGGCCGGATACGCCTCCGCCCTCTACTTCGGCGTGAACGCGTTCCTGCCGGATTTCGTCGCCGCGCGCGGCCGCCCCGACCTGCTCAACGCGGCGCTCTCGGCGCTCAACTGGGTGCAGATGCCGGCGTCCTTGTTGATGATCCTGTTCGCCGATCGGCTCACCCAGCGGCGCTGGCCGTTCCTGGCGCTCGGCGCCACTTCGCTCCTGGCGGTCGCCGGACTGATCCTGCTGCCGATCGAGACCGTAGCGTGGTGGGCCGGCGTGCTCGGCTTCTGCAACGCCTTCATGCTGATCCTCACCCTCGCGCTGCCGCCGTTGATCGGCGCCGCCCACGATGTGCACCGCCTCTCGGCGGCGATGATCGCCATCGGCTACCTGAGTGCCTTCGTGATCCCGATCGCGGGCGGGCTGCTGTGGGACTTCACGGGAATCCCCGCCTCGGGCTTCATGCCGCTGGTGGTATTCGGCGCGGTGGCGCTGGTGCTCGCGGCCACCTTGCGCTTTCCCGCGCCGCGCGCTGCCTAGGGCACGTTCAGCCCTTACGGCGGTTGCGCACCAGCCACTCGTCGACGAGGGCCACGGTCTGGTCCACCGAGGCGTTGCGGACGCCTTTCTGCTGGCCCACGGACTGCACCAGGCGGTCCACCCGCTCGATGTTCGGGGCGCCCGCCGCCAGCGCACGCGCGGCTGACGAGGGACTGCCCAGGGACTGCGCCGCGTTGGCGTACTTCTCGAAGGGCACCATGTCGTCGCGGCTGGCGCCCAGCGAGACGCACAGGTCCGCGACCCAGTTGTAGGCGGCGCGGGTTTCCTCGAGGTTGCCGTGCACCGCTTCCTGGATCGAGCGCATGCCATCCTTGCCCACGCAGCGATAGTTGCCCGCGAGCAGCATCGCCCACTTGGCGAGCGGCACGAACACCGAGTCGTGCACCTTGAGCTTCACCGGCAGCTCCATCCCCTCGAAACGGGAAGCCTCGATGTCCGCGGCGAGCTCCCGCAGGATGGCGGTATCGGCGTCGGATTCGAATCGCGCCGCCTTGAAGTTGGTGGGAAGCCGCACCTGCAGCACGTTCACCGGCTCCTCCGGCGGGCGGAACGCCTGGGGATCGGGGCTGCAGAGCGTCATCTTCGCGGGGTCGAAGGCGTCCCACACGGTGGGGTCGGTGAAGCTCTCGCGCACTTTCGCGACATCGATGCCCGGAACGCGCGCCAGGTACGGAAGTGGCGGCATGTTCATGATCGACATGCACGGCACGCGCGACTTCGCGACCGACTCCAGCAGCTCGCGCACGCCCGCCGAGCGGTATTGCGGCTCCTGCATCGCGAGCGCGACCAGGTCGAACTGCTTCGGATCGACGCCGCTCGTGCCGGTCGCGCGCAGCTTGCCCTTCAGTTGCTTCGAGTTGACTTCAACCAGGCCCTCGCGGCCCTTCACCGGCATGCGCACGATGGCGCCATCGCGGTTGATGAGCTCGGCTTCCGCGGGCAGGCACACCAGCGTCACGTCGTGGCCGGCGAGCGCCAGCTTGATGCCCAGCAGGGAGCCGTACGACGCCCCCAGGATCAGGATCTTTCTCATTGCTCCTCCGGCCCCGCTCGAACGGCGGGCTGATGGATCATTGTGGCGCCGGGCGGGCCCGCCAATACCACACTGGCGCTCATAGCCTCCCCCTCACCCGGGAGAGGGTGGCAAAAATCTCCCTCTCCCCTGGGAGAGGGTCAGTTCTTGGCCTTGAACGTCACCACCAGCACGTCACGATAAGCCGGCCGCGAAGCATCCACGGGCCTCACCGCGGTCACGCCATGCTTCACGCGCGAATCGTCGACGAGGGCCGAATCCAGCGGCGCGGTGAGCGTGAAGCTGCCGAGCAGCGTTCCCGCGAGGTCGTGGATGGTGGTGGTGCCGCTCTCGATGTTGGTGCGGTTTACCAGCAGCACCAGCACGTAGTCGACGCCGTCGCGATGCACGCCTTCGGGCGTGGGCTGCCCTTCGGCCTCGGGGCGCGCCTCGATGCGGAACTGGTGGCACTCGATGTGCCACCGGACCCGTGGGCGGAAGCCACCGAAGAGGCGCAGGCAGAAAGCGAGGATCGCCGCGAACGTGGAACCTCCCAGGATCGCGGGCTCGATGGGCTCGAACCAGCGCTCGATGCCGCCCACCAGGTGGTTGTATTCGAGGCCCTGGTAGTGGGGGGCGTGGGCTTCCATCTTGCACGCGTCGTCGCCCGAGGCCGCGGAGAGCGTCGCGTGGCGACGGCGCCGGTAGCGATGGCCGTCCGGCAGGTGAGTGTCGAGCGGCATCGCCGACCAGCTCGCGGCGAAGGCCTCCCAATCGGTGAGAGCTCCGTGCGCGGCGAGCTCGCGGCGCATCCGCTCGCCTTCCACGAACTCGAATCCCCCGGGCTCGAGCGTCATTTCCGGGGCGCGCCCTGGAGCACGCCGCGGATGAAGTCGGTCTTGCCCTCGGTATAGGCGCTGCGGTCGCCACGATGGCGCGCGGCGAGGCCCTGCTTCACCTTCCAATAACGTTCTGCGAGCGTGGGGTCGGAGCGCAGCGCGTCACGGAACCGCAGGTGCCGGAGCCAGAACTCCCCGCCGCGCACCACGGCATGCAGGTGGAAGCGGCCCGGATTCCCCTCGCGCTTGTCGAAATAGCGCCGGTCGGGAATGGACATCT
>JANMHV010000419.1:0-2532 GCA_031375445.1 Burkholderiales bacterium | reverse complement strand
TTGGCCATCATGTCCGACATTGCGTAGATGTCCACCAGGCGGTAGCAGGCCGCGAGGTCCACGCGCGCCTGCCATTCCTCGGGGGTGACCTGGTCCTTGAGGGACTTCAAAGTGAGGTGCGCCATGTTCGACATTCTGTCTCTCCTATTCGGAAGCGATTGCGGGCAACGGCCGGCGGCGCTCGAGGTGGAAGCGCACCAGCGACGCGAAACGATACAGGGCGTGCATGAACTTGCCGTAGGGCAGCGTGAGGAAGAGCGCCATCACGGCGCCCAGGTGCGCGGCGAGGAGCACGCCCATGGCGCGCGTCTCGCGGAAAAGCATCAATGCCAGCCCCGTGGCGCTCACCAGGAAGAGGAGTGCCAAGAACCCCATGTCCATGCCGGTCTGGCTGCGGTCGGCGAGATCGGGATCGCGCCGGTACTTGAGCCACGCGAGGCCCACGGGACCGACCAGGAGCCCCAGCCCACCGAGCGTGCCCAGGATCACCGGCAGGCTCCAGAAGGGATAGGGCGCCTTGATGCCGAACACGTAGTGGTAGATCGTGGCCACCGTGGTCGAAGCGAGGCAGAGCAGGAAGCCGTAGGACGTGAGGTGGTGGAAGTTGCGGCGCGCGAACGAGGGCCGCTCGTCGGGATAGGTGCAGCCGTCGCCCCCGCCGTCGAGGTAGCGCAGCTCGAGCGCGTCGCGCGTGGCGCCGCCCAGCGGGACCGGCGTCACGAAATCGCCGGGCCTTTCTCCCAGCGCCGGCCAGAAGCTCGCGAAGCTCATCGCGAAAGCGAGCAGCACGAAGCCGAACACCGCGCCGAAGGTCCCGGCCATCACGTTGTGCGGCAACACCGCGTAGAAGGAGCCCTGCGCATCGGACCACGCCGCGAAGAACCGCTCCGGGCTCGCGTACCACGAGGTGAACGCGAAGAAGAAAGCGAGCGACAGCGCCGTCACGAGGCTCACCACCAGCCCGTTGCGGTCGAACGCCCGGGCGAGGAAGCCGGGCCACGCGTACTTGCGATAGGTCTGCGCCCGGACCTCGGCCATCAGCCGCGGGAAGTTGACCTGGAACTCGTGCGGCGGCGCGTACTGGCAGGCGTAGAGGCAGGCGCCGCAGTTGTGGCACAGGTTCCCCAGGTAGTGGACGTCGCTCTCGTCGAAGGACAGGCGCCGCTCGAGGGCCGGAAACACCGCGCAGTACCCTTCGCAATAACGGCAGGCATTGCAGATGTTGAGGACGCGCTGCGCCTCCTCGATCAGCTCCGGGAGTGTCCGCGCGCTAGCCGTTGACATGGCGGGCGGCCTCCTCGCCGGCGATGCGACCGAAGGTGGTGCCGATGGCCATGCCGATCCCGGCGAGGTAGCCCTTGCCCAGCACGTTGCCGGCCATGATCTCCCCCGCGGCGAACATGTTCTGCGCGGGCGTACCGTCCTTCATCAGCATGCGAGCCTTGTCGTCGATGGCGACCCCGAGGTAGGTGAACGTGATGCCGGGTCGAAGCGGGTAGGCGAAATAGGGCGGCGTGTCGATCGCGCGTGCCCAGTGGGTCTTGGGTGGGTCGAGGCTCTCGGTCGCGCAGTCGTCGAAGATCGTGTGGTCGAAGGTGCCGGGGCGCACCGCCGCGTTGAAGCGCGCCACGGTGGCGCCGAGGGCCGCGGGATCGAGCTTCAACTGCACTGCGAGCTCGCCGAGGCTCGAGGCCTTGACCGGCGGGTACACCGGCGGCATGAACTTGCCCATCGACTTGGCGTCGATGATCGAATAGGCGATCTGGTCCGGTTGCCCGGCGACCAGCCGCCCCCAGATGGCGTAGCGCTTGGGCCAGAAATCCTCGCCCTCGTCGTAGAAGCGCTGCGCGTCGCGGTTCACCACGATCCCGAGGGACACGGCATCGACCCGCGTCACGATTCCCCCATCGAACTTCGGCGAACGGGCGTCGATCGCGACGCAGTGCCCCTGCAGCGCGTCGCTCACCTGCTTGATGCCCCCCGCGAGCAGCAGCTTGAGCACGCGGCCCATGTTGTAGGGCGTGCCGCGCACGATGAAGTTCTCCGCCGGCGGGCCCCACGCCTCGCGCAGCCAGGCAAGGTTGGACTCGAAGCCGCCGGCGGCGGCCACCAGGGTGCGCGCCTGCAGCCGGTGCTCGACGCCGTGGCGCATCACGCGCGCGGCGACGAAGCGCCTACCGTCGAGCTCCAGGTCCACGACCTCGGTATCGTAGGAGACCTCGACCCCGGCGGCGCCGGCCGCGGTGTAGTAAGCGTTCATGAGCGCCTTGCCGCCGCCGAGGAAGAACGCGTTGGTGCGGGACAGGTGCAACGTGCCCCCGAGGGGCGCCTGGAAGCGCACGCCATGCTGTTTCATCCACGGCACGTGGCGCTCGGTCTCGCGGATCGTCATGCGGGCGAGCCGCTCGTCGGTGAGGCCGCCGGTGACCTTGAGGAGGTCCTGCCAGTACTCCTCCTCGGGATACGCCTGGGTGAGCACGTCGAGCGGGCCCGAATGCATGGTGCGAATGTTGCGCGTGTGGCGGCTGTTGC
>JANMHV010000354.1:0-9776 GCA_031375445.1 Burkholderiales bacterium | reverse complement strand
GCCAGATGAGCAACGACGCGCGTGCCGCTGCCGCCAACCAGGCTGCCGGCCAGATGAGCAACGACGCGCGTGCCGCTGCCGCTAACCAGGCTGCCGGCCAGATGAGCAACGACGCACGTGCCGCCGCCGCCAACCAGGCTGCCGGCCAGATGAGCAACGACGCGCGTGCCGCCGCCGCCAACCAGGCCGCCGGGCAAATGAGCAACGACGCGCGTGCCGCTGCCGCCAACCAGGCCGCCGGGCACATGAGCAACGACGCGCGTGCCGCGGCTGCCAATCAAGCTGCGGGCCAGATGTCGAACGACGCGCGTGCCGCGGCACGGAACCAGGCTGCCGGCCAGATGAGCAACGAGGCCGCGCAGAAAGCGGCGAACCAGGCGACCAACAAGGCCGCGAACCAGGCCGCCGGGCAGATGAGCAACGACGCGCGTGCCGCGGCCGCCAACCAGGCCGCGGGCCAGATGTCGAACGAAGCCGCCAACCAGGCCGCGCAGAAAGCGGCGAACCAGGCCGCGCAGAAGGCCGCGAACCAGGCCGCGCAGAAGGCCGCCAACCAGGCCGCGGGCCAGGCCGCCAACGAGGCGATGAAGAAGTAGCGCCAAGGCACCGCAACACCGCGAAGCGCCGGCCCTCGGGCCGGCGTTTTGCATTCAGGGGTCCAACCCGTATGCTGCGGCAGGAATTACCTGCCCGGGACCCGCCGATGCTGCGCCGGATGCTGTCGTGCCTGATCGCCCTCGCCGCCACCGGCGCCACCGCCGGGGGATCCCTCGGGATCTCGTACGTGGAGACGGCCGAGATCCGGCTCTTCTCCTTCGACACGATCCGCTACCTCGAGCCCCACGCGCTGCGCACCTTCCACAATTCGCTCGAGTGGCAGAAGCGCAACCTCGGGTGGACGCCGTGGGAGCCGACCACGGTGCTGCTGAAGGACCTCGCCGATTTCGGCAACGCCGCGGCGATGTCGGCGCCGCGCAACCTGCTCATCTTCGACGTGGCGCCGCTGTCGCGCGCCTTCGAGACCTTCCCCGCCAGCGAGCGCATGTACTCGCTGATGAACCACGAGCTGGTGCACGTGGCGGCCGGCGACGTCGCGGCGGAGCAGGACCGCTTCTGGCGCCGCCTATTCTTCGGCAAGGTGGCGGCCCGCGCGGAGAATCCCGAGACCATCCTGTGGAGCTACCTCACGGTGCCGCGCTTCACCGCGGCGCGCTGGTACAACGAGGGCGCGGCGGTGTTCGTCGAGACGTGGATGGGCGGGGGCCTGGGGCGCGCCCAGGGTGGCTACGACGAGATGGTGTTCCGCGCCATGGTGCGCGACAACGCCCGCTTCTACGATCCGCTGGCTCTCGTCACGCGCGGCATCCGCACCGACTTCCAGTACGGCGCCAATGCGTACCTTTATGGCACGCGCTTCTTCACCTGGCTCGCCTTCGCCCATGGCCCGGAGAAGGTGCTGGCCTGGCTGCGCCGCGACGAATCCAGCAAGCGCTACTTCTCCGACCAGTTCGAACACGTTTACGGCATGCCGCTCGAGCGCGCGTGGGAGCAGTGGATCGCCTTCGAGCGCGTTTTCCAGGCGCGCAACCTGGCCGAGGTGCGCAAGCAGCCGGTCACGCCGCAGAAGACGCTGGTGGCGCGCGCGGTGGGATCCTCCTCGCGGCTCTTCGTGGACGAGCCCAGGGGACTCCTCTACGGCGCGTTCCGCTACCCCGGCGTGGTGCAGCACGTGGGCTCGATCGACCTCGCCACGGGCGCTACCCGAAACCTCGCGGACATCAAGGGCCCGATCCTCTACCGCGTCTCGTCGCTGGCCCACGACCGCGCCGGCCACACGCTCTTCTACACCAGCGACAACCTCGCCTGGCGGGACCTGATGGCGCTGGACCTCGCCACGGGAGAAACGCGCATGCTGCTGGAGGACGCGCGCATCGGCGAAATCGCCTTCAACCCCATCGACCGCTCGCTGCTGGGAGTACGCCACGAGAACGGGATCGCGAGCCTCGTGCGCATTCCCCACCCTTACGAGACGTGGGAGCAGCTGCACGCCTTCGGCTACGAGGACGTGCCCTACGACCTCGACATCTCCCCCGACGGGCGCCTCGTCTCGGCCTCGATGAGCGAGGTGAGCTCGGATCAGTTCGTGCGCGTCTGGGAGATCGAGCGCGTGCGCGCCGGCGACATGAAGCCGCTGTCGCAATTCAAGTTTGGCCAATCGGTTCCCGAGAGCTTCACCTTCACCCCCGACGGCCGCTACCTCTACGGCAGCAGCTACTACACCGGGGTGTCGAACATCTTCCGCTACGAGGTGGCCACCGGGGCCATCGAGGCGGTGAGCAACGCCGAGACCGGCTACTTCCGGCCGGTGCCGCTCGCCGACGGGCGCCTCCTGGTGCTGGGCTACACCGGCGCGGGCTTCGTGCCGGCGACGATCGAGCCCCGGGTGCTGAAGGACGTGGGCGCCATCCGCTTCCTCGGCGCGGACGTGGCGGCGAAGCACCCGGTGGTGGCGACCTGGCAGGTGCCGCCCGCGAGCACGGTGGACGAGGAGAAGCTCATCACCAAGCGCGGCGACTTCGAACCGCTGCAGATGCTGGGCTTCAAGAACGCGTACCCGGTGCTGCAGGGGTACAAGAACTCGGTGGGCCTGGGGTATCGCATCAACATCGAGGACCCGCTGCCGTTCGCGCGCATCGGCATCACCGCCGCCTACACGCCCGATACGGGGCTGCCGAGCGAGGAGCGCGGGCACCTTGCGGTCACCTACGAATACCTCGGCTGGCGCGCCGGGGCCTCGTGGAACCGCTCCGACTTCTACGACATCTTCGGGCCGACCATCCGCAGCCGCAAGGGATACGCCCTCAAGCTGGGCCGTGACGAGACCCTGATCTACGACGAGCCACGGCGGCTGGACCTGAAGGTCGACGTGGCGGCATACGCGAAGATCGACGCCCTGCCCAACTACCAGAACGTCGACGCGCCTTCCGACCGGCTCCTCACCGCACAGGCGGGGCTGTACTACACGCACATGCAGCGCTCGATCGGCGCGGTGGACGACGAGCAGGGGGTGACCTGGGAAATCGTCGGGAGCGCCAACCATGCCAGCGGCGACACGGTGCCGCAGCTGCGCGGGGGGCTGGACTTCGGCATGGCCCTCCCGCTCGCCAACTCGTCGGTGTGGCTGCGCTCCGCCGCCGGCGTTTCGCGCGGCAAGGAGGAAGACCCGTTCGCCAACTTCTACTTCGGCGGCTTCGGCAACAACTACGTCGACAACCGCGCCATCAAGCGCTACCGCGAGCCCTACGCGCTGCCGGGGTTCGAGCTGAACGAGGTGGGGGGCCGCAGCTTCGCGCGCACCACCCTGGAGCTCAATGCGCCGCCGGTGATCCTCGACGCCGTGGGCACGCCAAGCCTGCACGCGGTGTTCCTGCGCCCTTCGGCTTTCGCCACCGCCCTCTGGACCGAGCCCAACCACGCAGACGCCCGCAAGCGCTACGCGAGCATCGGAACCCAGGTGGACCTGCGCTTCAACGTCCTCCACTGGTACGAGATGACGCTCTCGGCCGGCTACGCGGTGGGCTACCGCGGCTCGAAGCGCGCCGGCGACGAGTGGATGATCTCGCTGAAGATCCTGTGACGCTTTCGCGATGACCCCGGAGCTCGCGACCCGCGCGCTGGTGGCCCTGCTGCCGGTGATGATGTTCCTGGCGGCCCTCCTCTACCTCGATAGCTACAAGCTCACCCGCCCGCGCTTCGTGTGCGCCGTGGTGTCGCTCGGGGCGCTGGCGGCGCTCGCTTCCTTCGCCGCCAACGCGCCGCTCTCGGCGCTCGCGGCGATCGAGTTCGGCAGCTACACGCGCTACGTGGCGCCGGTGGTGGAAGAGCTCGCCAAGGCGCTGGTAGTGGTGCTGCTGGTGCGCGCCCACCGCGTGGGTTTCCTCGTGGACGCGGCGATCTGCGGCTTCGCCGTGGGCACCGGTTTCGCGCTGGTGGAGAACCTCTACTACCTCTACCAGTCCCCGGCCGCGAGCCTCGGCACGTGGATCGTGCGCGGGTTCGGCACGGCACTCATGCACGGCGGGGCCACGGCGGTCGTCGCGGTGATGGGGATCGCGCGCCTCGAGCGCGAAGGCGCCGGGCGCACGCGGGCGTGGCTGCCCGGGTTGGCCGTGGCGGTGGTGCTCCACGGCGCATTCAACCAGTTCCTGTTCTCGCCACTGGTCTCCACGATCGGCATCGTGCTGGTGCTGCCGCCGCTGCTGCACGCGGTGTTCACGCGCAGCGAGCGCGCCGTGGGCGATTGGCTCGGCAAGGGCTTCGACGCGGATGCCGAGATGCTGCGCCTCATCAACTCCGGGGCGCTTGGCGCCTCGCCCGCGGGCCAGTACCTGCACGCGCTGAAGGATCGCTTCCACGGGCCGGTGGTGGCGGACCTCCTCTGCTACCTGCGCCTCTACACCGAGCTGTCGCTGCGCGCCAAGGGCATCCTGATGATGCGCGAGAACGGCTTCGAGGCGACGGTGGACGACGAGACTCGCGAGCGCTTCACGGAGATGGAATTCCTGGAGCGGAGCATCGGCCGCACGGGACTCCTCGCCGTCGAGCCGCTGCTGCACATGAGCCACAAGGACCTCTGGCAGCTCTACATGCTGAAAGCCTAGCCGACCTCGGGCTCGTTGCGCGCGTACCGCTCGATCGTCGACACCGCGGTGGCGAACACTTCTCCGGCAGCGGCGCCGGCCGGACCGGTGAGGTCCCGTACCCGCTCCAGTTCGTCGAGCATCTGGTCGACCGCCGCCGCGGGCGCGGTCTTGGCGAGGGTCGCCAGCATCAGCATCATCAGCTGCGTCTGCGCGCGCTGCACGGCGGCCACGCGCTTGACCGCGTCGAGCGCCTGCGAGGCGTTCTCGCTCGCATCGATCCAGTCGGGGGGTTTTACGGGGGTGGTCATGGTGGCTCCAGGGCGTCGAGCCCTCATGACCGAATACTACCCGGGTGGCGCCATGCGGCGCGCCTCCTCGATCGCGGCATTCATCGCGGGAGTGTTCAGGGAGTCCGTGACCGGTTGCATCTCGCGCTCGATGCTGGAGCAGCCGGCCAGGGCCGCGAAGCCGAGGACGGCGAGTGCAGCGATACCATGACGCCCACGACCCCTGCCCTGCGATTCGAGATCTTCCATTTGCATTGCTCCGCGCGCCGATAGGGGGCAGGCCATCCGGAAGTCCGATGGTTCCTCCGGGTGGTCCGGAAGGCACAAAGTCGATGCGATCGCGCGAAACCGCGCCGGACGGCTCCTACATCGCAAAGCGCCCACTTGAAGAGGGTATCGGCCTAGACTCGGGCATGCCAAAGATTCCCGGATGAAGCCCCTCTACGAGACCGCTCCCTGGGGTGAGTTGCTTCGTGCCGCACAAGATGAACGCGAAATCGTGACCGTCGTTCGCCAGCTGCTGTACTCGGTCGATCCGGGGGACCTGAAGCGCCTGCCAGCCGAATGCCGGGATGTCTCGGTGACGAACGTCGAGACCCTCGGAGCCTGGACCACCACGTTGAACCACGTTGAACTCGTGGCGATCCCCAAGCCTCAGCAGGAACTGCTTCGCGTGATCGCCGAAGTATTGACCTGTGCCCAGGCGCAACTCGCGTCGATCCGGGTCAGGGGGGCGCCGGCACGCAACCACTGAGCCGGCGCCGTTCGGACTCAGCCGATTTTTCCGTTCTTGTCCTTCTGGCTGCCTTGCTGGGTTCCCTGCTTCCCGGCATCGCTGCCCTGCCCCTGCTGGGACCCGCCCTTGCCGCCCTGCTCCTGCTGGAGGTCGCGCTTGGTTTCTTCCTGGTGACCCTGCTTGCCCTGGCCGTCCTGGTTGCCTTGATGGTTGGGTTGCCCTTGCTTGTTCGACATGGTTTCTCCAATTTCCAATGGCTGGAAATGTGAGAACTCCGTTGGTGCCGGAAAGTTCGCGACAAGCAGCCTAGCGGCCCTCGAGCTTGCGCAGGCGCTCGACGGCCTCGCGGTCGCCTTGCGCCGCCGCTCGCCGATAGAGAGCGATCGCGGCGGCGCGATCCATCGGCAGGCCGCCGCGCCCCTGCTCGTACATCGTGCCGAGCCGGAACTGGGCGAGCGCGTCTCCCCCGTCCGCCGCGACCTTGAAGAGGCGCACCGCCTCCGCGTCGTTCTTCTCGAGGCCGCCGCGCCCGGTGCGGTGGTAGTTGCCCACATGGCCGATCGCCTTGGAATTGCCCTGGTCGGCCGCGCGCTTGTACCACTGCAGCGCGAGATTCTCGTCCTTCGGCACGCCCTGGCCCGCCGAATAGACGACGCCCAGCTGCATCTGCGCGACGGCATGGCCCTGCTGCGCCGCCTTGGTCAGGTACTTGATGCCTTCGCGCTCGTCCTTCGGGAAGTTGTTGCCCGTGACGTAGTTCCAACCCACCTTGGCTTGCGCCTCGGCGTCGCCGCGGTCGGCGGCATCGAGCAGTGCGCGGGCGTCGCGCGCAAGGTCGGAAACCCCGCCGGCCGCTTTCTTCGGGGGCGCGTCCTCCAACCCCATCATCTGTCGCCAGTAGCGCGCCTTTTCCGGATCGGGCGGGACCAAATGGCCCTTGGAGTAGATCAGCGCGAGGAGCGCCATGCCGCCCGTGCTGCCGCTGGCGGCGCCCTGCTCGATCAGCTGTATGCCCTTGCGCACGTCCCGCGCGAACAGCTTGCCCTCGAGGTGCTGGGCGCCCAGCCATACTTGGGCTTCGGGATCCCCACCCGCGGCCCCTTTTTCGATCCAGCGGACGGCGAGGGCCCCATCCTTTGGAACGCCCTTGCCTGCGTGGTACAACAACCCGAGGCGCGTCTGGGCGTGCGCATGGTTCTGCTCGGCGCTCTTCGAATACCAGATCGCCGCCTCCTCGTTCATGTTGTTCGCCTCGAGGAGCACCGCCGCGTGGTATTGCAGCTCAGGGTCGCCCGCCCGCGCCATCTTCGCCACCCAGTTGGCATTTTTCCTGGCGCTCTCCGGGTCCTCGCGGCCGTAGGAGTCGAGGTACGCCCGGGCATCGAGGTCGCCGCGGGCCGCCTCGCGTTGCGCGATCGCCTTCACCCGTTCGTATGTTGTCGGCTTTGCCGGGGCCGCAGCCCAGGCCGAGGCGGCAACGGCTAATGCGATGGCAGCGATGGCGAGGCGCAGTGGCATGGGTGGCTCCAAAAGGCGCGTCGAGGAGCCCACGCTGCCCCGCTTCGCGCGAAATGGCAAGCCAGCCCCGGCCTCATCGAGGCACCGGCAATACATGGATAAGCTTGCGGATTGAATGGTCGCGGAAATGAAAAAGCCCCAAACAACAGGGGCTTTTTCAAGCGATCTGGCGGAGAGCGTGGGAACGAGCACAGCGGTCCAAAAAGATTGCTCCACCCACGCAGCATAACCTCGCCCGGGTTCTTTTTCCTCCACCTCAAAGCTCGTCAAGCAACCTCTTTCGCTTGTCTTGAAACTCTTCCGCCGTGATCAAGCCTTCCTTCCGGAGAGCCTCCAACTGTTTCAGCCGATCAGCGAGGGCATTTGGCGTAACGCGCGGGGGGATGGCCGGCTGGACCACCGGAGGGTTAGCAGTAGATGAAGAAGCGGGGATCAAGATTGGGACCGGTGCGGAATTCCCCGCTTGATTCGGTGCGGCTACGCTTACCGGCGGCGGAGCGCTCCAACGCGGGTCCGACATTGGATTCTCAGGCGGTCGGACCGCGGGCTCGCGCAAAGCGCTCTGCTCTCCCATGCCCGCTCCTGACACTTGCCCCGTATCACCGAAATCCAGCAGTGCCCGGATTGGAATTTGAGGATTACTGCACCTCATTGAGGTGCCAGAAAGAGACTTCACGGTAGCTTGGCCGCCGCCAGGGAGCCGAATCTTGTCCCCGACCTTCGCGCCGATGGCGACGCAGTGTTGTCCCTCCGAACCGGTCAGTGCGTCTGCCGCGCTGTCGATAAGCTTTCCTGGGATGAAAAAGAAGAATGCCCCAGCCGCAAGGGGAGCCATTGACAGGAACAGCGCTACGAATCCTAGCTTTACGCGCATTTTTTCGCTCCCAAACTAACGCGGAAAGGCGGAGCATACCGCTCGGAGGGCACGCTGCCAAACATCCCAAGGCGGATATTCCATCCGCCTAAGTCAGCGGAAGGCGCACGGCGGAATACGGCACTAACCCACGTACTAACCCCCAATCACCAGCGCGGATTCCTACCTGCGGCAGTAGGGAACTTGGAGTGCTAGCCAACATACGCTGCATACTTACTTAGAGGAGGCTATAACAATGAAAACTATTGCCGCACTGGTAATTGCCTTAGTTGCACTCGCTGCGAGTGCCGAGCCCAAGAGGATGGTGCTTGAATCATCGACATTAAGCGGCATAGCCCTCCCAGCGGCCTCAGCTTCTGTCGATTCCTCGCCAGACACCCTCTCCGGTGAAGGGGGGCCAGCGAGGGGGTCCTCCCAAAAGAGTCTGGCAAACGGCCTGTATATGACAGGGGCATTCATTTACGTCATAAACGGCAACTCGGTGACCGTGGCACTCGATGGAATTACTAATGACTCGTCCACTCGCACCTCGGGCACGCTAAGGCTCGAGTTGTGGGCGAGCTCAACCGCTCCAGGAAGAGGCCAAGCCTTTAACGGTTACAAGCTTGCTCAAAGCTCGCTGCTGGACCCGCTAGCCCCCCGCTTCTTCTATTCGAATCTCTCGCAGACCGTCTCTTTCGGCTATCCACCGGACGGAACCTACTGGATAGTCCTTGTGCTTACTGAATTTTCGCCTGGATCATGCCCCGGAAATCTCGACAGCTACTGCCAGCAGGACAGTTTCATCTCATTCACGACTCGAACATTCGGAAATCCAGTGCCCCCGTCCGCGCTTGAGAACCCGCAGCCCGGGAGCTATCAAAGCGGTGTCGGCCTGATCTCGGGTTGGTCATGTCAGCAGTCGGCAAGCGTTGCCGTACAAGTCCGGGGGGTGATGTATCCAATTCAGCACGGCTCAAACCGATCAGACACCGCGTCTATCTGCGGTACGGCGAGCACTGGATTCGGGCTGCTTGTGAACTACAACAGCTTCGGCGCGGGAACACACACTGCGCAGCTGTATGTGAACGGAGCGCCGCGCGGATCGCCAGCCTCGTTCACCGTCACGACCCCAGCGGGTGAATTTGCCACCGGCCTCTCCCGTCAGGTCACGGTGCCAAACTTCCCATCCAACGGGCGAACGACCACATTGATTTGGCAGCAGTCTCAGCAGAACTTCGCGATCCAATCAGTAAGCCCATAGAGGACGGGCCGATATGAATAGCGGGGAAGAGCGAGCAAAGGCTGTGAGGGCAATCGGTTGGATCATGCGCGGCTTCCTCGGCATCCCCAGCGGAAGGGACGTGAAATCCGATCCTGAGGATGATCCCGTCAGTGCGCGGTAAACGAACACGATTGCTTCCGCTCGGTGGAACGAGAGATGGGCCCGACAACCCTCTTTGACAAGTCATTTCTCCAGGGGCTGAACCTGAACCAATCAGTTTGGTTCGACCATTTTTTCTTGCCTAACGTTTGCCCCATCTTTTTCGCTGAAACATTGGCCGATCTAGCCAAAGGCCCTCGCCCGGGGAGAACTGGCGAGGATGACGTCCGCTTCATCGCCGATAAGTCGCCTCAGATGCACGGCGCCCCCTGCCCTCACCACCAGTGGATGGCAGTAAATAATCTGCTCGGCACTTCACTAGCCCTTGATAAGGGTCAGATTCCTCTAGCGGGCG
>JANMHV010000336.1:0-7819 GCA_031375445.1 Burkholderiales bacterium | reverse complement strand
GTGACGCAGCAGCCAGGCGAGCGACGGGGGGCTAGGCCACCGCCGCATCGCCCGGGCCCTCGCGCGTGAGCTCGAGGAAGATCTCCTCGAGCGTCTCGCCGCGGCCCGCACCCGCGCGCAACTCGGCCATCGAGCCCTGCGCCACGATGCGCCCGCGCGAGATGATGCTGATGCGCTCGGCCAGCCGCTCGGCGATCTCGAGGATGTGCGTGGTGAGCACCACCGTGCAGCCCGCCTTCACGCGCGCGATGAGCATGTCCTTCACCTGGCGCGCGGCTGCGGCGTCCAGCCCCGTCAACGGCTCGTCGAGGATCATCACGTGCGGGTCGTGGATCAGCGCGCCCGCGAGTGCCAGCTTCTGGCGCATGCCGCGCGAGAAACCCTCGATGCGCTCCCCGGTCCGGTCGTCCAGCTGCAGCGTCGCCAGCAATTCGTGGGCCCGCACTTGCGCGATGCGCGCATCGATCCCCCAGAGGCCCGCCACGAACTCGAGGTACTCGAGCGGCGTGAGCTTGTCGTAGAGCATCGCCTCGTCGGGAAGGAATGCGAGCAGCGACTTGGCCGCCCGCGGGGCGAGTGCCACGTCGTGCCCGAGGATGCGGATGGTCCCGGCGTCAGGCGCGGCAAGACCCGCCACCATCCTGAGCGTGGTGGTCTTGCCCGCCCCGTTGGGCCCGAGGAGCGCGTGGAACTCGCCGCGCGGGATGGTGAGGTCGAGCCGGTCGACGGCGGGCTGGCCGCCGAATGCCTTGGTGAGCCCCCGGATCTCGAGGGCCGGCTCCATCAGGGCAGGACCGCGGCCGCCACGATCGCCAGTGCCGCGACGCCGACCAGGCGCTCGGACACGTAATGCCCGCGCGGCTTGGCCTCGGCATCCACGATGCCCGCGATGCCGCCCGCGGCGTGGATCGGCAGGCACGCCTCCGATTGCACGCCCTCGTCGCAGACGTAGAACCCGCCGCCCGCCTCAACGTGCTTGGCCACGTCGTCGATCACGGTGGCGCGCCCGGTGAGGCCCACGGTGCTGTTGGTGCTGTGCCGCGCGAACTCGCGCGTGAGCGGAAACTCCGCGCGGCTCGTGCGGCCCACGTACGCGAGCTTCACCAGCACCGGGATGCCGGCGGAATTCTCCCGGCGCTGGTAGACGCCGACCCAGTCGGAGCCGGTGGTCTCCTGGGTGCGCTCCACCAGGCGCTCGAGGAGTGCCAGGCGCCGGGTGGTCTGGTCGCTGCGCTCGCCCAGGATCCCGGTGAGGTCGTAGGGAACGGGCGCCAGCTGGTCGACGATGGAGCAGCTGCCGTCCTCGGTCAGCATCGGCACCGGGTAGCGGTAGAGGCTTTCCGGATCGTCGATCGCAACCTTCTCGCCCATGGCGTCCACGAGGTCCAGCACGGCGCGCTCCACGTCCGCCTCGCGGCCCACCAGCGACTCCAGGCCCGCCATGCGCAGGTATGCCGCCACAGCGTCGCGGCCTCCCGGGGCGCTCACGACTTCACCGGCTGGGGTTCGCGCGATTGCAGGGGTGGGCGCTCGTCCCACTCGAAGGCGAGACCGCGGCCGCGCATCCAGTCGGCGAGTGCCAGCCCCGTGGCGCGGCGCCATGGGCGCAGCGTGTGGGGCGCATGGCGCCGGTATTCGGAGAGCTCCGGGCCCAGCGTGACGGTGCCCTCGCAGACCGCGTGGTAGCACAGCATGATCTCGTTCTTGCGCTCGAAAATGTAGTTGCCGACGAGGTGGGTCTCGCGCACCTCGAGGCCGAGCTCCTCCTTCACCTCGCGCACCACCGCCTGGCGCGGGTCCTCCCGCGGCTCGAGGAAGCCGGTGACGAGCGCGAAGATGCCCTCGGGCCAGGCGACGTTGCGGGCGAGGATCACCTCGCCCTGGTGCTCGACGATGGCGCCCACGGCGGGCGTGGGATTGTCCCAGCGCACGTAGCCGCAGGCGGGGTCGGGACAGGCGAGCCGGATTACCTCGCCGGCATCGCCGGCGATGGGGCGCTCGGCCAGGGGACGGGCGCAGCAGGGGCAGTAGCGGAATTCCATGGGCCCATTTTCTCACGCGCCGCGGTCGTGCCGGAGTCGAGCAGGCCGAGATAGCGCTGCGCCATCCGGGCGAGGCCGTGGCGATCGCGGGCGATGGTCCAGGCACGGTCGGCGCGCGCCCGGGCAATCTCGGGCGCGGCGAACGCCTCCTCCATCGCGTCGGCCAGTTCGCCGCTGCAGGCGGCCTCCGGAAGCAGCCAGCCGGCGGCGCCGCCCTCCAGCATCGCGGCAGTCCCGCCGCTCGCATTCGCGATCACCGGGATGCGCGCGGCCATCGCCTCCAGCACCGCGTTTGGTGATCCCTGGTGGGTGCCCAGGACGATCGCGGCGGTGAAGGCTTCCTCGAGATGAGCGAGGGAAGGGCACGAGCCGCCAAAGGAAACCGGCAGGCCGTTCGCGCGTCCTCGAATCGAGGCGAGATAGCGCTCGTCGCGCGGTTCGGCAAGCCCGAAGATCTCGAGGCGGGCATCAGGCCGCGTCCGGCACACGCGCGTGAAGGCGCTCACGATGGTGTCCAATCGCTTGCTGGGCGCGATTCGTCCGCTGACGACGAAGCGCGGGGCGGCGCATGCACGCCACGGCAACTCCCGGAGGGCGACACCGTTCTCGATCACCTCGGCCCGCGCGCAAGGCGGGTGGGTCTCGGCCGCGAACTTGAGCACGAGGACGTCGAGCCTTCGGTAGAAGTCCTCGACACCGAAGCTCACCGCTTCAGCGAACGGCGCGGCAGCGGCGAGCTCATCGAACGAATAACCTCCCGGGCTCACGTCGATGAGGCGCAGTGCCGGGGGCGCGAATTTCGCGACCAGGAGCTTCACCTTCGGGTCCACGTTCCAGAAGCACACGGTGCGTGTGCCGCGCGCTTGCGCCCGCGCGAGCAGCGACTCGGCCAACGCGACCGGGTCGGCGTCCGGAGACGGGCGAAACGCGCATACGCCGTGCGCGCGTAACTGCGACGAGAATGCTTCGTGGGTGGATTCGCAGCACACCGCCACCTCGAAGGCGTGACGGCCCGCGATCGCGCACGCCAGGTTGACGAGCGAGCGCTGCGCGCCACCGGTGTTCAGGTTGGCGGTCACAAAAAGGGTTTGCTGCGCGGGGCCCTGCACAGGGCGCGCCGTGAGCGCGAGCGACCACGCTCGCGGGACGCGTTCGGCGGGACGTGGCACAAGCGCGGCACGCACCGGCAAGCGCTGCAGGCGGGAGGCGAATGCCATGGCACTTGCCTCGCGGGGAAGGAGCTCGATGCCGTCACCCGCGAGCTCCCACTGGCCCCCGACCTTGGTCGCTACCACTGGCAGGCCCGCCGCGATCGCTTCGCGGGTCGCGATCGACAAGCCCTCGAACCGGCTTACATTGAGGAAAGCATCGGCAGCCGCCAGCCAGGGCTCGATCCGTGGGGAGAAGCCCGGCAACCGCAGGCGATCGGAGACGCCGGCCGCGATCGCGGCGTCGAGGATGCGGTCGAGCTCCGCCAGTCCTTCGGTGCCCAGCACGCCTCCCACGATCACCAGCGCCGCCTCGCGCTGGGCGGCGAGGCGCGCCACCACCCCCACGGCGCGCGGATAGTCCTTCTGCGCCTTGATGGCCCCCGCCGCAAGGACCAGGAAGCACTCCCGGCCGATGCCCAGCTCCGCTCGTACGCGCGTGCGCGTAGCGGGGTCGAACGCGTCGCGCCCGATGGCGGGCCGGTGGCGGAAAGCGAGCACCGGAACGCGGCAACCCGCCTCCACCATTTCCAACCGCACCTGCTCGGCGCAAGCGATCGCGAGCGGCATCGCAGCCACGTCCCAGCGGCGCGGATCGTTGCGCCAGCCCTCGCGCACGTTGTGCACCACCGGCACCGTCCGCAAGCCGCCGCGCCACAGGGCCTGCAAGAGCGCGTCCGGGACGAGGTGAGTCGAGACGGGTGCCGCGTGATCGCGCCAGACCTCGGCGAGCAACTCCATGAACACGATCGGTTCGTCGCCGTTGCGCATGCGCAGGCGGATCCCGCGCGGGACGGCGAGCACGTTCTGCCGCGCGTAGATAACGGCGAGCTCGATGTCGCGGCCCCGCGCCGCCTCGGCCGAAAGCCATTCGATCACGATGCGCTCCGCGCCGCCCGGCACGAGGGATGCGATCACCACGCGCAGGGGCGCACGCAGGTCCTCGGTGGGAAGCAGCCCCGCGATGGGCCCCGCAAGGAGATCGGTGCCCAGGCCCATTCAGTAGGCAGTCGCTTGGGAAAGCGTGTGCTCCGCGACTTCGAAATCGCTGCCCGCAGCCCTGCGCGCGGCGCTCCCCGATCGCTCGTCGCCAGAGAACCGGCTGCGGTCGCCCGACTCGATCGGGCGATCCGCCAGGGGCGACTGGAATGTCCACTGCCTGCGCCGCCAGGCAAAGCCGCGCTCCGGGTGCCGGTATCGCACGCCCGGCCGCGAGGCGTCGCGGATATCTACCGTGAGCTCCCCCTCGCCCACTCGCAGCGCTCCTCCTTCCGAGCGCTCCTCATACAAAAACTCCTGGAACGGCGCGCCATCCTTGTCGCGAAGGCGCACCCTCTCCTTGCCACCTTCGAGGATCGTCTCCGCCGAGTCCGCGTCGAATCCGGGAGGATTCCTCCACAGTCCGGGGAGCGCCTTACGCCTGCGGCGGGCGCGGACGAAATGGATCAGTCGCGCCGGATGGTAATGGGGCTGCAGCTCCGGGAACATCGCGCGGAAAAGCGCATCGTCGCGTTCCATGTTCGCCGCCTCTTGCCGCTGGCGCCGCCGATGGGGATACTTGTCCACGCCCCACCAGACCACTATCAAGCCTGCAGCCAGCGGCAGGAACGACAGGATGAAATCCATCATGGCACGCCCTCAGTAGGCGGTGGCGACCAGGCCCGACGAGGAGGAGGAGGACGACGAATCGTCGTCGCGCCCCGCGACCCACGACTGCGAAGCGCCACCGCCGTCGAAGGCCCCGCCCGCGGCGACGATGCCCGCCGTGGCCGCGGCGGCCGTGGCGGCGGTTGAAGTCGACGAACTCGAGGACGAGCGGTCCGAGAAGCTCGAGCTCGAGTCGCTGGACGATTCGATCGAGCTCTCGCTCATGCGCGACTCGAAGGTCCAGGCGCCGTTCTTCCATTTGAACTCGCGGTCGGGGTGCCAGTAGCGCACGCGCCGCTCGCGCTCCACGATGTTCACCGTGAATTTCCCCTTGCCGACCCGGATCACCCCGCCTTCGGCATGGTTATCGTAGGAAAACTCCGTGAGGACGGCGCCCGCCGCATCCTTCAGCCGAACTCGTTCGCGATCCTTCACCACGTCGATGTCGGCGCTCGCGGCTTCGCCGAAACCCGGAGGGGACGCCCACGTGCGCGGCCCGTGCAGCTCGGTGTTTTGGGCGCGCCGCGCCCATACGTACTCGATGAGCTTCGTGGGATGGAAGTATGGCTGCAGGTCGGGAAACATCGACTTGAAGAGGGCCTCGCCGCGTTCGCGGGCCTTACGGGTGGTGCGCACCACCGAGAAGATGATGAACGCGAGCGCGCCCACGAAAAGCAATGTAAACATCGTGCCGACGACATCGCCGCCATTCATTGAAGCTCTCCCCGCACGGGGCGCGCTACCGCAAGCGCCGTCGCGCTACAGGCGTTCCGCCACCCATCCCTGCACCGACTCCAGCGCCTTGGGCAGCGCCTTCGAATCGGTGCCCCCGGCCTGGGCCATGTCGGCCCGGCCCCCGCCCTTGCCACCGACTTGCGTCGCGACGTAGTTCACCAGCTCGCCCGCCTTCACCTTCGCGATCAGGTCGGCGGTGACCCCGGCGATGAGGCTCACGCGCTCGCCCTCGGAGGCCGCCAGCACGATGGCGCTGCTCTTCAGCTTGTTCTTCAGCTGGTCGAGCGTGTCGCGCAGCATCTTCACGTCCGCACCCTCGAGGCGCACGGCGAGCACCTTCACGCCCTTCACGTCGACGGCGGATGCTGCGAGGTCGTCACCCTGGCTCGCGGCCATCTTCGATTTCATCTTCGCCGCGTCTTTCTCCAGCGCACGGACAGTTTCCACCAGCTGTGCCAGCCTCGCTTCAACCTCGGCGGGCTGCGCCTTCAGCACGGCCGCCACTCGCGCGAGCCGATCCGATTCCTGCTGCGCGAGCGCCAGCGCCACGGTGCCGGCCACGGCCTCGACGCGCCGGATGCCCGCCGCCACCCCACCCTCCGAGGTGATGCGGAAGGGTCCGATATCTCCGGTGCGCGCCACGTGGGTGCCGCCGCAGAGCTCGCGCGAGGTGCCGATGTCGAGCACGCGCACCTCGTCGCCGTACTTCTCGCCGAACAGCATCATCGCGCCCAGCTTCTGCGCGTCGTCGATCGCCATGGTGCGGGCGCGGGTCTCCTCGTTCTTCAGGATCTCGGCGTTCACGAGCTGCTCCACGCGCCGGATCTCCTCGGACGTCATGGGAGCGTTGTGGCTGAAGTCGAAGCGCGTCTTGTCCTCGTCGACGAGCGACCCCTTCTGCTGAACATGGGAGCCGAGCACCTCGCGTAGCGCCTTGTGCATGAGGTGGGTAGCCGAATGATGGCGCACGGTGCGAGCGCGCTTATCGAGATCCACGTTGGCCGCCACGGTGTCGCCCACGCGCAGCTCGCCCGTCTTCACCACGCCGTGGTGGCCGAAGACATAGGGCTGCACCTTCTGCGTGTCCTGGACCTCGAAGAGCGTGAGGCAGGTGCCGCCCTTTGTGAGCTCGCCCCGGTCGCCGACCTGGCCGCCGGACTCGGCGTAGAAGGGCGTGTTGTCGAGGACCACGATGCCCTCCTCGCCCGCGGCGAGGCTTTCCGTCGGCGCGCCTTCACGGTAGAGCGCGACAACGCGCCCCTCCTCGGACAGCTTGTCGTAGCCGCGGAAGCCGGTCTTCACGCCGCTGTACTCGAGCTGCCCACCGGACTTGAACTTCGAGGCGGCGCGGGAGCGCTGCTGCTGCGAGGCCATGGCGGCGTCGAAAGCCGGCATGTCGATCTCGAAGCCGCGCTCGCGGCCGATATCCGCCGTGAGGTCCACCGGGAAGCCGAAGGTGTCGTAGAGCTTGAAGGCGGTGTCGCCATCGAGGCGCTTCGGGTCCTTCGCCAGCGCCGTCTCGAGGATCGCCATCCCGGTCTCCAGCGTTTCGGCGAAGCGCTCCTCTTCCTGCTTGAGTGTCGCCTTCACGCGGTCGCGCGACTGGGCGAGCTCCGGGTAGGCGCTACCCATCTCGGCCACCAGGTCGTCGACCAGCCGGTAGAAGAACGCCTTCTTCTGCCCGAGCTTGTAGCCGTGGCGCATGGCACGCCGCGAGATGCGGCGCAGCACGTAGCCGCGTCCCTCGTTCATCGGGATCACGCCGTCGCAGATGAGGAAGGCGCAGGCGCGGATGTGGTCGGCGATGACGCGCAGCGACGGGTTGGCCAAGTCGGCGATGCCCGTTTCCCGCGCGGCGGCCTTCACCAGCACCTGGAAGAGGTCGATCTCGTAGTTCGAATGCACGTGCTGCAGCACCGCGGTGAGGCGCTCGAGGCCCATGCCGGTATCCACCGAGGGCTTGGGCAGCGGGTTCATGTTGCCCGCCTCGTCGCGGTTGAACTGCATGAACACCAGGTTCCAGATCTCGATGTAGCGGTCGCCATCGGCATCGGACGAGCCGGGCGGGCCGCCGGCGACCCCGGGACCATGGTCGTAGAAGATTTCGGAGCACGGGCCGCAGGGGCCGGTGTCCGCCATCTGCCAGAAGTTGTCGCTCTCGTACTTGCGCCCGCCGGGCTTGTCGCC
>JANMHV010000335.1:0-9435 GCA_031375445.1 Burkholderiales bacterium | reverse complement strand
CGGACTGCCCACGAATATTGGGGTCAGGTTAAATTTCCATCCCCAACCTGGTGGAGGGGGTGTAAATGTAACCGGACCCCATTATTCGTCGGCTGCGCCGCCGGCTTCTCCGGCGACCGCACCGATGCCGCGCTGCCGGTCGTCGAAACGCTCGCCGCGATGGGCGGGCCCGGGTTCCTCGTTTTCGAAACGCTCGCCGAGCGCACGCTGGCATTGGCGCAGCTCGCGCGCCGACGCGATCCGGATTCGGGCTACGAGCCGCTGCTCGATCGCATCGTGGCGCCGATCCTCGGCCCCTGCCTCGCGCACGGTATCCGGATCGTGAGCAACTTCGGTGCTGCAAATCCGCCGGCCGCCGCGCGGCGCATCCGGGAAATCGCGCGGTCCCAGGGGCTGCGCGCGCCGCGCATCGCGGTGATCCACGGCGACGACCTGTCGGGTGCCGCCCACCGCGGGCTGCTGCGCCAGGAGCTTGGCGCCGCATTGGACGGGATCGAAGTCGTGAGCGCGAATGCGTACCTCGGCGCGGAGGCGATCGCCGCGGCGCTCGCTGCCGGAGCGGAAATCGTGGTGGCGGGCCGCGTGGCCGATCCCTCGCTCGTCGTGGGGCCGGCGATGGCGCATTTCGGGATCGAGGCCGGCGACTGGATGCGGCTGGGGCGCCTCACCATGGCGGGCCACCTGCTGGAGTGCGGCGCCCAGGTCACGGGAGGCTACTTCGCCGATCCCGGCATGAAGGACGTGCCGGGCATGCACGAGATCGGCTTTCCCATCGCCGAGATCGCGGCTGATGGAGCCTGCGTCATCGGCAAGGCGCGCAACACCGGCGGCTGCGTCACGGCGCGCACGGTGAAGGAGCAGCTTCTCTACGAGGTGCACGACCCGGCGGCCTACCTCACGCCCGACGTGACCGCCGACATCACCGAAGCGCAAGTGCGCGAGCTGGGCCGCGACCGCGTGGCGCTCGAGGGCGTGCGCGGCCACCCGCGGCCCGATCGCCTCAAGGTCACCGTGTGCCACGAGGGCGGCTGGCTCGCCGAGGGCGAGATCTCGTACGCCGGGCCCGGGGCGGAGAAGCGTGCGCGGCTCGCCGCCGATGTGCTGTGCCGCCGCCTCGAGGGACTCGCACTGCGCGTGGATCTCATCGGGGCGCTCAGCGTCTTCGCCGACGACCGTGGCGCGATGCTTTCCGGATGGCCGGAGGGTGGCGCGCGGGATATTCGGGTGCGCGTGGCGGCCGCCCACGCCGATCGCGGCGAGGCCGAACGCGTCGGGCGCGAGGTGACGGCGCTCTATACGTGTGGCCCCGCGGGGGGCGGCGGCGTGCGCACCGCGGTGCGCTCGCGGCTCGACACGCTCTCCTGCTACGTGCCGCGCGACGCAGTGGCGGCGGGATACGAGATGGTTGCATGAACACGACACCCCTGCACACGCTGGCCCATGGCCGCACCGGCGACAAGGGCGATCGCTCGAATATCAGCGTCATCGCCTACGATCCGGCGCACTGGGACGTGCTGGTTGCGCAGGTGACCGAGGCGCGGGTGGCGGAGCTTTTCGCCCATCGGCAACCGACGTCCGTGAAGCGCTACCTGCTGCCGAAGCTCCATGCCATGAACTTCGTCCTCGACGGCGTCCTCGACGGCGGCGTCAACGGCTCGCTCAACCTCGATACCCACGGGAAGGCGCTCGCCTTCCTCCTGCTCGAACTGCCCATCACGCTCCCCGGAGGAGAACCATGAAGATCCGCAACCGCATCGGAATCGCCGCCGCGGCGCTCGCCCTGTCCGGCGCCGCGCTCGCCCAGGACTACCCGGCCAAGGGGCTCACCTTCGTCGTCCCCTTCGCCGCGGGCAGCGCCACCGACCAGATCGCGCGCGCCATCGGCCACGGCATCACCGAGGCCACGAAGCAGCCCGTGACCATCGACAACAAGCCCGGCGCCTCGGGCTTCATCGCGGCGCAGCAGGTGGCGAAGGCCGCCCCCGACGGCTACACGGTGCTGATCACCACCAACACCACGCACGCCGCCAACGAGCACCTGTTCAAGAGCCTGCCCTACGACCCGGTCAAGGACTTCGCGCCGGTCACGCTGCTGGGCAAGGGCGGGCAGATCATGATCGTGAACCCGAAGGTCGAGGCGAAGACCGTGGCGGAGCTCGTGGCCTACGCGAAGAAGAATCCCGGCAAGGTGACCTTCGGGTCGGGAAGCTCGTCATCGCGCATCGCGGGCGAGCTCCTGCAGCAGATGGCGGGCATCCAGCTCCTGCACGTGCCCTACAAGAGCAACCCGCTCGCCATCAATGATTTGCTCGGCGGGCAGATCGACATGATGATCACCGACACCGCGACGGGCCTTCCGCAGGTGCAGGGCGGAAAGGTGCGGGCGCTCGGCGTTACGGCGACCAAGCGTTCGCCGCTCGCACCCGACATCCCCACCATCGCCGAGGCGGGCGTGCCGGGCTACGAGATGGGGTACTGGTTCGCGGGTTACGTGCCGGCGAAGACGCCGCCCGCCGTGGTGAAGCGCCTGCAGGAGCTGATGGTCGCCGCGACCAAGGGAGCGACGGCGGTGAAGTTCTACCAGACGAGCGGAGTGGACGCTGCCACCTCGACGCCCGACGAGCTGGGCAAATTCCAGCTGGCCGAGAGCTCGAAGTGGGGGAAGATCGTGAAGGCGGCGAATATCCAGCCGGAATGAGCGGGGTTGTCGTCCCCGCGAAGGCGGGGACCCAATCATTGGGCACCCGCCTACGCGGGTGTGACACGATGCTTGGGCACCCGCATACGCGGGTGTGACATCAGTCCAGCGCCTGGTCGAGATCCGCGATCAGGTCCTTCACGTCCTCCACGCCCACCGACAACCGGATCAGCGCTTCCGAGATCCCGATCTCCTTGCGCACCTCGGCGGGGATCGAGGCGTGGGTCATGATCGCGGGGTGCTCGATCAGGCTCTCGACGCCTCCAAGGCTCTCCGCGAGGGTGAAGATCTGGCAACGCTCGAGCATCCGCAGCGCCGCCCGCTCCCACCCGCGCACTACCGCCGAGACCATGCCGCCGCCGGCGGCCATCTGGCGCTTGGCGAGCGCGTACTGCGGATGGCTCTTCAATCCCGGGTAGAACACGCGCTCGATCTTCGGGTGCTGCTGCAGCCAGCTCGCCACCTCGAGCGCGTTCTCGCAGTGGCGCTCCATCCGCAGCGCCAGCGTCTTGATGCCCCGCGTGGCGAGGAACGCATCGAACGGGCTCGGCACCGAGCCCACCGCGTTCTGCAGGAAGCCCAGCTGCTCGGCGAGATCGGCGCGCTTCGTGATCGCCACGCCGCTGATCACGTCGGAATGCCCGTTGAGGTACTTGGTCGCGGAATGCACCACCACGTCGAAGCCATGCTCGAGCGGGCGCTGCACCCAGGGTGAGGCGAAGGTGTTGTCGGCAACGGTGATGATGCCGCGCGCCTTCGCCACCTCGGCCACCATCGTCAAGTCCACGAGCTTCAGCAGCGGGTTGGAGGGCGTCTCCACCCAGATCATCTTCGTTTCGGGCTTGAGCGCCGCCTCGAGCGTCGCGCGGTCGGCGAACGTCGAGTAGGTGAAGTCGATGCCGGCCGAGCGCCGCCGCACGCGCTCGAATACGCGCCGGGTGCCGCCATACAGGTCGTCCAGCGCCAGCACGTGGGAGCCGGCGTCGAGGAGCTCGAGCACCGTGCTGGTGGCCGCCATGCCCGAGGAGAACGCGAAGCCGTGGGTGCCGCCCTCGAGGTCCGCCACGCATCGCTCGTAGGCCCAGCGGGTGGGATTGTGCGAGCGCCCGTAGTCGAGGCCCTTGTGCTTGCCGGGGCTCTCCTGCGCGTAGGTGGACGTCATGTAGATCGGCGTGATCACGGCGCCGGTTTGCGGGTCGGCGGGCTGCCCGGCGTGGATCACGCGGGTGGCGAAGGCGGGCGGCTTGGCGGGATTCTTCATTTGAGCTTTCTGCGGAGCACGTTCAGGAGGTCGATGCGGGTGATGAGGCCGTGGAAGCGCGCCTCGTCGGCGATGATCGCCACGTGGTCGCGGTCGAGGATCGCGATCACCTGGTCGAGCGTGTCGCCGGGGGCGAGCGTCTCGAGATCGGTGGACATGTGTTTCCTCACCACGTCGCGGAAGCCCGACTCGCCGCGGGTGACGGCGCGCAGCACGTCGTACTCGTCGATGATGCCGACGATCTTCTCGCCCTCCAGCACCGGCAGCTGCGAGACGTCGTTCAGCTTGAAGCGGCCGTAGGCGACGAGCAGCGTGTCGTCGGGGTCCACGCTCACGGTGGCGCGCTCCTCCGTCGGGCGCCCGATGTAGTCGCGCAGGTCGCCGTGCCTCGCGCGCTCGAGGAAGCCGTGGTCGGCGAGCCAGTAATCGTTGTACATCTTCGAGAGATACTTGTTGCCGCTGTCGCACACCAGGCTCACCACGCGCTCGGGTTTCGTGCGCGAGCGGCAGTACCTGAGCGCCGCGGCGAGCAGCGTGCCGGTGGAGGAGCCGCCGAAGAGGCCCTCCTTCGCGAGCAGCTCGCGCGCCGCCGCGAAGCTCTCGGCATCGGTGATGCTGTAGGCCTCGCGCACGCCACTGAGGTCCGCGATCGGCGGGATGAAATCCTCGCCGATGCCTTCCACCAGCCACGAGCCCGCCTCGCCGTGCTTGCCGGTCTTGATGTGCTCGACGAGGATCGAGCCCTCGGGGTCGGCGAGCACCATGGCGGTTTTCGGCGATACGCCCTTGAAGAACTTCGTGAATCCCGCGAGGGTCCCGGAGCTTCCCACCCCGCACACCACCGCGTCGACGTCGTGGCCCATCTGCTCCCAGATCTCGGGGCCGGTGGTGGTCTCGTGGGCGAGCGCGTTGGCGGGGTTGCCGAACTGGTTCACGAAGAAGGCGCCGGTGTCGGCGGCGATCTTCTGCGCGATGTCCTGGTAGTAGTCCGGATGCCCCTTGGCCACGTCGGAGCGCGTCATGACGACTTCCGCTCCCATCGCCTTCAAATGGAACACCTTCTCGCGGCTCATCTTGTCGGGGATCACCAGCGTGAGCTTGTAGCCCTTGCGCGCGGCCACGAGTGCCAGCCCCAGGCCGGTGTTGCCGGCGGTGGCCTCGACGATCGTGCCGCCGGGCTTCAAGAGCCCGTCACGCTCCGCCGCCTCGATCATGGTGAGCCCGATGCGGTCCTTGATGGAGCCGCCCGGATTCTGGTTTTCGAGCTTGAGGAAGAGCCTGCAGGGACCGGTGTCGAGGCGCGTGGCTTCCACCATCGGGGTGTTGCCGATGAGGTCGAGCACGGCGTCGCCCTGGCCCCTTGTGGGGGAGTCGAGCGGCATGGCGCAGGGCTTTCCTGGTGGATGAGGTGCCAACTCTACTACCGGCCGCCGATCCAGTGGCGCGATGAGCTCGTCCTATCCGATCCGCTCGAGGTAGCTCTGGAACAGGCCCACGTGGATGAGCGCGGGGTCGGCGGAATTGGGCCACAGGTCCTGGCTTCTAAAGCGCACGTCGTACGTCGGTTCGTCCTGCGACTCGATGGCGTGGGCGTGCGCGTCGGGAAACGGGTAGGCGGGCGATTCCCCTACGACGACGCCGGTCTTGCCGCGGACATAGGCGGGCAGGCGGATGTGGCCGGGCGCGAAGTCGAGCCGCACGCGGACGCGATCTCCGGGCGCGAAGCATTCGCGCGTGGCTGCGTTCGTCCGCCCCGGCGCACTGGGCGCGGCCAGCGGGAAGGCACCCGCGGCGCGCCGCTCCAGGTCCTCGAGGGAGACCACGCCTTTTTCGACCAGCAGCGTGGCGAGGCTCGTGAGCGTTCGCTCGTAATAACTCGCCGTGAGGTAGTGGCGCGGATCCATGCGCTCGATCGCGTGCCGGTACTCGTCCATGTTGAAGATGCCCAGCTTGACCGCGTGGGCGTAGAGCGCGGTCACGCGCACTTCCCAGTCGGCGTGGAAGGCGTGCGCCTTGCGGGAGTAGCGCACGCGGCCGAAGCCTTGCTTGCCGCCCAGGTCGTGGATGCCGTCCATGGAGTCTCCCGGTTACAGGCGCGCGACGCCGATAAGGCCATCGCGGGTGACGATTGCAGCGAGCTTTTCCTCGGGCCAGTCGAGAGTCTCGGGCGGCTGCTCGGGCAACACCATGTAGCGCGTATCCGCCGTGGTGTCCCAGACCCGGATCTCGGTGTCCGCGGGGAGTTCGAGGCCCATCTCCTTCAGCACCGTGCGCGACTCGCGAACGACACGCGCGCGGTAGTCGAGGTCCTTGTACCAGTCGGGCGGCAGCCCGATGACGGTGTACGCGGTGCACGAGCAGAGCGTGCAGCAGATGACGTTCTGCACCCTGGGCGTGTTCTCCAACACCACGAGGTGGCGATGGTGCCGGGGCAGTGTGGCTCCAAGCTCCTCGACGGCCGCCTTGCCGTTCGCAAGCAGTCGCTGGCGATACGCGGGGTCCACCCACGCGCGGGCCACGGCGCGGGCGCCGTTGCGCAGCCACTCCTCCTCCCCGAGATGGCGCAACTCCTCGACGCCCTTTTCCGGCGTCATTCCGCGCTCCTCGAAGAGCGACTGCACCGCATCGGCGCGCTGCTCCACGGAGGCCGTGCGTTTTATCACCATATCTTGGTCGGGCATGTTCGTTGCTCCCAGGGCTAGGTCAGATGTTACGCCCGGCCACGTCGGTGGGCTCCGCCGCGGCCCGCGCGAGCCACAAGCGCCTAACGGTCGAACCTTGCGAACGTCACCACGTGCCCGCCCGGCTCCATGAACGAAATCTCGACGTCGAGCATCACCGTGAAGCCGAGCTTGGTGAAAAAGTCGCGCGTGGGCTCGACGCGGTCGACGAAGAGGATGGGGGTGGCGCGGGATATTCTCATTTTCCGCCCTTGGGGGTGATGTCCGAAATCTTCCCCGCGGTCGAGACGCTCATGATTTGAACAGACGGATGCGCGTCGAGTGCGGTATCGATACCCTTGATGCGGGAAGCCAGTGTCGCAGCAAGCTCCGGACCCGCCATGTTCCCACCGGTGAGAACCACCATTCGAGCGCCGGTGATTCGAACGACTTCCAGCTCGTTTGTTCGCGTGCGAATTTTCTGGTCCCGCGTAAGCACGACCCAGCCTCTGCTCGCGACGGCCCCCAACCACTCGATGTCTTCGGTTCCAGGAGGAAAGTGGTCGCGATGCAACTCGACCTTGACGCCCTTCGCGCCGAGCGCCTCGGCTATGAGCACACCGCCGAGGTTCTCGTCGAGGAAGTAGACCCGCCCCGGCTTAGGCCGCCAGCTTTTGGTAGCGGATGGCTTCTTCGATTTCTCGCGCGTCCCGCCCATAGTCCTTAGCAAGGTCGGCGGGAGACTCGCCGGCCAGGAATCGCTCGGAGAGAATCTCCGTACGAATACCTGTGCCAACCAGCACCGGTCGCCCGAAGGAAACTCGAGGATCGATTTCGATTGTTCTTGGCTGATCCAGCTGCTCAGAGCGACGAGTGAACGGGTAGAGCTTTATCGGCAGCCCCGTGCTATCGCGGACTATCCGTTTGAGGAATTGCTTTATGACCTCTTTCATCTCCAGTTGGCCATGCTTCGATGCGTTCATCAGGTGGCCATACTTCTCGACGAACAGATCAACACCGTCGGTTTCGAACTCGGTTGCGATCAGGGGCTCGTCGGCGCCGAATTCTTTCCTCACGAAGTCCAATGCGCTTCGCACATTCGATATCGAAACATTGTGTTCCCTGCGAATCGCGGAAAGAACGTGCGCTTCCACAAGGTTCATGAACGACAATCGCAGCGCGTCCGAGTCGGCCGGCGTGATGAGAGGCTTGAAGAACCGCTTGCCCGATGAGGTGGGATAGGCGCGCCCTGCCAGCCAGGACCGTAGGGTGGCAGTCGGCATGCGCAGATAGGACGCGGCTTCGCTGGCCGAGTAAGCCGGCAAGCGTCTCAGATCGTCGAGTTTGAAGGCGGCGGTTTCCATTGCTCGTTGGACAGCGTGGACGGCATTTTATTCCTTATTCAAGCCGTCAGCGCCCCGGAAGTTCAGCACCTAATCGGTCACCGCGCCCAGGTTCGCCGGGCCCACGAGCTTTGCGTACTTGCCCAGCACGCCAGACAGGTACTTCGGCTTGCGCGGGCTCCAGGCGGCGCGACGTTTTGCGATGTCGGCCTCCGGGACGTTGAGCTGGATGAGGAGCTTGCGCGCGTCGATGGTGATCGAGTCACCTTCCTCGATCAGGCCAATCACGCCGCCCTCGAAAGCCTCCGGGGTCACGTGCCCCACCACCATCCCCCAGGTGCCGCCGGAGAAGCGCCCGTCGGTGATGAGGCCCACGGATTCGCCGAGGCCCTTGCCGATCAGCGCCGATGTGGGGGCCAGCATCTCGCGCATGCCCGGGCCGCCCTTGGGACCTTCGTAGCGGATCACCACCACGTCGCCCGCCTTGATCTTGTCGGCGAGGATCGCGTCCATGCAGTCGGGCTCCGAATCGAACACGCGCGCGGGGCCGGTGATGGCGGGGTTCTTGAGGCCGGTGATCTTCGACACCGCGCCCTCGGGGGCGAGGTTGCCCTTGAGAATGGCGAGGTGGCCCTGGGCATACATGGGATTCGACCAGGGGCGGATCACGTCCTGGCCGGCGTCCGGCTCGTCGGGCACGTCGCGCAGGTTCTCGGCGACGGTCTTGCCGGTGATGGTCATGCAATCGCCATGGATCAAGCCGTGGGCGAGCAGCATCTTCATCACCTGCGGAACCCCGCCCGCGCGATGGAGGTCGACCGCCACGTAACGCCCTGAAGGCTTCAGGTCGCAGAGCACCGGGGTCTTCAGGCGGATGCGCTCGAAATCGTCGAGGGTCCACGGCACGCCCGCCGCGTGGGCGATGGCGAGCCAGTGCAGCACGCCGTTGGTCGAGCCGCCCGTGGCCATCACCACCGCGATCGCGTTCTCGATCGACTTGCGCGTCACGATGTCCTTGGGCTTCAAGCCCTTCTTCACCGCTTCCACCAGCACTTCCATGCTGCGCGCCGCACTCTCGCGCTTCTCGTCGTCCTCGGCCGCCATGGTCGACGAGTACGGCAGCGACATGCCGACCGCCTCCACCGACGAGGACATGGTGTTGGCGGTGTACATGCCGCCGCAGGCGCCCACGCCGGGCAGCGCCTTCCTCTCGATGCACTCGAAATCCTCGCGCGACATCTTGCCGGCGTTGAGGGAGCCCACCGCCTCGAACACCGAGACGATCTGCAGGTCCTGGCCCTTGTGGCGGCCCGGCTTGATGGTGCCGCCGTAGACGCAGATCGCCGGCACGTTCATGCGCATGATTCCGATCATGGCGCCGGGCAGGTTCTTGTCGCAGCCGCCGATGGCGAGCACGCCATCCATGAACTGGCTCTGCGTCGCGGTCTCGATCGCATCGGCGATGACCTCGCG
>JANMHV010000308.1:0-5377 GCA_031375445.1 Burkholderiales bacterium | reverse complement strand
TCTACACCGAGCCCAACACCGCCTGGAAGGTGCTCGGGCCGTACGAGTTCGCGCAGTAGGGGCGTAGCGGGACACCAACAAACAACAAGAAGCGCGCAAGGGACAGGACAAGAAGATGAAGACTCTCCAGGGAGCGCTTCGCGCGCTCGCCGGCGCGGCCGGTATCGCCATTGCATGCGCAGCCACCCCCGCGGCGGCGCAACCCGCGCGCCTCCTCGCGCCCACCGGCTCTCCCGCGCGGGAGGTGCCCTCCCTCGGGGTGCGCTCGATGGCCACGCCGATCCGCCTCGACCGGGCCAAGGCCCTGCGCAGCCGTATCGGCGACATCCTCGAGATCAGCCTGCCCAACGCAACGAGGCACGAATACGTCTTCGACATGCTGAAGACCCACGGAGTCGATTCGTATTCATGGGTGGGCTACCACAGGAACCTGGGCCCGAACCACCGCGCCATCATCACTACCGGTCCCAACGGCTCGTTCGGAACCATCGCCACCCCCGAAGGCGAATTCCGCATCATCCCGGGCCGCGACGGGCAGGACTGGCTGGTGGACATGAAAGCCGAGGCGCGATTCGAGCCCGGCAGCAACCTCGTGGACGACATGCGCTTGCCGCCGTCCGTTGCGAAGCGCGATGCTGCGGGAATTCCTTCGTTCAGGCGTGCGGCACCCGGCGTCGACGTGCCGTACACGAGCCTCGCGATCCCGACGCGGACCGTGGACGTGATGTTCGTCTACACGCGCGGGCTCGCCAACCGGCTCGGCGGCGCGCTGATGACGCGGTTCAACTTCCTCATGACCCAGGCCAACGTGGCCTACGCGGCAAGCGGATCGGACATCGGCGTGCGCATGGTCAACGCGATGATGGTCGATTACCCCGACACCGGCACGAGCGGCACCGCGCTCGATGCCATAACTCCGGGATCTCCCAGCTTCGACGCGGCGATGTTCGCAGGGGTCGAGGCCGCGCGGACCCTTTACGGGGCCGACCTCGTCGCGATGCTGCGCAACGGCTCCGCCTTCGGCGGCGACGGCATCGCCTGGCTCGGCAGCGGCACTCCCAGCGCCGCCTTCATGTATTCGGTCACCACCGGTTGCGTCCTCGGTTGCGAGTCCGTGTTCATCCACGAGCTCGGCCACAACATGGGCAACCGGCACGACCGCAACACGCAGAAATTCCAGCTCGGGGGAACGCCGACCCTGTCGGCGGGCTACAACTTCGGCTACGCGTTCTGCTCCACGCCGGGGCTCACCTGCGACCCGAATGTCCCGGGCAACTGCACCAGCCAGCCGGAGTGCGCAGTAGGCAACACCACCGGTGGCCAGGGCACCAACAACTTCGCCGACATCATGTCGTACTTCCAGGGAAGCACCCAGGGCAACCTCAAGTTCGCCAGCCCCCTGGTTACGTGCAGCGGCGAGACCGGCCCGCCGCTCCCATGCGGCACCGCGGATTCGAACGCGGCGCAAACGCTCACCGACAACGCGGTCGCCATCTCGGGGGTGAAGACGCAAGTCGTGGCCGACCTCGCCCCGGGCTATGTCCAGTTCGCCGAGACCAGCTTCGGCGCGCTCGAGGTGAGCGGGCCGGTGGTGTTCTCGGTGCGCCGCCAGGGAGGCACCGCCGGAACCCTGAGCGTCACTTACGCCACCAGCAACGGGACCGCGCTTGCCGGTCCCGACTTCGTGGCGCAGTCCGGAACGCTCACATGGGGACCGGGTGATGCATCGGTGAAGACGATCAACGTACCGGTGACCTCCGATGGCACCAACGAAAACGGCGAGTTCTTCAACATGACGCTGACCAACCCGGCGGGGCCGGTGGGGGCCTTCGTCGGGTTCCCCTCGACCGCCTACGGAATCATCGTCGACGCGTGGCCGCTGAACAACGCGCTGCCCTCGGCATTCACCGTCGCGGCCAACCCGTGGACGCTCGACACGACGGCTGCCGACCGGTACGAGGGGACGCACATGCTTCGATCCTCGCAGGTCTACAGCCCGACCTTCGCGAGCTACACCAACTCCGACGTGACTTACGCGACGACCTTCATCAGCGGTCCGGTGAGCTTCGCCTACAAGGTCTCGAGCCTGGCCAACTTCGGCTTCTTCGAGCTTCTCGTGGATGGCGTCGCGGTGTACTCGGATACCGGGGAAACGGGATGGAAGTCGTTTGCCTACCCGCTGACGGCTGGACCCCATGCGATCACATGGCGATTCAAGAATCGCCTGCCCGACTCCTGCAGCTTCTACGGTGGCGCATCCGACAACTGCGCCGACCGCGCGTGGATCGACGCCGTGGTCCTTCCGGTCGCGAGCGCGTCCTCGGCCCTGTCGGACGTGAACGGCGACGGCAAATCCGACGTGGTCTATCGCAACAACGCCACCGGCCAGGTCTTCCGGCTCTTCGCCAACGGCACTTCGCTCTCCGGCGGCGCCATGGCCTACACCGAGCCCAACACCCAGTGGCGCGTCATCGCCGACGGCGACTTCAACGGCGACGGCGTGAGCGACCTGCTGTGGCGCAACACGGCGACGGGGCAGGTGTACCAGATGCCCTTCACCACCGCGGGGTTGCCGGGCGCCGGGGCGGTGGTCTACACCGAGCCCAACGCGGCGTGGAAGATCATCCACACCCCGGACCTGAACGGGGACGGCAAGGCCGATCTCCTCTGGTGGAACTCGTCCACGGGCCAGGTCTTCGGCGTGCTGCTCAACGGCGGCGCCGTGATCGGCTCGGGAATGATCTACACCGAGCCCAACACGGCGTGGAAGATCGTCGCGGTGGGCGACTTCTCCGGCAGCGGCAAGAAGAACCAGCTGCTGTACCGCAACGAGTCGAGCGGCCTCGTCTACATGATGACGGTGTCCTTCGCGGCGGGCGCCTTCACGCAGACCGGCCAGGTGGTCTACAGCGAACCCAACACGGCATGGACCATCATCGGCGCCGCCGACCTCAATGGCGACGGCAGGTCCGACATCCTCTATCGCAACGGCGTCACCGGCCAGGTCCACGGGCTGCTGATGAACGGCGGGGCCGTGAGCGGCTCAGGGCAACTGCACGTGGAGCCCAACTCGGCGTGGAAGGTGGCGTCTTTCGGCGACTACAACGGCGACGGGAGAGCCGACCTGCTTTGGAGGAACGAGTCCACGGGCCAGGTCTACATGATGCTCATCGGTCCCACCGGGCTCACGATCCAGTCGCAGAACATGGTGTACACCGAGTCCAACACGGCGTGGCGGGTACTGGGAGCGTACGAATATGCGCAGTGAAATCCTGATATGGGCACTCCTCACGGCGGGATGGGCCCATGCGGCATCGCCAGCTCCCACCTGTCCTGCGGAAGGCGGTACCCGCGATGCGCGCGAGGCCTGCGCGCTCGCGGCGATCGAATCCGCCTGCCGCAGCGACACGGGCACCGACGTGGCCCCGCTGATCGCACGAGAGCTCGGGGTGTCGGAGCTTCAGGTGCGGCGTGGCGTGGGGAGGCAGACGCTCGCAAGCCTCGAGCGCGGCAGCCTGTGCACGCGCGAACCGCCCGAACGCAAACGCATCGTCGCCGCGGCCTGGTCGCCGAAGAAGCAACCCACCGAGGCGCACATGGAGGAGCTGGAAGCGACGCTGCGCGGCCCCGACGGGCGCATCGACCACGTCGCCGTGGCGTACGCTTTCGAGCAGCGTGAAGACCTCGTCGCCGGGCGCACGATCGCCAAGCGCGCCGGCCTGCCCGCCGCTCCTCCCGGGGGCGCCTGGACCAATCTCACCGGCTACTCGCAATCGCCCGGCCGTATCAACGCGCTCACCTTTCCGACCGGCAATGCCAACGACCTCATCGCCGGCTCCGACGGCGGCGGCCTCTGGCGCAGCTTCGACGGCGGCGCCAATTGGAGCTTCATCAACGATTTCTTCGGCTCGCTCTCGATCTCGAGCTTCGCCCGCAATGGCAGCACGATCTACGCCGGCACCAACACGCGCGGCAGCCACACGTATTTCCCGTTCGGCATCCTGAAGAGCGTCGATGGCGGCGCGACCTGGGGGCAGCTCGCCTCCACCAGCCCTGGCGTGAACACGGCCTTCGCGTATGTTCAGCGCGTTGCGGTGCATCCCTCCGACGCGCAGACCGTGCTTACGGCGACCGAGGGCGGCGCATATCTCAGCACCAACGGCGGCTCCTCGTGGACGCTCGTGGGCCCGGCCACCACGGCTTACGATGCGGGCTTCCATGCGCTCGACGGCAACCGGCGTTACGTGGCCTACGACGACGGCACCGTGCGCCTCACCACCACCGGCGACCTCGCGGGTGCGGGCGCCAGCAGCGTGCAGGTCTCGCCCACCGGCAGCGGCCGCTACACGCGCGTGGCATGGGCTCGCAGCGACACCAACCGCCTCTACGCGCTCGTGTCGGACTCGGGCAACAACACGCGCCTGCGCATGTCGACCACGGGCGGGGCGTCGTGGACCGATGTCGTCGCGCCCGCCAACTTCTTCTCCAACGGCGGCTATCTCCGGTACACCGGCGGGCTCTGGGTCGACCCCTTCAATGCAAACCGCGTCGCCGTGTGCGAGAGCTGGGCGATGGCGACGCCGGATATCTCGGCGCCCACGCCGGTGTGGAAGCAGATCGCCTCGGGCTGGGTCGACTTCCACGGCATCGTTTCCGATCCCGCCTACGACGGCACCACCAACCGACGCGTCTTCTTCATGGACGACGGCGGGCTCTATCGCGTGACCGATGTCGACCTGCTCGACCAATTCGCCAGCTTCAACCGCATCGAGGGTGGCCTCGCGGTCACGCAGGTGTATAGCGCTTCCGGCACGCGCGGCGGCACGCCGATCTACGGCGGACAGGACACCGGCCCCCGCACCTACCGCACCGCGGCCGGCGACCCGGCGATGCGCTGGCGATTCCTCGGCAATCCGGCGGGCGGCAGCTGGATCGGCGACGGGATGACCACCGCTGCCAGCCGGTCGAATCCGAACGTGGTGTATGGCTCACGCCAATTCCTCGACATGTTCCGCTCCAGCGATGGCGGCGTGACCGCCACGAGCATCGTCACAGGCAGCGCACTCAACGAGGGATCTGGCGCGGGCAACTACAACGCGAGCTTCTACTCCCCGTTCGTGCTCGATCCTTCCAACGACCGGCGCATGCTCGCCGCCGGCAACTCGGTGTGGCAATCGCTCGACGTCGACACCGGCACCCCGCCGACGTGGACGAAGATCGGGGGCCCCTTCGCCGATATCGGGTGTCCCGGCTATCAATCGCCCGTCGGCCTGGTCGCGATTTCCCCCTCCAACCCCGCGCATGCCTGGGTATCCAACGCGGGCTGCACCGGCAAGGTGTTCAAGAGCATCAACTCCACCACGCCCGCGCCGATCTG
>JANMHV010000301.1:0-5699 GCA_031375445.1 Burkholderiales bacterium | reverse complement strand
CCAAGACCCGCGATGCGGAACTTGACGCCCTTCAGGTCCGCGACGGTCTTCACTTCCTTCCTCCACCAGCCGCCCATCTGCACGCCGGTGTTGCCGCCGGGGAAGGAAATGATGTTGTAGTCGCGCAGGAATTCGCGCACCAGCTGCAGCCCTCCGCCGTAGTAGATCCACGCGTTCTGCTGGCGCTGATTGAGACCAAAGGGAATGGTGGTGTCGAAGGCGAACGCCTTGTTCTTGCCGACGAAGTAGTAGCTCGCGGTGTGCGCGGCCTCGACGGTCGCGTTCTGCACCGCGTCGGCGGCCTGGAACGCGGGCACGATCTCGCCCGCGGCGAACACCTGGATCTTGAACCGGCCCCCGGTTATGGCGTCGATTCGCTTGGCGAGCACCTCGGCGCCGCCGTATATGGTCTCGAGGCTCTTGGGGAAGCTCGAGGTCATGCGCCAGCGCACGGTGGGCAGCGCGGGCGCCTGGGCGACGGCCTGGGTGGCGGCGGCGGCTGAGAGGGCTCCGGCTCCGGTGATGAAACTCCTGCGGTCGAGCGTCATGCCTGGGGCTCCTGTCGTCGGTAGGTCTCGTAGCAGGAGCAGCAAGCGTGCCATTGCGGGGTGCAGGGGCCGGAAGGGGTCGTTATCCGCGCCGCTGTAGCGCGCGCGCTACAGCGCAGTGCGCGGCGGCTCTCGCGCTGCACGAAGATGGTGCCCTTCGACATGTGAGCGGTACCGCACCGACCGCTGCGCCGGGAAGCCGTATCGTGGTGCATCCGGAATCCCCTACTGAAAGACACACCATGAATCGTTCCATCGCTCTCTCGCTCGCCGCCACCGCCTTCGTCCTCGCCGCGTGCGATCGCCCCACCACCGTGGTCACCCCGGCGGCCGCCCCGGCGCCGACCGTGGTTGCCGTTCCCGGCCCCGCCGGCGCTCCTGGTGCCACAGGCGCTACCGGTGCCACTGGTGACACCGCCAAGGGCGAGACGGGTGCCACCGGCGCCACGGGCGCTACCGGCAACACGGGCAATACGGGTTACACCGGTGCCACGGGCGCTACGGGCGCCACGGGTTACACCGGCGCCGATGGCGCCAAGGGCGCCCCGGGCCGTACCGGCGACACCGTAGTGGTCGTGCCGGCGCCCGCCCGCTAACGCCTCACACGTCGAACGTGGTCCCCTCCATCCCGGGGGTGACCCGGAACTCGGGACGCGCGACCTCGATCGCCTCGGACATGAGGCGGTCGAGGTCGTTGTCCGTGTGGGACGGGTCGTGGTGGAACGGCACCACGTGGCGCGCCTCGGCGAGCTGCGCGAAGGCGAGCGTGTGCTCGAGCGAGCTGTGGCCCCAGCCGCAGTGGCCGCAATACTCCTTCGCGCTGTACTGGCCATCGTGGATCAGGAGGTCGGCCCGGTGGGCGAGGGTCCCGGCCGAGGTCCACTCGCGGGGCAGCGACGGAAAGCGCAACGCCGCCAGCGCCGGCTCGTGGTCCGGGAGGTACACGAGGACGCCGCCGCCCGGATCGGTGATGCGGTAGCCGAGCGTGGGGCCCGGATGGCACACCAGCTCCGCGGATACCCGGAACTCCCCCACGTCGAACTCGCCGCTGCGCACTTCGTGGAAAGCGAGGCGGCACGGCAGCTCCGAGAGGCTCACCGGGAAGAGGGGCGGGGAGAAATAGCGCATCAGGCGCGCCTTCAGCTGCATCGTGAGGCTGCCCGGCCCCCAGATGTGCACTTCGCAGTCGCTGCGATAGAGCGGGCCGAAGAAGCCCAGGCCCTGGATGTGGTCCATGTGCAGGTGGGTGAGGAGGATGTGGATCCGCCGCGTCTCGGGCGGGATGGATGCGGCGAGCCGGCGGACTCCGGTGCCGGCATCCAGCACCACCATCGTGCCTTCGCGGCCGACGACACCCACGCAGGAGGTGTTCCCTCCGTAGCGCTGCATGTCGGGGCCGGGTGTCGCGAGCGAGCCGCGGGTCCCCCAAAGTGTGGCGCGCACCTCAAACCTCCCAGAAGATCATCTGCGCCCCGAGGAACTGCGCCGCCTCGCCGATCAGCGGGAATGCCGTGATGCTCACGTGCCGCCATTCCCGGTGTCCGCAGCGCATCCAGACGGTGCGCGAGTAGGGCTTGCCCTCGGACAGCGCCATCATCAGCGGCCGGTCCTCGGCGGCGATCGGGTTGCGGTCCTCGTCGGCGAGCGCGAAGCGACGCGTCCATTCGTCGAGCGCCATCTCGCCCGTCTCCTCGAAGCGCTGGTCGAGGATCATTTCCGCCGGCTCGTTGTAGAAGATCAGCATGCCCTCGGTGTCCACGAGCAGGATCGGCATGGCCAGGCTTGCCGCGAGTTGCCGCGCGAGGATGAGCTGGATCGGCTTAGGTGAGCTCAAGGCGTACCTCCGGGAGGGGAAGTGTTGCGGCGGCCGGCGCGGCGCATGCGACGACGATCTCGTGGGGCAGGCCGTCGTCCATGAGCCGGGCCGTCGCATCGGGCTGAGCCACGCCATCCAGCGTCACGTCGATACGTGGCCGGCCCGGGGCGGCCGTGGGCACGCGCTCGACGCGGATGAGGTACGGCGTTACGCCATGCCGGTAGCGGATGGTGAATGAATCCCAGCCCTCGGGGAGGCACGGCGCGAAGCGAAGGTGATCGCCTTCGCGGGTGAGCCCGAGCAGCGACTCCAGCATCAGCCGGTACATCCACCCGGCCGAGCCGGTGTACCAGCTCCAGCCGCCGCGGCCGGCGTGCGGATCCACGGCGTACACATCGGCCGCGATCACGTAGGGCTCGACCTTGTAGGTGGCCACGCCTGCGGCGGTAGCGGTGCGGTTCACCGGGCTCATCATCCGGGTGAGCTCCCAGGCGCGCTCCCCGTCGCCCATCGCGGCGAACGCCATCGCGGTCCAGATCGCGCCGTGGGTGTACTGCCCGCCGTTCTCGCGCACGCCGGGGACGTAGCCGCGGATGTAGCCGGGGTCGAGGCTGGTCGAATCGAAGGGCGGGTCGAGAAGCTGCACCAGGCCGTGGTCGCGGCGTACCAGGCGCTCGTCGACCGCCGCCATCGCCTGGCGCGTGCGCGCCGGGTCGCCCGCGCCGGAAAGCACCGCCCAGCTTTGCGAGATCGAGTCGATGCGGCACTCCAGGTTGCCCGCCGAGCCCAGCGGCGTGCCGTCGTCGAAGTAGGCGCGCCGGTACCACGCGCCGTCCCAGCCGTGGCGCTCGAGGTTCGCGCGCAGCGTCCTCTCCTCGGCATCGCACCGCGCCGCGAACGCGTCGTCGCCACGGGCGCGCGCCACCGGTGCGAACCGGCGCAGCACCGCGCACAGGAAGAAGCCCAGCCACACGCTCTCGCCCTGCCCGTGGATGCCGACGCGGTTCATGCCGTCGTTCCAGTCGCCCGATCCCATCAGCGGCAGGCCGCGCTCCCCGAAGGAAAACCCGTGGGTGATGGCGCGGACGCAGTGCTCGTAGAGCGTTCCCGACTGCGCGGATTGGGACGGCAGGTCGTAGTAGGAGTCGTCGCCGGGGTCCACGGGCCGGCCCTCGAGGTAGGGACTCACCGCGTCCAGCACCGCCGCGTCGCCGGTCGCCAACAGGTAGCGCGCGGTGGCGAGCGGCAGCCACAGGAAATCGTCGGAGCAGCGCGTACGCACGCCGCGGCCCGCGGGAGGATGCCACCAGTGCTGCACGTCCCCCTCGATGAACTGCCGTCCCGCGGCGCGCAGCAGCTGCTCGCGCACCAGGGCGGGCTCGGCGTGCACCAGAGCCATCACGTCCTGGAGCTGGTCGCGGAAGCCGAAGGCGCCTCCCGACTGGTAGTAGCCGCTGCGCGCCCACAGGCGGCAGGCGACGGTCTGGTAGAGGAGCCAGCCGTTGGCGAGCACGTCGAAGGCGGGATCGGGGGTGGCGACCTGCACCGCGCCGAGGAGGCGCGACCAGTGGGCCTTCACCGCCGCCAGCGCCGCCGATGCGGCCGCCGGCCCGTTGAATCGCTTCACCAGCGCGCGCGCCTCGGCGGGGTCGCCGGCGGCGCCGAGCATGAACACCAGCGTGCGCGATTGCCCCGGCGCCAGGTCGAAGGGCACCTGCAGCGCCGCGCACGGGTCGAGTGCGGCGCCGACGCGGCCGGAGAGGCGCACCCGCCCCATGGCGGACGGATGTCCCAGCCCGCCGTCGCGGCCGAGGAACTCGGTGCGGTCCGCGGTCACGCTGCGCGCCGGATCGTCCACGGCGAAGAAGGCGACGCGGCGCGAGAACTCGGCGCCGTAGGCGTTGCGCGCAAGCACGGCCCCGGTGACGTTGTCGAGCTCGGTCACCACGTGCATGCCGGTGCGCTCGGGCAGGTCGCCCAGCACCCACTCCACGTAGCCGGTGGCGGTGAGCCGGCGCGCCCGGTCCGATACGTTTCGCAGCTCGAGCACCACGAGCTTCACCGGTGCGTCGATGGCGACCAACTGGGTGAGCTCCGACTGCATGCCTTCCTCGACGCTCTCGAAGGTGCTGTAGCCGAAGCCGTGGCGCGCCACGTAGGTTCCGTCCCCGCGCGCGGGCAGCGGCGTGGGCGACCAGAAATGCCCGGTCTCCTCGTCGCGCAGGTAGAACGCTTCCCCGCTCGCGTCGCCCACCGCGTCGTTGTGCCACGGCGAGAGCCGGAAGGCGTGGGCGTTCTCGCACCAGGTGTAGGCGCCCCCGCTCTCGGAGACGACGCTGCCGAAGTAGGGGTTCGCGAGCACGTTCACCCACGGAGCCGGCGTGCATTGGCCGGCGGGGAGCGTGATCACGTACTCGGTGCCGTCGGGCGTGAAGCCGCCGGTGCCGTTGGGAAGGAGCAGCGTTTCCGGCGGGGGCACCTCGAGGGCTTCAACCCGCCGCGGCCGCGTGGGCACGAGGCGGGGAATGCGCGGATCCGCCGGCCCGCGCCGCGCCACCTGCTCGGCGAGGCTGCCGCGCTGGTCGGAGAGGATCACCCGCGCGACGGATTGCAGCAGCACCCGGTCCTCGTCGGAGATCTGCTCCATCCGCCGCACGAAGATGCCGCCCGGGCGGTCCACCAGCTGGGCGTCGACGCCCGCCGCGATGAGCCCTAGGATCCGGTCCTGCAGGACCTGGCGGTATCCCCCGCGGTCCTCGTTCCAGATCACCAGGTCCACCGCCAGGCCCTTCAGGCGCCAGTAGGCGTGGGCGCGCACCGCCTGGCGCACCAGCTCGATGTTCTCCGCGTCCCCGACCTGCACCAGCACGATCGGCAGGTCGCCGGAGATCGCATAGCTCCAGAGGCCCGACTGGCCACGGCGGTTGCGCAGCAGCACCGCCGCGTCGGCGCGCAGCGCCGCGTTCGGGAACATCACGAAGCCCGCGAGGCGTGCATACAGCTGCGCATCGGCCTCGGTCGCGTCGATCTGGCGCAGAGTGACCCAGCTGTGGGTCCACGCGAGGTCGAAGACGCGGTCGGCGAGCCGGCGGTCCCGGTGCCGCGTGGCGAGCTCGAGCGCTCCCGCGCGGGAGGCCGCGACTCCCGTCGAGATATCGACGATCGCGGTTTGCTGCGGTTCGAGCGTGATGCGGTGGCGGATCGCGACCACCGGGTCGAGCACCGAACCCACGCCGCCGGCGAGCGGGCCCGCGTCCCGCATCGCAAGGGGTGCCGCGAGGGTGTCGCCGCGCCCGACGAAGGCCATGCGGTCGGTCTCGCACGAGACCTGGGTG
>JANMHV010000281.1:0-2854 GCA_031375445.1 Burkholderiales bacterium | reverse complement strand
TCGATCGACGGGCAATAGCGGGGCCCCACTCCTTCGATCACCCCGGTGTACATGGGCGAGCGATCGAGCCCACTGCGGATGATCTCGTGAGTCCGGGCATTGGTATGGGTGATCCAGCAGCTCACCTGCCGCGGATGCATCGCCCGCCGCCCGAGGAAGGAGAACACCGGTTCGGGGCGATCCCCCGGCTGCTCCTGCACCCTCGAGAAGTCGATGCTGCGGCCGTCGATCCGCGGCGGGGTCCCGGTCTTGAGCCGGCCGACGGGAAGCTTCATTTCACGCAGGCGCGCGGCCAGGGACATCGACGGCGGGTCGCCGGCGCGGCCGGCGCGGTAGCTGGAAAGCCCGACGTGCACCAACCCGCCGAGGAACGTGCCCGCCGTAAGGACCACGGCGACCGCACTGAATGTGAGCCCGATTGCGGTCACCGCGCCGGTCACCCGATCCCCATCCACCACCAGGTCGTTCACGGCCTGCTGGAAGATCCACAGGTTGGGCTGGGATTCGAGCCGGCGGCGGATCGCCGCGCGGTAGAGCACGCGATCGGCCTGGGCGCGAGTCGCGCGGACCGCGGCGCCCTTGCTCGCATTGAGGGTACGGAACTGGATCCCGGCTTCGTCGGTGGCGATCGCCATCGCACCGCCGAGGGCATCGTCCTCCCGGACCAGGTGCCCCTTGCCGATGCCACCGATCGACGGGTTGCAAGACATCTGGCCCAGGGTCTCGATGGCGTGCGTGAGGAGCAACGTGCGCGCACCCGAACGCGCGGCCGCCAGCGCGGCCTCGGTGCCGGCATGGCCGCCACCCACCACGATCACGTCGAATCGGTCAGGGAAATTCATCGCTCAGAAAAGGAAAAGCGCACAAGGCGGGGGCCGAGGCGCGATGTTCGAATTCTACGGCAAAGGCTCCACCGCTGGCAGGAGTGTTCCACGTGGAACGGCGATTTCCTGATGTTCCACGTGGAACCGTGAGCCCGGGGTTCCAGGTTCGACATCGAACTACTTGCCGATGCAGAACCGGGAAAAGATCTCCCCCAACAGTTGGTCCGAGGAGACCTCGCCGGTGATCTCCCCCATCGCACCCTGCGCCCGGGAGAGCTCTTCCGCCATGATTTCAAAGGCTTGCACCGCATCTGCCGCAGCCGTCAAGGCCAGGCCCGCCCGGTCCAGGGCCGCGACGTGCCGCGCCCGTGCGGCAAACAGCCCTTCCCCATGGGGCTTCCAACCTGCGACTCCAAGTAGCCAGGCGCGCAACTCCTCCAGGCCCGCGCCCGTCTTCGCCGAGACGCGCAACACGGTCCCGCCCGCGATGCCCTCGGCATCCGATGCACCGTCCAACACCAGGTCTTGCTTGTTGGCGACGACCGCCAGCGGGATGCCCGCCGGAAGCCTGGCGGCCAACTCCGCATCGATCGCTACTCCCTGCCTCGCATCCACCAGCATGAGGGCAGCGCCTGCCGCAGCGATCGCCTGCCAGGTACGCTCCACCCCGATGCGCTCCACCGGGTCATCGGTCTCGCGCAGGCCGGCGGTGTCGATGAGGTGGATCGGCACGCCCTCGAGCGTGATCGTGGCGCGCACGTAATCGCGAGTTGTGCCGGCAATCGGGGTGACGATGGCGACCTCCTCCCCCGCGAGGCGGTTGAGCAGGCTCGACTTGCCGACGTTCGGCCGCCCCGCCAGCACGACGCTCAGCCCATCGCGCAGCACCATGCCCTGGCGCGCCTCTGCGAGCAACGCGCCGAGCGATGCCCGCAGGCCTTCGAGTCGCTCCACCTGCCACTCCCGGTCGGCGGGTGCGATTTCCTCCTCGGGGAAGTCGATGCAGGCCTCGACGTGCATCCGCAGCTCGGTGAGTCCCGCGACCAGCTCGTGGATGCGCCGGGAGAATTCGCCGGACAGCGAACGCGCAGCGGCCATCGCCGCCTCCGCGCTCGCCGCGTCGATCAGGTCCGCGACGCTCTCCGCCTGGGCGAGGTCGATACGATCGTTGAGGTAAGCGCGCCGGGTGAACTCGCCCGGCTGCGCCAGGCGGGCCCCGAGCTCCAGCGCGCGGCCGAGGAGGTTGCGCATCACCATCGGCCCGCCGTGTCCCTGCAGCTCGACCACGTCGTCGCCGGTATAGGAGTTGGGCGCGGGGAAGAGGAGGACCAATCCCTCGTCGATCACCGCCCCGGCCCCATCGCGAAAGCTGGCGCGGCCGGCATGGCGAGGCAACGGCAGGGGACCCGCTATGTGCTCGCCGATTGCGCGCGCGCGCGCGCCTGAAATGCGCACGATCCCCACCCCACCCCGGCCCGGCGGGGTGGCGACGGCGGCGATCGTGTCGCCGCCGTCGCTCAGCGGTGGGCCTTGGCCTTCGCCTCGGCTTCGATAGTGCGGTTGATGTGCCACTGCTGTGCGATCGACAGCAGGTTCTGGACGACCCAGTAGAGCACCAGGCCCGCGGGGAAGAAGAGGAAGAACACGCTGAACATGATCGGCATGACGAGCATCACGCGCGCCTGGATCGGATCGGCCGGCTGCGGGTTCAACTTCGTCTGCACGAACATCGAGACGGCGTACACCACCGGCAGGATGAAGTAGGGGTCCGGCGCCGAAAGGTCCTGGATCCAGCCCACCCAGGGCGCATGGCGCAGCTCGATCGAGGCGAGCAGCACCCAGTAGAGCGCGATGAACACCGGGATCTGCACCAGGATCGGCAGGCATCCGCCGAGCGGGTTGATCTTCTCGGTCCGGTACAGCTCCATCATCGCCTGGTTCAGCTTCTGCCGGTCCTCGCCGTAGAGCTGCTTCAGCTTCTCCATCTTCGGCGCGAGGACCTTCATCTGCGCCATCGAGCGGCCCGCCTT
>JANMHV010000261.1:0-9310 GCA_031375445.1 Burkholderiales bacterium | reverse complement strand
CAGGCGGCGAACCCGGTGAGGCCCGAGGTGGCGGTGGCGCCGAAGAAGCGCCCGAACATGGACCGCAGCACCGAGCCCAGCACCGGCACCGCGAAGAAGGCGAGGAGGAGGAGGTCCGGGATGGAGCCGAAGCCGGTGATGCCGCCCCCGCCCTTTTGCGGCGCGGCCTTGGGCGACGGCAGCGCCAGGTTCTCGCCCTCGATCGCCTTGAAGATCGCGCCCACGCCCACGTCGATGCCGCCGGCGAAATCACCGTTGCGGAATTTCGGGGCGACGAGGTCGGCGACGATGCGCTTGGACAACACGTCCGTGAGCGTGCCCTGGACTCCCCGCCCGGTGTGGATGCGCAGCTTGCGGTCCTGGCTCGCGACCACGAACAGCACCCCGTCGTCCACGCCCTTGCGGCCGAGCTTCCACTCGTCGGTCACCCGACCCGCGAATTCCTCGATGGTCTCGAAACCGAGCGTGGGAATCGTGAGCACCGCCACCTGCGCGCCACGCGCCTTCTCGAACGCCTCGAGCCTGGCCTCGAGCGCCTGGCGCTCCTGCGGCTTCAGCAGGTTGGCGCCGTCGGAGACGCGCGCCACCGGCGGGATCGGGATCGCATCCGGCGCCTTTGGGGCCTGCGCCCAGGTGGCCGCGGCGAGGAGGAGCGCGCCCGCCCCCGCGAGGAGGCGGACGAAAGCGCGCTTCATGCCTTACTTCGCGGGGGCCGGGGCGGGGGCCGGGGGAGCCGACGGCGCGGGCGCCGCCTTCGGGCCGAAGTCCACCTTCGGCGGCTTCGCGATCTCCTTCTCGTTCTCGACCTCGAAGCTCGCCTTCGGCTTGTGGCCGAACATCTTGGCGACGAGGTTGGTCGGGAACTGCCGCACCAGGGAGTTGAAGTCCTGCACCGCGGCGATGAAGCGGTTGCGCGCGGTGGCGATGCGGTTCTCCGTGCCCTCGAGTTGCGCCTGCAGGTCGCGGAAGTTGGCGTCGCTCTTCAGCTGCGGGTAGGCCTCGGCCACCACCAACAGGCGCGACAGCGCGCTGGTGAGCTCGCCCTGGGCCTGCTGGAATTTCTTCATCGCCTCGGGGTTGTCGAGGGCCTCGGGCGTGACCTGCGTGGAGCCCACGCGCGCGCGCGCCTGGGTGACGCCGATGAGGACGTCCTTCTCCTGCGCGGCATAACCCTGCACGGTCGCCACCAGGTTGGGAATGAGGTCGGCACGCCGCTGGTACTGGTTCAGGACCTCCGACCAGGCGGCCTTCACCTGCTCGTCCTTGGTCTGGATCTCGTTGTAGCCGCAGCCGGACAGAGTGAGCGCCGCGAGCATCAGCGGCAGGGCCCACAGGAACTTGCGCATTGTCGTTATCTCCTGAGGTGGGTGACGGGTTGCCCCCGTCAGATGCCGACGGACGCCGGGAGTTTCAAGTCGCCAGGGTTCGACGGGCGAATACGAGATCTTCCCAGGCTTGCGCCTTCGCCAGCGGGCTCTCCAGCAGCCCGGCGGGATGGAGGGTCACCACGAGGGGCACCTCCCGGCATCGATGCGACCGGCCACGCAGGCTGGCGACTGTCCCGCCGGCATCCACGAGGTGCGCCGCGGCGGCATTCCCCAGGGCCACGACCACCCCCGGGCGGACCTTTTCCATCGCCCCCTCGGCGTCGAGCTCGGGCCCGCGAGCGCAGCCGATGGCTGCGAGCATCGCGTCGAAGAGCTTGCCGGCGGCGCCCTCGAAGGGCTCGCCCTCGTCGTCCGCCCCGGCCACGAAGAGCCACGGGGCCGAGGGGGCGGCGGGTTCGCCGCGCCGGGCACGCGGCACGGCCACCTGGACCCGCAGGCCGGCCCAGCTTGCCGGCGCGGACTCACCCAGGCGGTAGAGGCGGGACACGGCGAGGAGCTCCAGCTCCCGAAGCGAGCGGGCATCCATCAAAGCGTGCGCCCCAGGAACAATGCGTCCTCGCGCCCGGCCACCGCCGGGTAGTAGCTGGGCCGGATCGCGATCTGCTGGAAGCCCGCGGTGCGGTAGAGGTGGCGCGCGGCGAGGTTCGAGGGCCGCACCTCGAGGTACACGATCTGCGCGCCCGCCAGGCGTGCCTCGGCCACCATGTGCTCGAGGAAGCCGCGGCCGATCCCCTGGTTGTGCCACTCCCCGGCGATGGCGATGTTGAGCAGGTGCGCCTCGTCCACCGCCACCATCAGCACCGCGTAGCCGATGACGGCTTCACCGTGGGCCACGGTCCAGCAGTCGTAGCCGGCAGTGAGGGAATCGCGGAAATTGCCGAGGCTCCAGGGGAAGGCGTAGAGCGACTTCTCCAGGCGCGCGATCTCGGGGAGGTCGCCCATGCGCATGCGTCGGAACTGCAGCTGCGGAATCGGGACCGCGCTCACGGCTCGGTGCGCCTTTCCTGGGTGGTGAGGGCCACCTTGTCACGCAAGTATAGGGGGGCGGCCTGCTCGGCGGGAATTGCACCGCCGCGGGCGAAGCGCCGCACCGCGATGCGCGCGATCGAACCGGCGCGCGGCAGGTCGCCCTCGAGGCGCATCTCCACCGAGTCGCGGTAGCCCACGGAGAGCCACGACAGCCGGTCGAAGCCGCTGCCGGTGGCGGTCCAGTTGCGCGCGGGCAGCGGCGGGAGGGACTGCGAATCGACCAGGCGTGGCTCGATCACCGTATCCCAGTCGTCACCGTTCTTCGCGTAGGCCGCGAGGTACGCCTCGTTCATGCGGGCATCGAGGGCGGCGACCACGCGGGTCTGCTTCGACTGCTCGGCGAGCGCCAGGAGCGAGGGCACCGGAACCACCGGCCGCTTCGCCGCGAAGGCCAGTCCCTGCACGATGCCGCAGGCGATGCGGATTCCGGTGAAGGAGCCGGGTCCCTGGCCGAAGGCGAAAGCGTCCATATTCCGGGCCTCGAGCCGCGCGCGCGCCAGCAGGCGCCGCACCATCGGCACCAGCATCTCGGAATGGAGGTTCTCGGCCAGCGCCTCCTCGACGAAGAGGTCCGGGCCTCGGAGGAGGGCCACGGAGCAAAGCTCCGAGGAGGTTTCAACGGCAAGGAGATTCAAGCGCCAATTATAGCTTCAACCTGCAGACGAAACAAAACCTCGCAAAACAGCAATTTGCGAGGCTTTTCTGATGTACTGCCTTAAGTCATTTCGGGCCGTGGCCGTGACGCCCCGCACGCGCCTCTTCCGGGGTGAGGAAGCCATCGCCGTTGGTGTCGAGCCTCTGGAACCGCTCAAGGGCCTTTGCGATGTACTCCTGTTGCGAGACCTTGCCGTCGCCATTCGCGTCGGCGTTCTTGAACATCCCGCCGCGGTGGCCCTTGCCGTGGGCGGCGTGGGCGGCGCGCAACTCGTCGGCCGAAAGCTGGCCGTCCTTGTTGGTGTCGATCGCATCGAAGTGCTCGGCCAGCTTCGGCAGCGCGGCGGCTTCGGCGCGGCTGATGAGGCCGTCGGCGTTGGTGTCGGCGGCTTTCAGGCGCTCGGCCATGCGGCCGGGGCCATTGCCATCGGCAGCGGAAGCGGCGGTGACGGCGGCGCCGACGGCGAGCGCGGCGAGGATAGCGGCGTATTTCATGGACTGCTCCTTGGGAGATGGAAAGATCGCGTTGGTGATGTCCCGCAGCGTACGTCGAATAACGCGGCGCCGTCCCCGGCGACGACGGCGAAGTGGTAACGGGTTGTAAGCAGCGAGGGCGCGGGGGCCCCGCTGTTAACATCTCCTTACAAGTCCCTCGCCTTCGCGCGTGCGCGGCGCGCGGGGACCCGTACGATCGATTCCATGCAAACCCTTCCCCGACAGAAAATCCTCGTGGTCGACGACGACCTGAGGCTCCGTGACCTGCTCAAGCGCTACCTCACCGAGCAGGGCTTTGCCGTGGAAACGGTGCCCGATGCCGCCGCGATGGACCGCAGCCTCGCGCGCGTGCGCCACGACCTCATCGTGCTCGACCTCATGCTGCCGGGCGAAGATGGGCTCGCGATCTGCCGTCGGCTGCGCTCCACCAACAACGAGGTGGCGGTGATCATGCTCACCGCCAAGGGCGACGACGTGGACCGCATCGTCGGCCTCGAGATGGGCGCCGACGACTACCTCGCCAAGCCCTTCAACCCGCGCGAGCTGGTGGCGCGCATCCAGGCCGTGCTGCGCCGGCAGGCCCGCGCGGCGACACCGGGTGCACCGAGCGCGGAGCTGAAGGTCGTCGAGTTCGGGCCGTTCGCCCTGCACCTGGCCACGCGATCGCTCACGAAGGACGGCGACAACGTCCCGCTCACCACCGGCGAGTTCTCGTTGCTGAAGGCGCTCGCCCAGCACCCGAGCGAGCCGATGTCGCGCGACAAGCTGATGGAGCTCGCGCGCGGACGCGAGCACGAGAGCTTCGACCGCTCCATCGACGTACAGGTCTCGCGCCTGAGGAAGCTCCTCGGCGAGGATCCGCAGAGCCCACGCTTCATCCAGACGGTGTGGGGATTCGGGTATGTCTTCGTGCCCGACGGGGCGCTGTCGCGGTGAAGCTCTTCCCCGGGTCGCTGCTGTGGCGGACCCTGGTGGTGCTGGTGGCGGCGCTGGTGCTCTCGCAGGTGGCCGCGTGGTACTTGCTGGAAGAGTTCGTGAACCGGCCGCGCGTCGCCGCCGCGGTAGGCCAGGTGGTGAGCCACCTGAAGACGGTGAATGCGGCGCTCCAGACGCTCAAGCCCGCCGATCGGGAAGCGTTCATCGCCCGCGTGGCCGAGACCGACGGCATCCGCATCGTCCCGGCGGAGCGCGGCGAGCGCCTCGAGCCCGCCGGCGACCGTCCGGCGCTGCGCCTCTTCCGCGCGCGGATCCGCGAGGTGTTCGGCGCCGAGGCCGACGTCTACGTGCGCCGCGCGCGGGGCCGGCCGCCCGCCGCGGACGATGAACCGATGCGGGGCCGGGTGTTATGGGTGCGCATGCCTGCCGAAGGCCAGCCGGTGCTGGTGGGATTTCCACGCACCCGCATCGATCGCGACCTTTCCACGGCGTTCATCGCCTGGTCGGTGGTCGCGGCCTCCATCGCCATCCTCGCCACGTTCTTCCTCATGTGGCGCCTGAATCGCCCCCTCGACCAGCTGGCCCGCGCCGCGGCCGTCGTCGGCAAGGGAGAGGATCCGGCGCCGGTGGCAGAGACCGGCCCCACCGAGATCCGCGCCGTGGCGCGCGCCTTCAACCAGATGGCCCACGACCTCGCCAAGAGCCAGCGCGAGCGCGCCACCTTCCTCGCCGGCATCTCCCACGACCTGCGCACGCCGCTCGCGCGCCTGAGGCTCGATGTCGAGATGCTGGGCGAGCGGGTCGAGCCCGACACCCAGCGCGGCATGGTGCAGGACGTGGAGGACATGAACGCGATCATCGACCAGTTCATCGACTTCATGCGCAGCGAATCGGCGGAGCCCCACTCGCTGGTGAGCCTTCCCGAGCTCGCGCGGGCCTGCGCCGAGGGCGCGGCGCGACTGGGTGCGGCCGTCACCTGCGAGCTCGAGGACGTGCCGGGCCTCATGCTGCGTCCGCTCGCGATGCGCCGGCTGGTGGACAACCTCATCACCAACGCGGCCCGCCACGCCGGCGGCGAGATCGTGGTGAGGACCGGGGTGCGTGACGGGAAGGCGGTGCTGGCGGTGCTCGATCGCGGGCCCGGCATCCCGGCCGCGATGGTGGAGCACCTGAAGCAACCCTTCACGCGTCGGGATGAGGCGCGCAGCGGCTCCTCGGGCGCGGGCCTGGGGCTCGCCATCGCCGCTCGGGTCGCGGCGCTGCACCACGGCACGCTCGAGCTGCTGCGGCGCGACGGCGGCGGCCTCGAGGCGCGCCTCACCCTGCCCGTTTCGGGCTAGCGCGGTGGCGCGGGTCGTCCTCGCCTGCTGGGGGTCGTACGGGGACCTCTTTCCCTACCTCGGCATCGGCCGCGAGCTGAAGCGCCGTGGCCACGAGGCCGTCATCGCCACCTGCGAGCGCTATCGTCCCGAGGTCGAAGCCGAGGGTCTCGCCCACCACGCGGTGCGCCCGGACCAGGATCCCGCCGACCTGGCACTCCTCGTCCGCGCGCTCCACCCCCGGTTCGGCGCCCGGGTCCTGCTGCGCGAGATCCTCGCCCCCCACGTCGAGGCGAGCTTCGCGGACACGCAACCGGCGGTGGCTGCGGCCGACCTCGTGGTCGCCCATCCGCTTGCCTTCGCTGCCCCCATGGCGGCACAGCTGCGCGGCATTCCCTGGGTGGGGACGGTTCTCGCCCCGGCCTCGATTTTGTCCGCCTTCGATCCCCCGGAGCTCCCCACCCCGGCGCTCTCCCGGCTGGTGCGGCGCCTGGGGCCGCCCGGCGCGCGGCTCCTCTTCCGCCTGCTGCGCGGGGCGAGCCGCGGCTGGGTGCGCCCGGTAACGGATTTGCGTGTGCGCCTCGGGCTGCCTGCGCTCGACCATGTGCTCTTCGACGGCCAGTTCTCGCCCCACGGCACGCTGGCGCTCTTCCCCCGGATGCTCGCCACCCCGCAGCCGGATTGGCCCGCAGGGATCGAGCGCACCGGCGCGGTCGACTACAACGGCGCCGGGCAGCTGCCGGAAGAAGTCGCGCGGTTCCTCGACGCGGGGCCGCCTCCGGTCGTGTTCACCCTGGGGAGCACGGCGGTGCACGTGGCCGGGGGGTTCTACGCCGAGAGTGCCGCCGCGGCCACGAGCCTCGGACAGCGCGCCCTGCTGCTGGTGGGCCGCGACCAGGCGCCGCCCACCGGCCTGCCACCCACCCACCTCGCCGCCGGGTTCGCACCGCACCGGGACGTCTTTCCCCGCGCCGCGGCCATCGTCCATCCCGCCGGAATCGGCACCACCACCCAGGCCCTGCGCTCGGGACGGCCCCAGCTCATAGTCCCTTTCGCCTATGACCAGCCGGATAACGCCGCGCGTGTCAGCCGATTGGGGACCGCGTGCGTTTGTCCCATCAGGCGCTACCGCGCCGACCGGGTGGCGCGCGACCTGAACAGGCTGCTCCACCAGGCCTCCTACCAGCAGGCGGCCAGGGTGGCGGCGAAGGCGATGTCGGAGGAGGATGGAGCAGGCGAGGCCTGCGACCTCCTGGAACGAATTCTGTTGCAACGCACAAGGAGAGACTCTCGATGAAAGCGACGAAGACGCTGATGGTGGCGGCCCTGGCGGCCGCAGGACTCGCAATGACGGGGATGGCGCAGGCCCAGGCCAAGCACGGCTACCGGGGCGGCGGCGGCTATTACCACGGCGGCGGGTACTACCGCGGTGGCGGACGCTACTGGGGCCCGGGCTGGGGCTTCGCCCTCGGCGTGCCGCTCGGCATCGGTCTCGGCTGGGGCTATCCGTACTACGGCTACTACGGCCCGCGCGTGGTCTACCGCGAGGTGGTCGAGCAGGACCCGGCGTACATCGGGCGCATCCATCCCATGCCCGCGCCCGCCGGCAACGAGGTCCAGCCGCAGATGCAACCCGAGCCGCGCATGGAAGGCGCCCCCTCGACCGGCCCGCTCTACATGAATTACTGCGAATCCTCGCGGGCGTACTACCCCAAGGTCACTTCGTGCCCGGAGGGGTGGCGCTTCCAGCAGCCGAACTGAAGAAGGCTTCAACGTCCGAAAGCAGTCGCGTGCGCTTGAATGGCGGCAGCGCCCGCCAGATGCGCTTGCCGTAGGGCTTGTCGACGAGCCGCGGGTCGCAGATCACCAGCGCCCCGCGGTCCGTCTCGTCGCGGATGAGGCGCCCGGCGCCCTGCTTCAACGTGATCACCGCGCGCGGCACCTGGTAGTCCATGAAGGCGTTGCCCCCGGCGCGATTGATGCGCTCGATGCACGCCGCCAACACCGGGTCGTCCGGCGGGTTGAAGGGCAGCCGGTCGATCACCACGACCGATAACTGGTCTCCCTTCACGTCCACGCCCTCCCAGAACGATTGCGATGCGACGAGGATCGCGTGGGGCGAGCGCCGGAAGCGCTCCAGCAGCTCGTTCTTGGAGCCCGAACCCTGCAGCATCAGCGGCCACTCCAGCCCCTCCTCCTTCATTTTCTTCCCCAGCCGCTCGTGCCCGCGCTCCATGGCGCGCAGGCTGGTGAAGAGCAGGAAGGCGTGCCCGCCCGAGGCGCGCACCACCGGCCAGGCGGCGTCGATCACCGCGTCGGCATAACCCTCGCTGTTCGGGTCCGGCAGGCCCTGGGGCACGTAGAGCAGCGCTTGGCGCTCGAAGTCGAACGGGCTGGGCCAGCTGAGCGTACGCGCCTCCGCGAGCCCCATCTCGCCCAGGTAGTGGCGGAAATCGCCATTCACCGAGAGGGTCGCCGAGGTAAAGATCCAGGCCCGGTCGCCGCCCTTCATCTGCTCCTGGAAGATGCGGCCCACGTCCAGCGGGGTCACGTACAGCTGGGCCGACTGCGCGTAGGCCTCGATCCAGCGCACCACTTCCGCACCGGTGGGCTCGCCATAGCCGTTCTCCTCCCGGGGGCGGGCATCGGCCTCGCGCCACTGGATGACGCGCGACAGGAGCTCCCCGGCGCGCTCGCGGCAATTGCGGATTTCCTCGGCGCGCTCTTCCTGGGCGGAGAGTTTTTCCACCAGCGCCTCGAGGGTCTTGGCGAGCGCGTCGAGGGACTTGTCGAAGGCGGGGCGCGCGCGCAACGCCGCGAGCGCCGTGCGCCCCGCCGCGTTGCCGAGGGCGAGGCGCACGTCGCGCGCCGCCTTCTCCACTTCCGCGGCCGCGTCCCCCAGCTCGTTGCTCTCGCGGGCATGCTGCGCCTCGGCGATGCGCGTATCGCGCGCGAGCTCGATGAGATGGGTGGTGGAAAAACTCTCGCCGAAGAAAAGCCGCGCGAGGTCGGGAAGGTGGTGCGCCTCGTCGAAAATCACGGTGTTGGCGGCGGGCAGGAGATCGGCGGCACCCTCATCCCTCAACGCCACGTCGGCGAAGAAGAGGTGGTGGTTCACCACGATCACGTCGGCCTCGGCGGCGCGCTTGCGCGCCTTCATCACGAAGCAGTCCTGGTAGTGCTGGCAGCCGGAGCCCAGGCAGTTCTCGCGCGTGGAGGTGGCATGGACCCAGGCGGGGGAATTCTCGGGGACGTCGGCGCACTCGCCGCGATCGCCCGTCACCGTGCGGCGCGAGAAGCTGCGGATCTTGTGGATGTGCGCCACCTCCTCCTTCGCGCCGAAGCTGCCCTGCACGGTGGCGTTCTCGAGGTGGTGGATGCAGACGTAGTTGGCACGCCCCTTGAGGAGCGCCGTATCCACCGGGATGCCGAGGGCCGCGCGCACGCGCGGGAGGTCGCGCTGGAAGAGTTGGTCCTGGAGCGTCTTGG
>JANMHV010000243.1:0-5464 GCA_031375445.1 Burkholderiales bacterium | reverse complement strand
CCAGGCGACGGGGAGCGCTTCCGCGGTGGCCGTGGCGCCCCCCTCGGTCCTGCGCCCGCCGCGGCTCGTCGGCCGCGAGGCCGAGTGGCGCGAACTCGAGGCTTGCTGGAGCGCTTCGGCGGTGGCGATCGTCACCGGCGTGGGCGGGTTGGGCAAGACGCGGCTCGTCACCGATTTCGCGGCCACCCGCGGCGATGTGGCCATGCTCGCCGCGCGACCGGGCGATGCATTCGCCCCCTACTCGCTGCTCTCGCGCCTCGCACGCGCGCTCGTGCGCCGCGTGGGCGTGAAGATGCCGCAAGCCCTGGGCGGTGAAATGGCGCGCCTGCTCCCGGAGCTCGGGCGCGCGCCGCCGGTGCGCGACGGCGCCGATCGGGAGCGGCTGCTGCGCGCCATCGACGCCCTGGTCGATTTCGCCGCCGACCTCGGCCTCGCCGGCGTGGTGATCGACGACCTGCATTACGGCGATGCGGCGACGCTCGAGGCGCTGCAGGGGAGGATTGCCGCGCCGGGCCGCTTGCGTTGGGTGCTGACTTGGCGCGGCGATGAGGCGGGCGCCGAGGCGCGGGGGTTGTTCGAATCGGTTGCGACCTCCGGCGCGGGCAGGGGGATCGAGCTTGCCCTGCTCACCGCGGCGCACGTTGGCGAGTTGCTCGATTCGCTGGACCTGCCGCGTTTCTCGGGGGCGGGCCTCGCGGTGGCGATCACCCGCCACACCGGGGGCAATCCGTTTTTCATCCTGGAGACGGTGAAGGCGATGCTCCTCGAGAATACCGCGGCGGGTGAACGCTTTCCTGCCGCAGCCAGCGTGAGCGCGCTGATCGCGAGGCGCCTGGGCCGCCTTACGCCCGAGGCGGTGCGAATCGCGAGATGCGCGGCGGTGGCCGGCCAGGACTTTTCCGCCGAGCTTGCCGCCTGCGTGCTCGGGGTGCCCCTGCTGGACCTGGCCGACGCGTGGACCGAGCTCGAGCGCTTCCACGTCCTGCGCGATGGGGCCTTCGAGCACGACCTGGTCCACGAGGCGGCGCGGGACAGCGTGCCGGCGGCGATCGCGAGGCGCCTGCACGCGCAGATCGCGGCGTTCCTCGAGGGGGTGGGCACGGAGCCCGCGCGAGTCGCGGGGCATTGGGCGGCTGCGCGCCGGCCGCGGGAGGCGGGCGCGGCGTTCATGCGTGCCGCGGCCCGGGCCGCGGACTCGGGGCGCCGCGTCGAAGAGGCAAGCCTGCTCGAGCAGGCGGCGGAGTGCTACGAAAGCTGCAAGGACCCCGCGGCGCGCTTCGAGGCGCTGCTGGCGCGCGCCGAGGCGATGATCTTCAACGACTTGGGCGAGGCCACGCTCGCCGCCGTGCACGCGGCCGAGAACGTCGCGCGCAATGACGACGAGAGGATGCGCGCGCTGCTGCACAAGGCCCGGTACCTGAGCGACAGCAGCGACCCGGAGTCGGCGGTGCAGTCGGGACGGGCGGGTATCGCGCTCGCGCGGAAGGCGAAGCGCGGCGATCTCACGCTGCCGTTCTCGGTGGTCGTCGCCGGCGGCTTGTGCGACCTGCGACGCGTGGACGAGGCGCTGGCGCTGCTGGAGCCGTTTCGGGAAATGGAGACCGCCGCGGCCGCGCCCCGCTCGAGGGTCGAGTACCTGATCCAGCTCGGCATCACGCTCGACCTGGCCAATCGTCTCGCAGACGCGGTCGTGGCGTTCGACGATGCGCGCGAGATCGCCGCGGCGCACGGGTTGAAGGACCTGCTGGCAGGCACGCTGTCGAACCTGGCCACGACCACCAGCAAGCGCGGCGATCTCGGCCGCGCCATCGAGTTCGGTCGCCAGGGCCTGCAGTTGTGGCACGAGTCGGAGCTGCTCAAGGGCAGGCCGATGCAGACCCAGGCGCTGCTCGCGCACCGCCTGCGCGACATCGGGCACTACGACGAGGCGATCTCGATGCTCGAACAGGCGCTGGACGAGTTCCGCCGCGCCGGCACGCGCCCCTGGATCTTCGCCACGGCGCACCGCCTGGCGCTGGCCTATGCTCATGTCGGCCAGTACGCCCGGGCCCTCAAGCTGCTCGCCGCGGATCCCGCGGACCAGCCGGTAAAGGCGCAGGCCGTATGGATCGCCCATCGCGCGGAGGTGGCGCGGCTTGCCGGGGGAGCGGCGCTCAAGCCCATCCGGGTGGCACTCTCGATGCTGGGGGGCGACCTCGACGACGGCAACAATCGCCTCGTGAGCCTCTTCGCCTCCGCCATCGTGCCGCCCGCGGAAGGCGAGCAAATGGCCACCGCCATCGCGGCCTGGGCCGCGGCAAGGGAGCGTTTCGGCATGGCGATCGCCGCCCACGTGCGCGCCGCCGCGTGCGCCCTCGAGCAGGGCGCGGCGGAGCGCGGCCGCCCGCAGGTGGAGGCGGCGTTGCGGCTCTTCACCGATCACGAGCCGGACAATTTCTACCGCGGCGAGCTGTGGTGGGTGGCAACCCGGGTGTTCCGCGCGGCCGGGCGCGACGAGTCGGCCGATCGGATGCTGGCTGATGGACGGCAGTGGGTGTTGGGGATCGCCGAGCGGCACGTCCCCCCGGAGTACCGCGAGAGCTTCCTCGAGCGCAACCCGGTCAATCGCGCGCTTCTCCTGCCAAAAGCCGGCGCCTGAGGTGCGTTCTCGCGTCACGCTCGCGTGACGCCTGCCCTTGTAGTAATGGCCGTGCCAGTCCAACGCCATCGGAAGGGGAATGACCATGCAATCGAACGCGCTCCAGAAAACGCTGCGTCTCGCCGCAGTTGCCCTGGTCGCAGGCCTGGCTCCATGGTTGTCGGCCACGGCATCCGTCCCGCAAATCTCCGCCTACGACGACACGACCTGCGCGGTGGTGTCGGGCGCGGCCTATTGCTGGGGCTACAACGCCAGCGGCCAGGTGGGGAACAACAGCCTCTCGCCCGCGTTCACGCCGACGCCGGTGTCCGGACTCGCGAGCGGCGTGAGCGCCATCTCGGTGGGTGGGAAGCACGCTTGCGCGGTGGTCAACGGCGGCGCGCGCTGCTGGGGCTTCAACGGCACCGGCCAGCTTGGCAACAACAGCACCGAGACGAGCCTCGTTCCTGTGGCGGTCTCGGGCCTCTCGAGCGGGGTCACGGCGATCGCGGCCGGCGACGACCACAGCTGCGCGATCGTCAATGGCGGCGTGAGGTGCTGGGGCGCGAACCTGAACTATGGACAGCTCGGCGACGGCACTTCCACCGATAGTCATGTGCCGGTCCAGGTGACGGGCCTCGTCGACGGTGCGACGGGAGCCACGTCGCTGGTCGCCGGGGGCATTCACTCGTGCGTGGTGTACGCCGGCACCGCCTACTGCTGGGGAGGCGACGGCAGCGGCCAGCTCGGCAACGGCTCGCCCCAGGACCTCGCACAGCGCACCCCCGTGGTCGTGACGGGATTCACCAGCGGTGTGGGCAGGATTGCGGCGGGAGATGCCTCCAGCTGCGGCGTGCAGAACGGGGCGGCTTACTGCTGGGGTTGGAACGGCACGGGGCAGCTCGGCAACGGCACCTACACCGGCAGCCCCTTCCCGGTCCCGGTCTCCGGGCTCGCCGGCGGTGTGACGGCCATGGCGATGGGCAGCCAGTACCACGCATGCGCGGTGTTGAACGGTGCGGCCACCTGCTGGGGCTACAACAACGGAGGGCAACTCGGGAACCCGGATTACGGCGGAGGAAGCCAGGTGCCCATCCCGGTGAGCTCGCTGCCCGCGGGCGTGGTCGGTATCGCTGTCGGCGGGTTCCACTCCTGCGCGGTCGCTCCCCTCGGGATCTACTGCTGGGGCACGAACGACTACGGGCAGGTTGGAATTCCGGCTCCGAACCGGTTGAACCTGCCGGTGCTGGTGTTCGCGACGCCGGGCAGCGAGACGCCCACGGACCTCGACGGCAACGGCAAGAGCGACATCCTGTACCGCAACGCGACGACCGGTCAGGTGTATCGCATCGCGATGAACGGACTCGTCATGGCGAGCGGGAACGTCGCCTACACCGAGCCCAACACCGCCTGGAAGATCGTCGGGGACGCCGACTTCAATGGCGACGGCGTGACCGACTTGTTGTGGCGCAACGATTCCAGCGGTGGGGTCTACTACATGCCTTTCGCGGCGAACGGGTTGCCGTCGGGCGGCGCGATGGTGATGACGGAGCCGAGGGCGGAGTGGAAGATCGTGCACACGCCCGACCTCGATGGCGACGGCCGCGCCGATATCCTGTGGTGGAACTCCAACACCGGGCAGGTTTACGCGATGCTGATGAACGGCGCCGTCGTCACGCACGCCGGGTTCGTCTTCACCGAGCCGAACACCGCCTGGCGGATCGTGGCGGTCGGCGACCTCGCGGGCAGTGGGCGGACGAACCAGCTGGTGTATCGCAACAACTCGACCGGCCAGGTTTACCTGATGACCGTCACGGTGACGGCCAACGGATTCACGCAGACCGGCCTCTACATTTATCACGAGCCGAATCTCGCGTGGAAGATCCTGGCCGCACCCGACCTCGACGGCGATGGCCGCTCCGACCTCCTGTGGCGCAACAGCGCGACCGGGCACGTCTACGCGATGCTCATGAATGGCACGACCGCGCAATCCCAGGGCTTCGTGCACCACGAGCCCAACCTCGCCTGGAAGATCGTGGCCCAGGGCGACTACAACGGCGACGGCAAGGCAGACCTGCTGTGGAGGAACGACAGCAACGGGCAGGTGTACATGATGCTCATGAACGGGCTCGCGATCCCGAGCCAGGGTCCGGTGTACGTGGAGCCGGACACCACCTGGAAGATACTGGGGCCGTGGGAATACGGGTTGGCCACGGGAATCATGTCGCCCTAGGGAAGGCGGCGCCGCGGCTTTTCGCCGAACACGATCCGGCCATCAGCATCTGAATAGGAGACGACCGTGCATTCGAACGCGCTCTTGAAAACTGTCGGGCAAGTCGGCATCGCTCTCGCCGCTTGCGCCGGTGCGTGGCTGCCGGTGGGGGCCAGCGTCCCTCAAATCTCCGCCTACGAAGACACGACCTGCGCGGTGGTGACCGGCGCAGCTTATTGCTGGGGCCGCAACAGCAATGGACAGCTTGGCAACAACAGTACCTCGCCGGCCTTCACGCCGACGCCGGTGGCGGGCCTCGCGAGCGGCGTGAGCGCCATCTCGGTGGGTGCGAAGCACGCTTGCGCGGTGGTCGACGGCGGCGCGCGCTGCTGGGGCTTCAACGGCGACGGCCAGCTTGGCAACAACAGCACCGGGACGAGCCTCGTGCCGGTGGCGGTCTCGGGCCTCTCGAGCGGGGTCACGGCGATCGCCGCCGGCGGCGACCACAGTTGCGCCATCGTCAACGGCGGTGTGCGGTGCTGGGGCGCGAACCTCTCCTATGGACAGCTCGGCGACGGCACCTCCACCGCGAGTCACGTGCCGGTCCAGGTGACGGGCCTCGTCGACGGTGCGAC
>JANMHV010000174.1:0-36406 GCA_031375445.1 Burkholderiales bacterium | reverse complement strand
CAGAGCCGGCCAGTGGCAGCTTCGAACTTCCGTTGTTGGACTAGTGAGTCCCACTTACTTCTTCCCTGGGCTCGGGAGGAAAAGCTCCTTTCCGAACAGACACAGCTACCTCGCGTGAGCTAGCCAGAGAGAAAATCTGGTGCTCGCCTGCGCTCCGCCCAATAAAACATTAACGTTCCTCGATTAACCTACATGCGTAGGTAGGATGCGCCCTCCCATTAACTTCTAGATAATTTGATCTGCTCCATGCATCTGGAGCGAGCGAGTTTTGGCAACCAACCAGAGGAGGCTATATGTCACAAGGGAATAAGGTCATGTGCGTCATTCCGCAGACTAATGGCACGGCACCTGGCGATGTAATCGCCCTTTATCCGGAAGACACCCAACCTTTTGGGGCACAACATCTCACCTCCGTAAAAAGGGCCATGGCAGGAACGCAGACGGGAACAACCAATACGCTTTCCATAACCTTGGGACCCGATAGCGACACCGATCCCGCCGACACGGACATGGACTAATTAGGTGATCGTAATCGTCGGGGACCGTCGGGACCCTCACGTGGAAGCTGTGAGAGCCCTGCTTCGGCATGAAGGAAGCGCGGTCTCAGTGTTCTCGCGCTACGATGCCGAAGCTCGCGTGACCATCAGAGTGGAGGAAGCGCACGGTCCACGAATCTCCTTTCGATGCGATGGCGAGGAGTTTTCTGGGAACGAAGTGGAGTCAGTCTGGTGGAGGCAAAAGCCGTTCGACGTTTTCGGAGACAGACGGACAGAATTGGAATGCTTCAAACGTCGAGAGTGGCATGCCATGCTCGATGGCTTGGAAGATTTCTTACCGTTCGCCAAATGGATGAATCGACCGAGCGTTCAGCGACGTGCCAATCACAAGCCCCTGCAACTAGCGTGGGCCTTGAGTGCCGGGTTCAACGTACCGAACACCGCCTTCACAAACTCGGTCGACGAAGTCGAGGGCTTACGGTCCGCCGCACAGAGCATTGTTTACAAGCCCTTCACACCACTTATAACCGCTGAGGGAGAGGCAATCTTCACGACGGACGTCACCGATATCGATCTTGACCCCGCGGAAGACTCGATCGCCTACGCGCCCGGAATATATCAACAGCTTCTGTCGAAGCATTTTGAGGTTCGTCTCATATTTGTTGGAGACGAGAATTTCTACTTCAAAATTAGAAGTCAAGAACGGAGCGAGACAGCGCTTGACTGGCGACATGATCAAGAGGCTGACATGTTTGAGTTTCAGGCCACGCCTACCGACATTGCCCAGTTGGTGCGTCGTTTTCGAGCGCTGTCCGGACTGGACTTCGGCGCGATTGATTTGGTAGTGGACGCGACCGGTGCGCACTATTTTCTTGAATGTAATCCCGCGGGCCAATATCTCTGGATTGAACATCAAACAGGGGTCGCCGTATCAAACATCGTGGGCGCGCACTTAGCAAGACCGTCCGATCGGGTTTGGGTGCAGGATCAGATGACGTCGACAACGGCGCCCCGCTCGGCACGACTAAGCACGTCACGGCTGATGGCGTGAAAGATGCGCTACCAGATTGGTGCCGCTTACACGATCTTCGAAACCAAGTCCTGCGAAGCGGTGACGGAGATGTTCCTTGGCTATCCGCATCTCACGATCTTCCCAGGCGACGGGGATGAACACATGGAGTGCCTGATCGTGCCTGAAATGCCGAAGTAGGAACAGCAGTCGCCGAAGGCTGTGGGGATCATGGCGGAGTAGCGGGCGGGCCACTTCAGCGTGATGTGATTCGCGGCTTTCTTCGCATCGCCAAGCAGGAATGCCCCTCTCAACCCGCGGCAGCCCTCGACGTCTTCCCACTTCAGGTCGGCCGCCGGCATGAGCGTGGCGGTTCCACCCTTGGCAGCTGACTCCATCGGTTCGGCGATCGCCGCCGTGAGAGTGGCTGCCATTGCCACTGCGAGTGTCTTGCGCATCCACCCGTTTTGACAGCATGAGCAACGTCCGTTGGGATGTCGAAATCATACCGGCCCATTCGACTCCTCTATGCTGGAATACCCCGGCACCACCCCAGGAGCGAGAAACGTGAAGAAATTCATGGCCATCTACACCGGCAATCCCGACGCCTTCGCCAAGTACCAGCGCGAGAACCCCGACCTCGAGAAGCGCAAGGCCATCGAGGCGGCGGGGATGAAGGGTTGGATGCAGTGGGGCGAAACCCACGACAAGGCCATCGTCGATAACGGCGCCCCGCTTGGCAAAACCAAGCGCGTCACGGCCGAATGCGTGAAGGACATCCGCAACCAGATCGCGGGCTACACGATCGTCGAGGCCGAATCCCACGAGGCGGCGGCGAAGATGTTCCTGAACCATCCGCACGCGATCTTCCCGGGTGACGGGGTCGAGATCATGGAGTGCCTGCCCATGCCTGAGATGCCGAGATAGGAAGCGCCATGCCCAAAGTCCGCATCGACGCCTTCGCCGTGTCCCTCGACGGCTTCGGCGCAGGCCCCGACCAGGGGCTCGAGAACCCTCTCGGACGCGGCGGAGAAAGCCTGCACCAGTGGTTCTTTCCCACCCGCACCTTCCAGCGCATGTTCGGCAACGGCGAGGGCACGACCGGCGCGGACGACCGCATCGCTGCCGTCAGCTTGCAGAACGTCGGCGCCTGGATCATGGGCCGCCACATGTTCGCTCCCTCGCGCGGTCCCTGGAGAGACGACGGCTGGCGCGGCTGGTGGGGCGAGGAGCCGGTGTACCACTGCCCCGTGTTCGTCCTCACGCACCACCCGCGACCGCCGCTCGAGCTCACCGGCACCACCTTCCACTTCGTGCAGGACCCGATCGAGGAAGTTCTCTTCCGCGCCAAGGAGGCGGCGGGAGATCGCGACGTACGCATCGGCGGCGGCACGGCAACGGTTCGCCAGTACCTCCAGGCGCGCCTCGTCGACGAGATGCACCTCGTCATGTCGCCGGTAGTGCTGGGGAACGGCGAGAGCTTCTTCGCCGGGCTCGACCTGCCGGGGCTGGGCTATGACATCGCGCGCCGTGAGTCGACGGAAGCGGCACTGCACCTGTTCTTCACCAGGCGCGGGTAGGGGGTTTATGATGCGCGCACGAACCACGAGGGGAATGCCATGAGGCTCGTCCTGGCGGTACTGCTAACGGCACTTGGCCTCTCCGCGCACGCGGCCTTCACCCTGTCCTTCGAGCCCGCCAACCCCACGCCGGCCGACACGATCGTCGTCACGATCCGCGATAGCGCGCCCACCTGTCCGCAGATCCGCGCGCGTGCGACACGCTTCCTGGCGCCAAACGAGATCAGGCTCGAGTACCGGCGCATCGGCGACTGCGGCTTCGCGCCGTTTTCCGAGGCGAAGGTCAACGTGGGACCGCTGCCCGCCGGTGTCTACACCCTCGCGTTGGCCGTCGACTCTTCCGACATCTCCCCACCCCCCGGGCCCGAGGTCACCACGCAGGTTCGCGTGACGTGGGCTGGCGGCGAGAACGGAGACAAGCCGTACGATAGCTACGCGGGCCAATACCTGACTGGCCAGACCGGCGAAGGGGTCTTCATCGAGCAGTACGGCGAGAAGTCGTTCCTGACCTTCGTGACTTACGACTCGGGTGGTCGGCCGACATGGCTGGTGATGACCGATGCGCGATGGAGAAACAACGCGCAGCGCGGCCGTTACGAGTTTGCCGGCGCGGTGTATCGCGCCACGCGTGGCCCTGAAAGCCCGCCTTCGCTGACCGTTGCGCCCGTGGGATCCGGCCTCTGGTATCCGGCGGATTTCGATACGGTCATGCTCGAGATGACGGTCGATGGCTCGCCCACGACGAGGACGTTGCGGCGGTACCGTTTCTGAACCGGCGTCACCTCAACCCGCAAGGGCGGAACGCAGGGAAATTCCAAGTGCAGCTGTAGCGCGGCGGACCGCTCACAGGATGAAAACCAGCACCGCCGCGACAGCCGGGATCGCGAACACCGCGCCCCAGGCGAGGATCTTCAGCACCGACGATTGCCGCGGGCGCGACGGCCAGCCGTCGCGCATGAAGGAGAAGATCACCCCGCGCCCCGGCAGGTGCTCGAGGTTCCAGAAGAGGCCGGCGCAGAGATAGATCAGCGACGAGGCGAAGAGGTTGGGGAACCAGGTGATGGGGTAGTAGCCATGGCGCCAGAGCTGGTACAGGTCATACGACCAGCTCGCCGAAAATAACCACGCGCACACGGCGAGGAAAAGCTCGTCCGGGCGCGCCTGCCTGCGGGCCGCCAGGTACAGGATGCCCACGACCCATGGCGCGGTGGTATAGCAGAACACCGACATGAAGAAGCCGTCGTAGTAATCCCATGTCGGGTCGCCGGTGTAGGGCGCGACGAGCGTGATCGTGGCGGCGCCCGCGACGAAGGTGGCGACCTTCCACGGCTCGCCGAGGAAATGCCAGTAGCTGCGGCGCGAGATCACGTAGGCCCTGCGCCGCGCGAAGTAGAGCGCCAGCGCAGCCAGGCACGCGGCGCTCCATAGCGCCACGTAGATCTTCAGCGTGAGGTCCATGGCTGGGCACGATACGCCTGTCACTCGCACAGGGTGTAAGTAAACGGCACAAACAGAGACGTCATCGGACCGAACGCCGAGCCGCCGCCAGCGCCGCCGAAACGAACGCCTGCGTGGCCGGCGTGAGCGGCGAGATCGCAATCGCGTCGCCGCGCGCCTGCATGTGTGTCGCCAGCTCCGCAGAGTCCGATCGCATGATGACCGGCACGCCGCAGCGGCGGGCAAGCAGGGCAACTTGCAGGTTCACGGCATCGGAGTCCGCGAGCGCGAGCACCAACGCCGCCCGCGGCAGTGCGGCGATCGCGAGCGTCTCCTCGGCGGTGGCGTCGGCGACGATGACGTGGTCACCTGCCGCGGCGAGCTCGCGGGCACGCAGGCTCTCGCCTTCCCGCTCGATCACCACCAACCGGCGCCCCGCGTCGCGCAGCAGGCCAGCGACGCGGTAACCGACGTTTCCGGCACCCACCATGATGATGTGCCCATCGCCGCGCTCAGGCGTGCGCCCCTGCAGCACCTCGAGCCTTCGCGTGAGCACAAAGTCGGAGAGCAGCGCGAAGAGCACGGCGATGAAGCTCGCGCCACCGAGCATCAGGAACATCCCGTACACCTTGGCGGTATCGGAGGCGTCCTTGAGGGCGATGTCGCCGTAGCCCACGGTCATCACGGTGGTCCACACGAAGTAAAGCGCATCCAGGTAGCGCAGGTTGAGCTCGTGCGAGTAGTAGGCCGCCGACGGAAACACCAGGACGAACAACGAGAGGAGGGCCACGATGAGGGTCTTGTCGACGCGGTAGCGGCGGCGAGATCGCAGCGGCAAGCCTGATGGAGCCCGCGTGCCCGGCGATGCGAGCACCTCGCGCGCGGCCTGCGCGAAGAGCGGCGCGGCCACACCCGACATGCTGAGCACGCGCACGCCGGGGAGCGTTTCATCGAGATACTGGACGAGGGCGGAGTCGAAGATCCGCATCACGATCGGCAGCCCGGGCTCGAAGTGGCGCGAGCGAAGCGCGAGGCTTACGTTGGCACTGTCGCCATCGCCGACGAGGATCAGCGCCGCGGCCCCGGCGAGGTCGGCGGGCTGCAACTCGAATGACCGGCAGTGCAGCCGGCGGGTCGTGGCGCCCTGCGCCCGCAGGGATTCCTCGACGCAGGCGCCGAGGGCGTTGTCACCACACACGAGGATGGGCGCGCTCACCCGCGCATGATGCCGAATTCCGCGGGAGGGCTGGCACGCACGAAGGAGGGCGGGCGTGATCGAGGTAGGGCGGCCACCGGGGCCGGCCGCCGCCCAAGCCATCGCGCTATTTCTTCGCGGGCGCCTTCTTGTCCGCTTCGGGCACGATGTCCCACTTGCCGCGGTTGTCGAGTGAGAGCGTGCAGTCCGCGCCCGCATCGCACTTGGTGAGGTGCTGCTTCTTGCCGGTGAAGGAGAAGTAGGAGCCGGGCGGCAGCTTGGTCTCCTTGCCGTCCACGGTGAGGACGAGCGTGCCGGTGACCACGGTCACGTAGTGATCGGAGCTGTGGTGGTGCAGCGGGGCCGAGAATCCGCCGGGCAACTTCATCATGATGTGGTTCGCGCCCTTGGCCGCATCGCCCTGCAGGGTCGACACCTTCACTCCCGGAAAGCCTTCGACGTCGCTCCACTTCACGTCGGCGGCGGGAACCAGGGTCGCGTGCCCGCCCTTGGCCATTGAATCCATCGGTGCGGCGATCACCGCCGTGAGGGCGGCTGCCAGTGCCAGTGCATTCGTCTTGCGCATGATTCCTCCCTTTTGGATCGTTGTTCGTGGATGGATGGAATTGCCTGGGCAGTATGCGCCGCCGTGTCAACGGTGTCGAAATCGCCTCCGCCCGTTCGACTGATCTGAGCTGGAATCTCCCAGTTCTGTTTCCGAGAGTGAACCACCATGCCCAAGGTACGTATCGATGCCTTCGCCGTCTCCGTCGATGGTTATGGAGCGGGCCCCGACCAGGGGCTCGAAAACCCGCTCGGCCGCGGGGGCGAGGGCCTGCACCAGTGGTTCTTCCCCACGCGCACCTTCCAGCGGATGTACGGCAACGGCGAGGGCACGACGGGCGCGGACGACCGCATCGCCGCCGCCAGCTTGCAGAAAGTCGGCGCCTGGATCATGGGCCGCCACATGTTCGCCCCGTCGCGCGGTCCCTGGACCGACGACGGCTGGCGCGGCTGGTGGGGCGAGGAGCCGGTGTATCACTGCCCGATGTTCGTCCATACGCACCACCCGCGGCCGCCACTCGAGCTGACAGGCACGACCTTTCACTTCGTGCAGGAGAGCGTCGAGGAAGTTCTCTTCCGCGCCAAGGAAGCGGCGGGTGATCGCGACGTCCGCATCGGCGGCGGCACGGCGACCGTTCGTGAGTACCTCCAGGCGCGCCTCGTCGACGAGATGCACCTCGTCATGTCGCCCGTGGTGCTGGGGAGGGGCGAGGCGCTCTTCGCGGGGCTCGACCTGCCCGGACTCGGGTACGAGGTGGTGAGGCACGAAGCGACCGAGGCGGCACTGCACCTTTTCCTCGTGCGGCGGTAGGTAGCGCGCCACTCCTATCTTCCGGGGTAGGAAGCCGAATTCCCCGGCATGTGAGAATGCAGCTTCCCTCACGGCGGAAGGACCACCATGCATCCGTTCAAGAAGAGCGCGTCCCTGCTGGCAACCTTCGCGCTCGCCTTCGCGTTCGATGCGTGGACTTACAGTCACATTCCCGTCCCGACGGAGACCCTTGCGGAGATTGCCGACTGCGCCATCCAAGGCGTGGTCGAGAGCGCGCTCTCCCGCCGGGAAGGCCCGGCGATCGTCACCGACATCTCGATCAAGATCGAGAACGCCGCCGGTGACTGTCCTGCCAGCACCGTCTCCTTTACGCAGTTCGGCGGCCGGCTGGCCAGCGGCGAGGCCGTCGGGATTGCCGGCGTCGAGCCGATGGCTGCCGGACGTCGCTACATCGTGCTGCTCGAGAAACGGTCGACCCTGGCGCCACTCTACGGGCCGCAAGGGGTATTCCTGGTCGAGACGGTGGCCAGCGGCAAGAGCGTGGTGAACGACCTGACGGGACAACGAATCGGGATCGCGCGCGACGGGTCCTCTGTGGTGCTCGACAAGGCCTACTCAGGCGCTGCCGAGCCCCGATGGGAGTTGGCCACGGACGAGCTTTTCGAGCGCTTGTCGCGATCCCTCGTGAGCAGGACTCCCGAGCAGAAGAAGGCGCTGCAGCGCGATGTTGAATCGGGATTCCCGGGAAAAGGCCCGCGCACCGCCTATGACGCTGCGCCGGGCGGGACGGTGACCGCGTCGCATGCGGCGGCACCCCCGGCCGTGCGAAATGTGGAGTGCGCCAGGGCCCCCATACCTTCCGCGGCGGGCCAGCCGCAGTGCGGCGTCGAAAAGTACGTGATCTCGGGCGCGAGCGGAACGCCCTGGAACATTCCTCCGGTCCTCGCCTCGTCCGGGCCGGCGGCCAACGCCATCATGGTCGAGTGGAACAAGTTCACCGACCACTTCCGCGTCTTCACCACGCCCGACGACAACTGGGGCTTCAATGGGCGCAACGATTTCGGCGGGTTTGCCGCGTCGGCCGACCTGCAGCGGATCCATGGCTACTCTTGGGGCGCCACCGTGCTCGGGGTGATGATCCCGCGCAGCGACTTCTGCGTCGAGATCACCAACGAGTATTTTCTCGGCATTCTCATCAACTCGTACTGCAGCCGCTATCAACCGGAGAACGATGTTTTTCTGAATCCGGCGTTTACCTGGACCTACAATGACCTGGCGGCGAAGCTCTATCTGACCTCCGCCTGGTCGGTCTATTCGGTCCTCGGGCATGAGCTGGGCCATGGTTTCGGGCTCGGACATTCGACTGCGCTTTCCCTGATGACCGCTTGCGACGATCGCAAGGGCTGGCAGCCGCTCCCGGACGATGCGGCCGGTGCGCGGGCACGCTGGCCCGCGACCGCGCGATACAGCGAGAACCTGGGTGTGCGCCTGCTGGTGCAGGGCAGCGACATCACATGCGCGTCCTCGACGCAGCCGTCGACCTCGCGAACCCCGGTCAGCTATTCCTCTGCCACGTCGGAAGTGACGATCGGCAGCTTCATGGTCTCCAACACCAACAACGTGGCCGCGAGCGACGTCTCCATCGACTGGTACCTGACCGGTGCGCCCGGCGGGTCCGAGCGCTACAACCTCCTGGGCACGACCCAGCTGGCGACGGTGCAGCCTGGGGTGACCAGCGTTGCGGGGCCTCGGTTGGCCGCGCCGCCGGCGCTCAGCGGAACCTATTACGTGACGGCCGTGGTGCGGAATGCCGGCACCAGCAGTGCCCTGATGGACGCCAGCTCCGCGTCCCTGAACCTGGTCGCGCGGGCGTCGCTGCAGTTCGAGGCCGATAGCTACACCGCGGGTGAGGCGTCCCCGTCGGTCACGCTGCGAGTGACGCGAACCGGCGGCGCTGCGGGCGCCGTCTCCGTCTCCTACGACACCACGAACGGGACGGCCGTGGCAGGCGTGAATTTCACGGCCGCTTCGGGCACGCTCTCGTGGGTCGCGGGCGATACGAGCGCCAAGACCATCACGGTCAGCCTGCGCAATGACGGCGTCGCCACCAGCAGCCGCCAGTTCAGCGTCCGGCTGTTCTCGGTGAGCGGAGGGGTGCTGGGCAGCCCGTCGACGGCCACGGTGACCATCGTCGACGACCGTCCGGATGTGTTCCCGGCGAACTGCATCGTGCCGACCAGCGGAGGCTGGACCAACGCACCGGCGGGGGCAACCACCGGATGGATGGTCGACACGAGCAATTTCACCGAAGGACGCTGCAGCCTCAAGAGCACCTCTCCCGGCCACGCGGGCGCCGCGTCGGCGACTTCCGTCATCGAGCTCTCCGCCGACTTCGTGGTGGGCAACGTGCAGTTCGACCGCCGCGTTTCGAGCGAAGGGAGGTTCGACTGCCTCGTGTTCTCGATCGATGGCGTCCAGCAGTCGATCCCCGGCACCGGCGCCTGTTCGAGCGGCCAATCGGGCACCGGCGTGAGCGGCGAGCAGGGTTGGAGCGCCGTCTCGCTGCCCATCACGGCGGGGCGGCACACGTTGCGGTGGACCTATTCGAAGGATGGCTCCGTTTCGAGCGGTGGCGATGCGGCGTGGATCGACAACCTGCAGCTTCCGCTCTTGCAGACCCACCTCCTCACGGTGGAGAAAGCAGGGACGGGCTTGGGCAGCGTATCCTCGGCGCCCGCGGGGATCAGCTGCGGCGCGACCTGTTCGGCGGGATTCAGCAACGGCACGACGGTCGTGCTGACCGCGACACCGCAACCCGGTTCGGTATTCGTGGGCTGGAGCGGCGGTTGCGCCGGCACCCTCTGTTCGTTGGCCATGACGCAGGCGCGGTCCGTCGTGGCGTCGTTTGCGCCGGCCACGCGAACACTCTCCATCACGAAGTCCGGCACCGGCGCGGGGACGGTCGCATCGTCCCCCGCCGGGATCAATTGCGGCGCGACGTGTAGCGCAAGCTTTAACCTCAACACGGTCGTCACGCTCACGGCCACGCCGTCCACGGGCTCGACCTTCGCCGGCTGGAGCGGCGCCTGCAGCGGCACCGGCACGTGCGTCGCGACAATGGATCAGGCGCGCGCCGTCACCGCTGCGTTCACGATCGTGCCCGCGCCCGCTGCCATGCCGCAGGACTTCAACGCAGACGGCAGGAGCGACATCCTCTATCGCAACTTCGCGACCGGGCAGCTCTACCGGATGCTCATGAATGGCTTCACCGTCACGGGCGCGGGAGTCGCATACACCGAGCCCAACACCGATTGGAAAGTGGTCGCGGATGCGGACTTCAATGGGGACCGCGTCTCCGACCTGCTCTGGCGCAACACCACTACCGGCCAGGTGTACGTGATGCCCTTCTCGGCGGCAGGCATGCCCGCCGGGGGCGCCATCGTGCACGTGGAGCCCGATCCCGCCTGGAAGATCCTCTTCCAGCCGGACGTGAACGGGGACGGGCGGGCGGACATCCTCTGGTACAACACCAGCACCGGTCAGGTTTACGTGATGCTCATGAACGGCGCATCGATCATCGCGCAGGGCTTCGCGTACACGGAGCCCGATACGCAGTGGCAAATCGTGGGCGTCGGGGATTTCGCGGGCAGCGGGGTGAAGAACCAGCTGCTGTGGCGCCATGCCGGCACCGGGCAGGTGTACCAGATGACGCTGGGCTTCAACGGCAGCGCCTTCACGCAGGCGGGGACGATGATTTTCCGGGAGCCCGACACCGCCTGGAGGATCATCGGCGTCGCGGACCTCACCGGCGACAAGCGCAGCGACATCGTTTGGCGCAACGTCGCGACCGGGCAGGTCTACGGAATGCCGATGAATGGATCCACGGTCCTCCCCGGCGCCAACATCCACCTCGAGCCCAATGCCCAGTGGCAGATCGTGGCCTTCGGGGACTATGACGGCGACGGCAAGGCCGACCTGCTGTGGAGCGATTTCGCGAGCGGCCAGGTCTACCTGATGCTGATGGACGGGCTCACGATCGCCAGCCGGGGGATCGTCTACGAGGAGCCCAACGCGCAGTGGCGGGTGATGGGGCCGCACGAATACGCGCGGTAGCGAAGAGGCCGGGCGCGAGCTCGCGCCCGGCGGCACATCCGCGGCGTGTCTTGGACGACCGGATCGCCGCTGCCGGCTTGGAGGACGTCGGCGCCATCGCGACGACGTGGTATTCGGTAACCTCCCCGGCATCACGCATCGCGAGGTCCACCACGCTCCTGGGGTTCCTCACGCCCGAGAAGGGCGGCGCGCCCTCGAGCCATCGCGCGCGGAAGTGCTGCGTGAAGTTGGGCACCACGTCGCGAATCAAGGGCGTCTCGTTCGCCTTGTCAGCGTGCACCGGGGCCTGCGCGGGCCGCAACGCCACGGACGATTCGCGCGCTGCGCCGAACACGCCCACCATCAGGCATAGGGTGTTGTCGCCTTCGATGATGCGCGCCTCGACGTGCGCAGTGTTCTTGCCGCTTCGCAAGGGCCTGGGCCAGCCAGCGCCGAGGTGCTACCATGGTGTTACCTGAAGGAAAGCCGAGCCCGTCATGCCCACCACCTCCCTCAAGCTGACTGACGCCCTGAAGGAAAAAATCGCCGCGATCGCCCGGGAAGTTGCGCAAACGCCTCACGCCTACATGGTCGAGGCCATCACGGAAAGAGTGGCCCGGGACGAGAGACGCGGTGAATTCGTAGCGTCTGCGGAAAAGGCGGAGAAAGACTTCCATCGCACGGGCGTCGCCTACGCACACGAGGATGTGTGGCGCTACATCCGCGCTCGCGCGGCCGGAGAGAAGGCGCGCCGACCCAAGGCCATCAAGGTGCCTCGCTCCGGACGCTAGCTGCCGTGGCGAAGCTGCGGTACACGGCGCGCGCCGTCGAGGACCTCGAGACCCTGTCCGATTTCCTCGCCGCCGAAGACCCGGATTCAGCCGCCGTCGCGCTCGAGCTCATTGCCCACGGCATTGGGATTCTCGAAATACACCCCCTGGTGGGCAGGCTAGCCGAGCGGGGAATGCGGGAACTGGTCATTTCGCGTGGACGCTCCGGGTACATCGCGTTGTATCGGTACCTCCCGGAACAGGATGCAGTGAACGTCCTCGCGATTCGGCACCAGCGAGAGGCTGGCTTCGAGGAGGGGTAGGGTGATGATCGGCAATGTGAGTCGAGCTCGCTGGGGATTACGATGTCGAATTGGGTTCCCGCCTTCGCGGGAATGACACGAGGATCCACATGCGAGAGTTCAAGAAAGACGCCGCCGCCATCGCCAAGCTCACGCCCGAGCAGTTCCGCGTAACCCAGCAGAGCGGCACCGAGAGGCCGGGCACCGGCGAGCTCCTCGATAACAAGGAGCCGGGCATCTACGTCGACATGGTCTCCGGCGAGCCGCTTTTCGTCTCGAGCGACAAGTACGAATCGGGCTGCGGCTGGCCGAGCTTCACCCAGCCCATCGAGAAAGCGGCGATCAAGGCGATCAAGGACGGTACGCACGGCATGGAGCGTATCGAGGTGCGCTCGCGCCATGGCGACAGTCACCTCGGCCACGTCTTCACCGACGGCCCGCGGGACCGCGGCGGACTTCGCTACTGCATCAATTCGGCCTCGCTGAGGTTCGTGCACCGCGACGCCATGGAGGCCGAGGGCTATGGCGAGTACCTGGACCAGGTGAAGTAACCCATGACGCGAAGCGTCATGGCGCTATGACGCGTCGCGTTATGGCGTCCACCACGGGGCACCCATGCGGTCTACGGTAGTAGTCGCCTGCGGAGCACTGGCCGCGGCCTTGGCGTCGGCTCACGCCGCAGACCCTACCAAGGTCCTCCACTACGCCTTCCAGGTCGCCGAATCGACCTTCGATCCGGTGGCCTACCAGGACATCTCCTCCGGCATGGTCGTGGACCAGATCCTCGAGCCGATGCTGCGCTACGACTACCTCGCGCGGCCGGTGAAGCTGGTGCCGAACACGCTCGAGTCGCTACCCGAGCTCTCCGTCGATGGCAGGACCTACACCTTTCGTATCAAGAAGGGCATCTTCTTCACGCCCGACCCCGCCTTCAAAGGAAAGCGCCGCGAGCTCGTCGCCGCCGATTACGCCTACAGCATCCTGCGGTTCTTCGATCCGAAGCTGAAGTCTCCGAACCTGTATCTCGTCGAGGACAAGATCGTGGGGCTCGACGAGGCGGGTCAGCTCGCCACCAAGACGGGCAAGCCCTTCAACTACGACGCGGCCTACCCGGGGCTCCAGGTGCCGGACCGCTACACGCTGCGCATCCAGATGAAGCGGCCCGACTACGCGCTGATCCACGACCTTGCGTCGCATTACTTCGGGGCGGTAGCGCGCGAGGTGGCCGAGCACTACGGTAACGACATCGGCGCGCACCCCGTCGGCACCGGCCCCTATGTCCTCCGCGATTGGACCCGCGGCCACAAGATCGTGCTCGAGGCGAATCCGGAGTTCCGCGAGATGACGCTCGACGCAACGGACGCCGAGCCGGGTGACGCGCAAGTCGTGCGCGACCTCGCCGGCAAGCGCCTGCCGCTCATCGGCCGCATCGAGATCGCCGTGATCGAGGAGAACCAGCCGCGCTGGCTCGCATTCCTCAATGGCGAGCATGATCTCATCCAGTACCTGCCGAACGAGTTCGTGAACCTGGTGGCCCCACTAGGGGAAGTGGCGCCCTGGCTCGCGACGCGTGGCATCGTCATGCACAAGGAGGTGCAGCCGCGCACCGCGTACACCTACTTCAATTTCGAGCATCCGATGGTGGGCGGCTACGAGCCCGCGCAAGTGGCACTCCGCCGCGCCATCACGCTCGCCTACGATGAGCCCACCGAGATCTCCATCCTGAGGAAGGGCCAGGCGATCGCCGCACAAGGGCCGATTCCCCCGGGCGTGCAGGGCTACGACCCCGCGTTTCGCAGCCCCACGGTGGAGTACAGCCCGGCGCGCGCCCGTGCGCTGCTCGACATGTTCGGATTCGTCGATCGCGATGGCGACGGCTACCGCGAGCGTCCCGACGGCACGCGTCTGGAGCTCGAGATGGCCTCCCGCACCGACCAGGAATCGCGGCAGTACGACGAGCTCTGGCGGCGGAGCATGGACGCCGTCGGTATCCGCATCCGCTTCAAGAAGGGGCGCTTCGCCGACTTCGTGAAGGAATCCAACCTGGGCACCTTGCAGATGTGGAACCTGAGTTGGAGCGCGGGCAGCCCCTCGGGCGATTTCTGGATGGGCCTCTTCTACGGTCCGAACTCGGGCAAGAGCAACGATGCCCGCATGCGGCTCGCCGCCTTCGACAAGATGTACGAGCGCTCGCGCGTCATGCCCGATTCTCCCGAGCGCACCCGCCTCTACCAGGACATGACGCGGCTGCTGCTCGCCTACGCCCCGTGGGTTTTCCACGCCCACGTCATCAGCAACCACCTCACGCACCCCTGGGTGAAGGGATACAAGAAGCATCCGTTTCAACAGGCGAATTGGCGTTACCTCGATATCGCGAGATAACGACGGCGATGTAGGCGCCCGCCTACTTCGTGTGTGCGTCGCCACACGGTCCGCCGGCCCTCCTGCGTCGCACGGACCATGCTGCGCAAGTACTGCCCACACATGGCGAGTGGAAACTCTTCTGCCAAGACTTGGCGTTTCCCTACCTCTCATGCGTTGGTTGTTTGCATTATTCCTCTCGACCCTGTTGGCCGCCTGTGGCGGAGGCGGTGCCGATGACATGGCTGTCGCGACGGTGTTCGCCTCGGCGAAGGCCGTCGGGGACAATCCGGCTCGCCGCGGCGACGTTTTGAGCTTCGTCATCGGTGGCGTCGATCGCAGCCCGCGCTGGGGCGGCACCGGCGGTACTCCCTTAATCCCCACCGCCCCCGCGGCCCCGGCCCCGCTCTATCCCGGGCGAGTCGAGCAGTCCGACGCGTCGGTGGTTTTCGCGGGCGCGTGGGCCCCTAGCGACGCGCGTTTCGGCTGGAGCGGCGGCAGCGCGCTTCAGTCTTCATCCGCGGGTGCGACCGTCACTCTCACGTTCACGGGCACTTCGGTGCGCTGGCTCGGAAGCAAGGGCCGCAGCATGGGCATTGCGCAGGTGAGCATCGACAACATCGCCGTGAGGGAGGTCGACCTCTTCGCACGGCCTACGGACCTCGCGCACGAGCCCGTTTTCAGCCAGTACGACCTGGCCGACGGCCGCCACACCCTCACCATCACCGTGACCGGCCGCAAGAACAACGAAGCCCAGGGGGCGAACGTGGTGGTCGATGCCTTCGACGTGCAACTCGGCTCGACGCTCTCGCACTGGCAGGATACGAACCCGGAGCTCAAGTTCACCGGCGGCTGGACCAAGTCGGTGGACAACGCCATGTACAGCGGCAGCGGCGTGTCGAACCTGCCGGAGCTGCCGGTCACCGCCCAGGAGACCTCGATCGCGGGCGAGGCGATGACGGTGCCGTTCCGCGGCAATGGCATCGGCTGGATCGGCTACCGCGGGCCGGACGCGGGTATCGCGCAGGTCCAGGTCGATGGCGGCCCGGTGTCCGAGGTCGACTTGTACGCGCCGAGCGCGGTGTACCAGCCGATCGTCTTCGCGGCGACCGGACTCGCCGACACGGACCACACGCTCAAGATCATCGCCACGGGCCGGAAGAATCCGGCATCCACCGGCGCGCGCGTCGTCGTCGATGCCCTCGACGTGATGACCCCCGGCAGGCGCTACGAGGAATACGAGTCGACCAGGATCAGCTATGCCGGCAGGTGGACGCCCGATAGCTCGGCCCGCGCCTGGAGCGAGGGCAAGGCGGCCACGTCCAACGTGGCCGGGTCGATGGTTTCCTTCACCTTCACCGGCACGTCGGTCAGCTGGATCGGCTGCCAGAAGGGAAGTGCGTCCGGTGTCGGCAAGGTCTCCATCGACGGCGTTTTCGTCCGCGAGGTGCAGAACAACCAGAATTATCCCATCGAGGGATACCAGATGACGGTGTTCCGGGCCGATGGGCTGAGCCCCGGCGCCCATACGCTCACGATCGAGGTGACCAACACCAACGGGGCGTATCTGGTGGTGGATGCTTTCGACGTGAGGCCGTGAGGGCGGCTATAGCCTTCCGTCAAAGGTGAAGGGTTCCGGGTAGCTCACCAGGATCTTGTCGATGTCCGTATGCTCGGGATTCAGCAGCACGCAATACTCCTGCGGCACAAGGACGGAAGGCACCAGCAGTGCCGCGGATCGGCCTCCCTGCTGCCATCCGGAGCCTAGTGCCTGGGTGGCGGCGCCCGGCACCTCGCTGCGCCAATCGCGCGGCAGGGCATCGGCCTCCACCCGGATCGCGAGCCGATCGGGAATCTCCAGCTCGAAGGTGACGAAGGCCATCCGCCGCTCTGCGCCACCAAAGTGGGCGAGAGACTCCAGCGCCGCAAGCGCGCGCGTGTGCGCGGCGTACACCATCGGGATTCCGGGGAAATTCCAGCGCCCTCCGTAGGCGCGCGCACCATCGCCTGAAAAGGCCGAGAGCGCGTGCCTTTTCTTGACGATGCGAAACGCCTGCATCAGGTGTAGACGCCGTGCTCCATGCGACCCAGCAGGGCCTCGACGGCCCGGCAACCCACGTCGGTCTGCGCAAGCTCCAAAGGCACCGCGCCGCCTAGGGCGCGTTGTGGAGCTTTCAGCCACTGGGCGGCGGCTGGCGCATCTTCCAGCACTTCGGCCGCGATGGCGAAAAGGCGCGCGGACCGGACGAGACGGTCGCCACTCACGGGATCGAGATGCGAGCTGGCGGGATCCAGCCGGATGACGGTCCTGGTACTCACGCCGAGAACGGAGGCGAGCTCCTCGTTGGTGAGATCCAGCGCCGCCTTGAAGGCGAGCGCCGAGGCGGCCGGCAGACCCGAGCGGATGCGCGCCACCCATTCGTTGGGGGTCGCGGGCTCCGCGGCGATTACCGCCTTGCCACCCAGCATGCCGACCAGTGGATACATGCTCAAGCTCTCATGGAGACAGATGACAGGATATGGTATGCCAAATGGCACAGACAGTCAATATCTCCGCGCGTGCCCTCGAGTCGGCTCCGGGCCGTAAAATCACGTATCCCCTTGTGGAGATGGCGATGAGCGTTGCCCGCGGCTTCCAGTTCTTCATGCACCCCGGTCCCACCAACATCCCCGAGCGCGTGCGCCAGGCGATGGCCCGTCCCGCGATCGATTTCACCGGGCCGGAGTTCGTGGCCCTGCGGGAGCGCTCGCTCGAGCGGATGAAAGGGATCCTCAAGACGAAGAAGGGCTTCGTCATCACCTATGCCGCCTCCGGCAACGGCGCGTGGGATGCGAGCATCGCGAACGTCTTTTCCCCCGGCGACAAGGTGCTGGTGCCGACCACCGGCTTCTTCGCCGACCGTTGGGCCAATACGGCGCGTGCCTATGGGCTCGAGGTCGAGATCCTCACGACACCCGATCGCCGTGCGGTGGATCCGGAGGCGGTGGCGAATGTCCTCGCCGCGGATACGAAGCACGCTATCAAGGCCGTGCTGCTGATCCAGAACGAGACCGCCACCGGCATGCGCCACCCCATCGCCGAGGTTCGAGCCGCGATGAATCGCGTGGGCCACCCCGCGCTCTACATGGTGGACACGATCTCTTCGCTCGCCTCGTACGACTTCCGCATGGACGAGTGGGGCGTGGACCTCGTGATCGGTGGCTCGCAGAAGGGACTCATGCTGCCACCGGGCATGGCTTTCACGGCGATCAACGACCGCACGTGGCAAGCGGCGCAGAGTTCGACCAACACGCGCCGCTATTGGGACTGGCGCACGATGGTCGAGAACGGCCGCCAGGTGATGTTCTGCGGCACGCCGCCCATCGCGCATTTCTACGGCCTGGAGGTCTCTCTCGACATGATCGAGGAGGAGGGGCTGGAGAACGTGTTCGCGCGGCATCGCCGCTTGGCGGAAGCCACGCGCGCCTGCGTGCGGGCGTGGGGCAAGGGCGGTGGCCTGGAAATCTACTCGCTCGATCCCGAGGCGGCGTCGGATTCGCTCACCGCCGTGATGGTGCCGGCCGGTCACGATGCCGACCGTCTCCGCACCATCGCCGAGGAGCGCTACGGAGTGGCCCTCGGTCGCGGCCTCGCCGCGCTGCAGGGCAAGGTGTTCCGCATCGGCCACAGGGGGGATCTCAACGAGCCGATGCTGCTGGGTGCGCTCGCATCCATCGAGCTGGCCCTCGCAGAGGCCGGCATTCCGCACGCGAAGGGCGGCGTCATGGCGGCGATGGACTCGCTGCGCGCCCTCGCGCCTGCGCGCAAGACCGCCGTGGCTGCCTGACGGCGATGGGCGAATCGAACTACCGGGAGCGCGCGCTCAAGCTCTACCCGTGGATCTGCGGGCGCTGCGCCCGCGAGTTCGCCGGCGCCAACCTGCGCGAGCTCACCGTCCACCACCGGGACCACAACCACGCCAACAATCCGCCCGACGGCAGCAACTGGGAGCTGCTGTGCCTCTATTGCCACGACAACGAGCACCAGAAGCAGTCGGATGCGGCTCGCGGGCTGGGTAGCGCTGCCACCGGAATCGAGCACCAGGTCACCACGCACAATCCCTTCGCGGACCTGAAGGCGCGGCTGGAGAAGAAGGGGCCCTCGAAGTAGGGCCGGCTACGGCCGCTCGACCCTTGCGTCGGGCTCCGCATCCAGCGTGACGAAGCCGTCGCCGTCGAGTGCGGAAGGCGCCACGTTCCGTGCGCTGGCCGCCAGCGGGATGCAGCCGTCCAGCATCGCAATCGCCTCGCGCGTGCCCCACGCCGGAAGGAAATCCGGCTGCGGCCACCGGCTCTTGTACCGGTAAACCGTGACCTTTCGCGTTCGCGTGCTGCGGGCCCGGTGTGCAGCGAGCGGAGGTGTCGAGGTCTTCTTCATCGCCCATACGATGAAGGGTTACCGTGTCCATTCCGTGACCGGCGAGTCAGCGTTGTCACGCAACCGCAACACGCAGCGCCTACGGTGGCACGTTCCCTCCTGAAGGCATCCCATGCGCAACGCGGTCTGCATCGCGCTCATCGCCCTCGCCACACCCTGCCGCGCGGCGCCGCCGTGTGCCGATACGCTCACTGCCTTTCGCGCGTTGGTCCTGGACCCCGCATTCCCCCTGCAGTGGCGCGAGACCGGCATGGACGACGGCAAGCCGCTCCTGCTGACCTTGGCCGAGCGTGACGGCGCGCTGCACCTGCGCTTCTTCAAATCCGGGGAGGGCCTCTGGGCCGAGGGCGTGGTGAGTGTCTGCGGGCGTGGGGCCGCGCTCGCCGCACGTTTCGATGCGGAGCGCATGCGGTTCGGTGATGCGGCGCCCTGGGTTGTTCGCTACTCGCCGGGCTCGGAGTTCACGCTGATCCGGCTGGGGGCGGCGATGCGGGTCGTGGGGACGGGGTGGAGCAGCAACTTCTCCGCGGCGCCATGATCGTTGCGCGGGGCCTCGAGCCGCCGGCGCCGGGGATGCGAGTGCCGACCTACGCCGCCTGTGCGGGTGCCGCTCTGTCCGTCCGCCGCATCACCACCGCCACGATCATCCCCACGCCCACCACCAGCGCCGTGAACACGACGAGCCCGCCGATGAACGGCAGCCGGGTGAGCAGCGCAAGCGCGAGCATCGCAACAGCAGCCGCACCCGCCCGCCAGGCCGCCATCGCCGCAGTCGCGGGCTTCACGCGCTCGAGCAGCATCCCGCCGATCGCCACCGCCAGCCATACATAACCGATGAGCAGCAGCGCGGCATAACCGGCGATCGCGAGCAGCCCGATCGGGATGCCGATGATGGTGACCATGAGCAGCACGGCCGCCACCGGAATTGTCGTGAGCGCCACCAGGCCGACCAGCGCCGTGACCCAGGGCCGCTGGCGCAGCTCCTCGGCCATGCGCCGCGACGGCTCGGGGAGTCCCGCCGCGATGAGTGCGGCCAACACGAGGAGGCCCGCGGTCCAGACCCAGCCGCCCGCGTGGTGCGAGAAACTCCGGCCGCCAAATGCATGGTGGCGGTCGACGCGCTCCGTCGTCTGTTCGACCGGGCCACTCACGACGGCGGCGGGATCGCGCTTCAATTCGCCGCCGTAGAAAGCGAGCTTTCCGGAGATGCGCGCCTCGGGCCCCAGCTCGAGCGTTCCGGCCGCGACCGAGACGTCGCCGCCCACGGGGCCATCGATCGTGACGTGGCCGCCGGCAATGTGCAGGTCCCGCGTCACCGGCGCCTTCACGTTGATCGATCCGCCTGCGAGCGAGGCGTCGCCTCCGATGGGTGCCTCGATGTCGATGCGGCCACCGGCTGCATGGAGCGAGCCCGCGATGGCCTCGGTGATGTCCACGTGCCCGCCGATGCGTACGGTGTCGTCCTGGGCCGTGGCGGGCAGGGCGACGGCGAGGCAGGAGAGGAAAAGGGCGGCAAAGCGAACCATGGGGTGGCCTCCGTCGGAGCGAGGGGGCTAGGCGGTCGCGCCGGCCACGCTCACGGCCACGTTGGCGACGATGGCGACGAAGAAGGCGACGGTGACGATGACGAAGTAGGCGGTGATCATTTTGGGGCTCCAGTGGGATGCGTCGTTGCGATGGAGCCACTCTAGGGACGCCACCCCCCGGTCGCGAGCGGAAAGCGACGAAATGCAGGAAACCCGGGACGGAATGCCGTGGCGGCTACCATCGAGGCCCGGGAATGGCACCCCCGCGTAGGCGGGGACCTGCTGTCACCCCCGCGGAGGCGGGGGCCCAATGATTGGATGCCCGCCGTCGCGGGCATGACAAATCACTTCGTCTCGTTAGCCGTATCCGAGGCCGGCTTCTCGGGCACCGGTGCCGCCGCAGTCGCGGTGCTGGGCTCCGTCACCGGGGCGCTCGCCGTTTCGGTGGTGCTGGCGCTCACGGGCGGGGTGGGAGTCGACGCGACCGAACTCGGAGTCTCCTGGGAGGCGCTCGGCGTCGCAGGCGACGTGCTCGGGCTGGTGTTGATGGCCACGGGCGCTTCCGGCTTCACCGTTCTCGGGGCGACGGGGGTGGAGGCCGAACGCGGAGCCGGCTCGACCTTGGCCACGGGGGAGGCCGGGGCCGCTTTCGTTTTCACCGGAGCGGGCGCCAATGCGACCTTCGCTGCCGGTGCAGGCTCGACCTTCCGCGCCTCGGTAACCGCCGCGGCATCTGTTGTCGTATTGGTGGCAACGTGCGCTTCCGGCGCGGCCTTGGCGTGGACGGCGCTGGCGGGCGCGGCCGTGTGCGCTTCCTTGTCCGTCATCTGGTCCAGCACGAATGCTCCACCGATCACGGTCACTGCAATGGCGCCTATAACGACTCCGAAGTGGTTCATGGGAAACCTCCTGCATCTTTGTGGATGCAGGTTCGACTCGCAGGAAGTGACGCGGGTTGCCCTGCCTCGGCCACAATCGGACAGCACCTACAGCCCCGCGGCCGGTCGTCGGACAGGTTGGGCCTGGGCTGGAGGGAAACGCCGGTTCTGGCCGCGCGCAGGGGCGTGTGGCAAGCTCGCGCCGTCCCCGTGACCGCAACGGAGTTTCGATCCATGGCCCAAGACCACCCGCCCGAGCGCAATCCCAACGCCAACATGGTGATCACACCCGAGGCGATGGCGGCGCTGAAGCACGGCAGCGCGGTCGAGGCGATCCGCTGCATTCGCGAATCGACGGGGGTGGGGCTCGCCGAGGCGACGGACATCGCGGCCGAGATCCGCAAGTCGATGCCAAAGGATTGGACGGTGGAGAAGTACCGTGCCGCGCTGGCAAGGAACGATGGTGTTCCCAGCCACGCGTCGAATAGCGGTGTGCCGAAGCTCGCCCCTGGGCAGGTAGCGTCCGGAGGCGGCGGGGCGGTGAAGTGGGTGGTGCTGGCGGCGCTGCTGGCGGCAGCGATCGTCGCCGCGGTCAAGTTCCTCTGACCCTGCGGATTTTCGCGATTCCTTACCGCGAGGCGGCCGGACGAAACGGGTTCCGGATCCTGACGCCGTCGATGCGAGATCCGTCTTGCAGGTCCTCAGTCAGGATCGAAGTACACCCGGCACGCCGCGCCGCCGCAGCGACCATCGCGTCGTAGATCGAGAGTCGATAGCGCTCGGCGAATGCCAGGCCCAGGTCGTGTGTCTCTTCATCGAGGGGGACTACCGTGCAGAGCCGGCGCACCGACCTCATGACCTCCGCCGCCTCAGCCACCGACATGCCGAGCTTGCGCGTCGCCACCGAGATGAACTCGTTCAGGACCTGCACGCTCACCACGCCGCCCTTCGCGACCACTTTCTCCGCACGATCGGCCTTGGCGGTATCGCCGGAAAGGAGATAGAGCAGGACGTTCGTGTCGAGGAAGGTCTCAGCGGCCTCGCTCATTCGCCTCGAGCCGCTCGAAACGGAAATCAGCGGGCAGGCGCCCCCGGAACTTGCGTACCGCTGCCAGCAGGTCTCGTCCGGTCGGCCGGCGTGCCACGACGAATGTGCGGGCTCCCTCGACCTGGATCTCTATCTCGTCTCCGGGCTTGAGTCCCAGGGCCTCCACCACCGCCGCGGGCAGGCGCACCGCGAGGCTGTTTCCCCATCTGGCGACTTGCATGTGTACTCCTTGGATATACATCTAAAAAGTGTATATCCACGATGCGGCCCCGTCCAGCGGAAATCCCCCGCGATATGCAGGGGATTACCACCTGGGTGCGGGTTGACAATCTGGCGGCCCGACCGCATATCCATGGAATGAACCCGACCCCCAAGAAAGTCCTTTCCACCCACTCCGCCCCCGACCGCCACTGGGTCGGCGACGGCTTCCCGGTCCACGGCATGTTCGGCTACACCGGCGACACGAAGCGCATCAGCCCCTTCCTGATGCTCGATTACGCTGCGCCCATCGACTTCGACCCCACGCCCAAGCGCCGCGGCGTCGGCACCCACCCGCACCGCGGCTTCGAGACCGTCACCATCGTCTACGCGGGCGAGGTGGAGCATCGCGATTCCACCGGCAGCGGCGGCGTGATCGGCCCGGGCGACGTGCAGTGGATGACCGCGGGCAGCGGCATCCTGCACGAGGAGTTCCATTCAACCGAGTACGGCAAGCGTGGCGGCGCATTCGAGATGGCGCAACTTTGGGTGAACCTGCCCGCGCGCGACAAGATGGCCGCACCCGGCTACCAGGCGATCACCGATGCGCAGATTCCCGTCGTGGCGATACTCGGTGATGCAGGCACCGTGCGCGTTATCGCGGGCGAATACGGTGGCGCGAAAGGCCCGGCGCGCACCTTCACGCCGATGAACGTGTGGGACGTCCGCCTGAAGGCCGGCAAGACCGTGGATCTCACCCAGCCCGAGGGCTGGACCGTGCAAGTGGTCGTGCTGGACGGCACGGTGCAGCTGAACGGCGGCACGATCTTGCGCGCCGCCCAGCGCGCCACGCTGGATGCCGCCGGCCAGGGTGTCGTGATCGAGGCGAACAGCGACGCCAAGATCCTCTTCCTCGCCGGCGAGCCCATCGACGAGCCCGTGGTCGGCTACGGGCCCTTCGTGATGAACACCCGCGAGGAAATCGTGCAGGCGGTCGAGGACTTCAACAGCGGAAAGTTCGGGCGGATGGAATAATTGGGTCAGAACAGATTTTCGGCACCCGAAAATCTGTTCTGACCCAATTATTTTCGCGCCTCGACGGCGATCACCTGCCCCGACGCGCGAAAGCCCACTTCGGAGCCGCCCACCCGCTCCAGCGCGGCCGCCACCTTGTCGATCGCGGCTTCGAGGTCCACGCCGCGCTTGGTGAGCAGCAGGCCGCGGGGCGTGCCGCGCACCTGGCCGAAGGCGATATCCCGCGCGGTGCCCTTCACGGTGATCGGCACCTTCTCGATCTTCGGCTCCTGGAAGCCCGCGCCCGCCACGAGCTCGCGCAGCCGCGCCGTGTCGGTCATCGAGTACGGCACGGTGAACTGCATTTCCGCATCGCCCGGGAACATGCCCTCGATCACGTCCGAGTAGACGCGCACGCAGGTGTTCAGCTCCTTTCGGTCCCACACGTTGAAGAGGAGCAGGCCGCCCGGCTTCAGCACGCGGCGGAACTGCGCGAAGAGCCGCTCCTTGTCGGGCGGGAACATCACGCCGAGCGAGCAGGCGAGCGCCGCGAACTCACCCTGCGCGAAGGGGAGGTCGAGGGCGTCGGCCTTCATCCACTCGATGCCCGGCACGTCCACGAGCTTGTCCCGCGCGTAGTCGAGCATCGGTTGGCTCAGGTCCGTGGCGACGAGACGGCGGCTTGGCACGAGGCGCTGGCGCAGGCCATGCGTCATGAGGCCGGTGCCGCAGGCCACCTCGAGAACGTCGCCGCCCGGATCGGCCGGCAACCGGCGCGCCAGGTCGTCCGCGATCGCGCCGAACCACGCCGGACCCAGGTAGCGGTCGTAGTTCTCGGCGATGCCCTTGGTGAAGGTGCGTTGAAGGTCTTCGCTGGATGTGGACATTCGGTCTCCCGGAAGGAAGTCCAGCTTACCCTTGCGGCATCACATTCATCGGCCTCATGCCTTGCATGCGCATTCCTCCGATGACGGGCGCGGGGTCACCGTGGAAGAATGTGGTTCCGCAACCCGCCACCGCAGCCATGCCTGAAAATCCTCCCGTCGCCATCGTTGCCGCCGAGGCGCCGCCGCGCGCCAGGATCACCACTTACCCGGACCACCTGGCCAAGGCGTTCTCCCGGCGCGAGAAGCATCCCCTGGGCGACCTCTTCGGCCTGAAGAACTTCGGCGTCAACCTGACACGCCTCGCCCCCGGCGGCATCTCGTCCTTTCGCCATGCACACACGAAGCAGGATGAGTTCGTCTACATCCTGGAGGGGCGGCCGACGCTCATCACCGACCGTGGCCGCACGCCGCTCGCGCCCGGCATGTGCGCGGGCTTCCGCGCCGGCACGGGCGACGGGCACCATCTCGTCAATGAGACCCAGCAGGAGGTGGTGTTCCTCGAGATGGGCGACCGCGTACCGGGCGATGCCGCGAGCTACCCGGACGACGACCTGCGAGCGGAGCTGGTCGATGGCGCCTGGCGCTTCACCCGCAAGGACGGATCGCCGTTCTAGCGATCCGCGACGCCGCGGCGGCGACGAGGGAGTCCATGGGGGAGACATTCTAGGCGCGGTGCTCGCCTTCCTTCACGGCGTGGGGAACATCCCACCCGAAATACACCTCCGCCTCGGCCGCGGTCTTTCTCCGCGAACCCGTCGAGGATCGTCCGCGCCAGTGCGGCGACGCGCTGGTCGGCTGCGCTCTTGATTTCCATGGGCAACTCCAAAGGGTTGAAAGACAAAGACTTCACCCTGTAGTCGAACGGCGCGCCCTCTATTCGACAGGTGAGCTCACATTTGCGAGATGAGCCAGGTGCCGTCCTGGTTGATGAATGTGACGCGGCCACCCTGTCCCTTGTTCGAGATGGCCGCCTGGGCCAGCCCTTCCATGCGCGTGACTTCGTGGAGGGTGAACGAGTCGGCGACCTCCCGACGCTTCTCCGCCGTAAGGCTGATGAAGAACCCTCGGTAGCGCGCCCTCATCTCCGGGGTCATGCAGGCAAAGGCCGTTTCGAGGTCGCCGGCACGCAGCGATGCGATCATCAGGGCCCAGGTCTTCTCCGGCGCGTCCATCCGCGGATCGACGCGCGGCGAAAGGAATGCGGCCAGGCCGGCCATCGTGTATCCCGCCGGATCGAAGCGCCGCAGGGGCGGGAGGTCTGTAGTGAGGTCACGCTGAAGGACGAGCGGCAGGATGCGCGCCAGCATGTACGTCGAGGGCGGGAGCTTGTCGATGGCGGCACGGATGACGGCACCCCCGGCGCCGTGCCGCGGCAGGTCCAGGCCGTCATGGACGCCTGCGACGCCCGACCAGAACAGCACCGCCTTCAGCGACTGCGATTCGTCGTGGCCGATCGTGCCGTTGAACGGCTTGCCGGTGTCGAGATACGCCAGTTGATGCTCCAGCCACCGGGTGGCCCACAAGGCCAGGATGTTTTCCTCCTCGTTGCGTGAGGGAGCGCGCGCGTTCAGTCGAGCGAGCAGCGTCCGGTACTGGACGGCTGCGGCCCGGGGGTCGCCGAGGTCGAACTGCAGCGTATCCGCGATCCAGAACCCGCCGAGGAAGGGGCGCCAGCGGTCCGAGGCGGCGTACATCTCCAGCGCGCGGTGCGGATCCTTCGCGTGGAAGCGCAGCCCATGGCCGATCCGGGCGTAATCGTTGGCGATTTCGTTGCGCAATGTTTCGATGTTCCCGGCATCCGGGAAAGATGCGGCCAGGGCGGCGAGGCGCTCTACGCGTTGCCGCGACCGCTCGAGGTAGGCGTCGAAGTCGCCCTGCCTCAATGCCTCCACCTCGTGCGCGGTGGGCTTGACCGAGTGGCGGCGCTGCTCGAACTCGGCGGAACGGTCCTGCGACGGCGTATCCGCTGCGGGCTCCGCGGCTCGCGAGTCGACCATGTGGATGGAGCTCGCGAGCGCCATGATGGCGAGCGTTAGCGCGGCGGTCATCGGCGGCGCAGCGCGGGGGAGAGGTGGCGATTGTCCTTCACGCGGGAACAGTATCACCGGCGCTTCCTGCGCGCCGTGCCGGAGCGAGACGGGTTGGCGGTTACCGCGAGCCGCCGATACGGGGCCGGATCTCGTTTCGCACCGCCCGCACCCCGCGAACCTTGCGTGCCTCGCGCTCGGCGCGCTCGGCCTGGCCCGCGGTCTGCGTATAGCCCGTGAGGCGCACCACCGAGTCCCGGCTCTCCACACCGATACGCCCGTAGATCGTGGCCCGGTTGGCCGCCAGGCGCCCCAGGACCCGCGACCGGATTTGAGCATCGGTGACCGTGCGTTGGTCCACAACCGCCGTGGCCTTCGCGGGACGCGCCGCGCGCTCCTGCACTCGGCGTATCTGCGTCTCGCGCGCCGCCACCGCTCGCGTGTCCCTCGCCACAGCCATCTCGGGAGCCGACATGTTCGGGGTGGCGTTCGTAGCGATGTACACGGGCGTCACGGGCCCATCCCTTCGCGGCGCCGCAGGCATGGATACTTGCACGGGCGTGGCGGGCTCGCCCGCTTGCGGCATGGCGGGAGCTGCGGCGACGGGACTGGGCTGCGAGGGTGCCTTCGATTCCGCGGCAGCGCTGGTCGCGGTTGCCGCGCTATCGATGGCGACCTTGGGACCCGGCTCCGGAAGCGAGGCCACGTCGCTGATCGCCCATACGATGGCCGCGGTCGTGATGATCCCGATGACACCGGCGGTCCACGCGCTCTTGCCGCCCTTTTCCCGCTGCTCTGCGTCCGCCTTCCGCTGCGTGTTCATTGCCCTCCCCGATCATCGGGAACCTCGGGTTGGAAAAGTTCGCCAAGGGGAAGTTCGTGAGTCCTTCGCAAAGTGGGACTTGCGCGTGTCGCCGATTGGCGACAGCGCGCAAGACTTCCCGATGGATGCCGCTGTTACTCAGGCGCCGCTGTTGCGTGCCTCGATCGCGAGGAGGTCGCCGATGTCGGCCTTGCCCATACGCTGCTTCGCCATCGGCTTGCCGGCCGGCAGCACGACCTTGTCGACCACGTGGATCACGCCATTGGACTGCGCCACGTCGGCAGTGGTCACGTGCGACATTCCACCCTTCGCGTCGGTCAGCATGATGATGCCGCCGCTCGAGGTGACGATGAGGTTCTCGCCTTCGACGGTCTTGAGCGAGGCCTTGCCGCCACCTTCGGTGACCCGCTTCTGCAGCGCGGCGGCGTCGAGGCGCCCAGCTACCACGTGATAGGTCAGCACCTCGGCCAGCATCGCCTTGTTCTCGGGCTTGAGCAGCGTGTCGACGGTGCCCGGGGGCAACTGGGCGAATGCGTCGTTGGTGGGCGCGAACACCGTGAACGGGCCGGCGGACTGAAGGGTGGCGACGAGGTCCGCGGCCTTCACGGCGGCGACCAGTGTCGTGTGGTCGCGCGACTGCATCGCGTTCTCCACGATGTTCTTCTCGGCGTACATCGGCGCTCCCCCGACGGTGACTTGCGCGATGGCCGACAGCGAGGCGAACGCGATAGCTACAACAACTGCGATTTTCTGCGATTTCATGGTTTCGATTCCGTTCTGGTGAACCCGCATCGAGTGATGCGGATTTGCGTCTCACCAGACTTACGCCACTTCCTGCGTATTGGATGTCGACAATCGCAAACGCGCGCGGGACTGCGTTACACGATTCGCAGGGTCCGCTTCGCCGGATCGATCTCCACGATGGCGCCATGGGGAATCGCCGCCGTCACGTCCTCGTCGAATCCCGCCATCATCGTGATGTCGGAGAGCGCCGCACCCTGCGCGAGGATGGGATTCACGGTGTTGAAGATGATGGCCAGCGGCACCTTGTCGCGCGAGCGCATCTCGGCCAGCATCCACGCGCTCGCGACACCGCCCTTCGCGGTATCGAGCACCAGGATCTTGCCGACGTACGATTGCCCGGCGAGCTTGTGCGCGGGGCGCGAGAAAATCCCGGCGATCCGGTCCAGGTCGTAGCGCGCGGAGAAGCCGTCGTGGGCCACCAGCGCCTCGCCGCTCACCTTGGGTCCCATCGCATGGCGCGCCACCAAGACTCTCCCTCTCCCCTGGGAGAGGGCCGGGGAGAGGGTCGACTTGCGATGAATCGTCACCGGCACTCCCTTCACCTTCGCACTCATGCGAGCCTCCCGGTCTGCGCCGCCGCGACGCAATCCTCCATCGAGGCCAGCATCGGCACGTAGCCATAGCCGCCGAGGATGTTCACCATCTTGGCGCTGTTGGTGGCGAGCCGCTTCCAGCCGTTGGCCTCGGCGATCTCGCGCGCGTAGCTCTGGTAGAAGCACATGCCGGAGTACACGGTGCCGCCCGCGTCTTCGATCTGCTTCGTATATCCGAAGCGGTCGCAATCGGGCTTCACCTGCGGGCTCGTCACGGCGAGCAGCGGAATCCTGAACTTGCGCCCCTCGCACAGCTGGGCGAGTGCCCGCAGCTCGAAGATGCTGAGCTGCGGCGCGGAGAACACCACCACGTCCACCTTCTCATCTACTTTGTATGACTGCTGCAGGGCCTTCACGTCGCGGCGTCCCACCGAGTACTTGCGCATGCGCTTGCCCGCGACATCCTGCAAGCGCGCGGCCTCGGGCGTGATGCCCACCAAGTGGAACAACGCCGCGGAACCGAAGCTCGCCATCGCCGCGCCGAAGTGCTTCAACTCGTCCGACGACGGAGGCCGCGAGATCCCCTCGATCACGGGCACATCCCAATAGGTCCCCGAGAGCCGACCGATCACGCCGCCCAGGGCGCCCCAGTCGTTGAGCGATTCCGGCGTGTAGCTGGTGCGCACGTGCAGGGTGCCTCGGCGCTGCTCGTCGAGGTGATAACCGTATCGCGGCGTACGGGCGGTGAGCCCCGCCGAAAGCGCCGAGGGCCCGCCCTCGAAATTCGAGCGCGCGCCGCACACCGCGTTGCTGTAGATCACGACCCCGGTGTCGCCCATGGCCACGTGCTCGCCGCGGGTGGGCGCCTGGATCGTCTGGTAGTTGATGCAGGTGTCGGTCATCGAGACGCCGAGCTTCACGAACGCCTCCACCGCGCGGCGCTCGAGCTCGACCATCCAGTCGGCCTGGCCCAGCTGCTTCGACTTGGTGAAGTCGGTGCCGCGCGGGTCGGTGATGGTGGGGATGCGCACCGTGCGCTGGCCCTTCTTCTGCGCGGCCAGCATCTCCAGCCACTCCACGTTGTGCACCCCCAGGCTCTCGGTGTCGGCCATGATGTGCGCCTGGGTCACCGGCACGAAGTCCTTCGCACCGAAGAAATTCCCCACCTTCACCTGGTGCTCGATCGCGATCTTCGGCACCGGGCCCATCTCGCCAGCGAGCATCGCCTTCTCTTCACTGTTCAGTCGCATCGTCATGTCCTCAATCGGCCTTGGCGCCGGAGTCGCGCACGGCCTTCTGCCAGCGCTCGATTTCCTGCTTCTGGAATTCCCCGAGTGCAACGCCTTCCGCATTCGACTGCACGCCGATGGCGGCGAGCGAATCGCGGAAGGCATCGGACTTCGCGATCCGCTCGATCTCGGTGCGAAGGCGCGCCGTGACGTCAGCCGGCATGCTCGCGGGTCCGAACAACGCCCACCACGCGCGTGACTCGACGCCCTTCACGCCCGCTTCCGCGAACGTCGGCACATCCGGCAGCGCGGACGACCGGGCCATGCCGCTCAGCGCCAGCGCGCGCAGCTTGCCGCCGCGGATGTGCGCGATGGTGGCCTGCACCGGGTCGAACATCGACGGGATCTGGTTGCCGATGAGGTCGGTGATGGCCGGGGCGCTTCCCTTGTAGGGCACGTGCTGCAGCTTCACTTGCGCCGCGGCGGCGAACATTTCGCCGGTGAGGTGCCCGGGGCTGCCCGCACCCGCGGAGCCGAACGACACCTTGCCGGCATTGGCCTTTGCATCGGCGACGTACTCCGCGAGGTTCCTGTAGGGCGAGGCGGGACTCACCACCAGCGCCACGGGCGAGCTCGCCACCAGCGCCACGGGAGTGAAATCCTTCACCGGGTCGTGGGGCAGCGCCTTGTACAGCGCGCCGTTGATCGCGTGGGTCCCCACGGTGCCCATCAGCAATGTGTAGCCGTCGGCCGGCGCCTTGGCGACGAGCTCCGCGCCGATGGAGCCGCCGGCGCCGCCGCGGTTTTCCACCACCACCGTCTGCTTCAGCGCCGTGCCGAGTGCCTGCGCGAGGGGGCGCGCCACGATGTCGGTGGGCCCGCCCGGCGGGAACGGCACGATCAACTTGATCGGCTTGTCGGGATATTGGGCGAGCGCGGGCAGGGCGGCGGCCGCGAGGGCCAATGCGAGTCCGGCGAGGCTCTGTCGGAAGGTAATCGTCATGGATGTTCCTCGGAAAGGGTCAGTCGACTTTGGCGCCGGAGGCCTTCACGAGCTCTCCGTACTTCCTGCGTTCCTTCTGCACGAACGCGGTGAATTCCGCGGGCGTCATGGGCGCGGGTGCGGCGCCTTGCGAGGCGAGCTGCTCGCCCAGCGCCTGGTCCGCGACCGATGCAATGTCGCGCGCGATCTGCGCCACGATCGCATCGGGCGTGCCCTTCGGCGCGAAGATGCCCTGCCAGTTCTCGAAGTCGAAGCCGGGCAGCACGGACGCCACCGTCGGCACGTCGGGAATCAGCGCCGAAGGCTGCGGGGTGGTGATGGCGATCGCGTGGATCTTGCCGGCGGCGATGTGCTGCTTCGCCGGAGGCAGTCCCGAGAAGAACATCCGCACCTGCCCGCCGAGAAGGTCGGTGATCGCCGGCGCGCCGCCCTTGTACGGCACGTGCGTGAGGTTCGTTCCCGTCAGGGTGCGGAAGCTTTCCCCGGCGAGGTGCTGCGGCCCGCCGGTGCCGGAGGAGGCGTAGGGCGTGCCGGCGGGCTGCGCCTTGAGCCAGGCGATCAGCTCCGGCAGCGTGCGCGCCGGCACCGAGGGGTGGACCACGAGGACGAGCGGCGCCGATGCCGCCTTGGTGACGGGCACGAGGTCGCGCTCAGGGTCGTAGGACATCGACTTGTAGAGGAACTGGTTGATCGCGACTTCGGCGGGTGAAGCGAGCAGCAGCGTGTGGCCATCGGGGGCCGCCTTCGCGACCGCATCGGCGCCGATGTTGCCGCCGGCCCCGGGCTTGTTGTCGATGATGACCTGCTGTTTCCAGATCGCCGACAGGCGCTGCCCCAGCGCTCGCGCCACCACGTCGGTGGCGCCGCCGGGCGCGAACGGGACCACGATGCGCACGGCCTTGTCGGGAAATGCTGCGTGCGCGGCGCTCGCGCAAGCGAGCGTGGCGATGGCGAGCGCGATCGCCTTCAGGGCTTTCATCATCGGGGCGTTCCTTCCTCTCGGTGCCTGCAATTCAGGTCAAAAGACTACTCCTGCTCGTAGAGCGCGCGCGTCTCGCGCAGGAAGATCTCGCGCAGCCACACGTTGCCCGGATCTCGGTGGTAGCGCTCGTGCCACAACAACGACAGGTGCGTGGGCGGCAGCGCGACCGGCGGCTTGAAGATGAGCAACGGCAGCATGCGCTGCAGCGTCTTGGCCATGCCCCACGGTACCGTGGCGATGAGGTCGCTCTGGGACACGATGGAGCCGACGGGGAAGAAGTGCCCCACCTGGAGGGCGATCTGCGCATCGATGGCCCGGAGCGCCCGTTCGATCACCTCGCCGTGCCTCACGCCGGCGTCGGCGGGGCGCACCAGCAGGTGGCGCGCCTTCCGGAATGCGGCGAGGGTGAGGCGGGTGTGGATCGTCGGGTGGTCCTGGCGCACGATGGTGGCGTAGCCGGGCCGGCCCAGCACCGCCTCGTGCAGCGGCGCGCGTCCCTGGAAGTTTGAAACCGCGAGATCGGCGTGGCCATCCCGAAGCGCGGCGCGCGCCTGGGTGGGAAGCAACGCCACGGTGCGCAGCCTCACGCCCGGCGCGTGGCCGATGCCCTTTACCAGCAGCGGCAGCTGGACGACTTCGCCGATGTCGGCCATGGCGAGGGTAAAGAGCCGCGTCGAGGTCGCGGGGTCGAAGCGCCGCGGCTCGAAGCTCGCGCGAATGATGGCGAGGCCTTCCGACACCGAGGGCGCGATCTCGTCGGCGAGGGTCGTGGGCACCACGCCGCGCGGGGTTCGCACGAAGAGCGGATCCTTGAGCTCGTGGCGCAGCCTCGAGAGCGCGTGGCTGACGGCGGGCTGGCTCAGGCCGAGTCGCTCACCGGCCGCGGTGAGGTTGCGCGCCGAGTACACCGCCTCGAAGACCCCCATCAGATTCAGGTCAAGGCGGCGTCGCAGGCCGTTATCGTGATTCATGGCGCGAATATAACCTATACCGCCTATTCATTTCACCTATCGAGGACATCGGCCTAGGCTGGATCCATCGCCCCCAGGGAGTCGCCATGAAATCGCCCCAGCACGCATTCGCCGCTGCGCTTCTCGCTGCCGTGCTTCCCGCTGCTGCCGCCTACCCGGAGAAGCCGATCCGGATCGTGATCGGCGTGCCGCCGGGCGGCGCTTCCGACACCGCGGCGCGCATGCTGGCCGAGGCGGTGTCGAAGTCCGTCGGCCAGCCGGTCATCGTCGACAACAAGCCGGGCGCGGGAGGTGTTCTCGCCGCCCAGTCGGTGCACGCCGCCGCACCCGACGGCTACACGCTCCTCTGGACCCAATCGTCCATGGCGGGGCTACCGATGCTGAACAAGTCGACGCCGTTCAAGTCGCTCTCGGAGTTCGCGCCCGTGTCGCTCACGTGCCGCCTTCCCGCGGCGCTCTACGTGCATCCCAGCGTGCCGGTCGCTTCGGTCGCCCAGCTGGTGTCGTACGCGCGCACGAACCCGGACAAGCTCAACTACGCGACCGGCCCGCTCAGCGAGTACATGGCCGCGGCGCAGTTCATGAAGGCGACCGGGACCTCGATGGTTCGCGTGCCCTACAAGGGAGGCGCCCCTGCGTTGATCGATGTCGTCGAGGGCCGCGTGCAGGTGTACTTCACGCCGATCGCGCAGGGGCTGCCCCACGCCAAGGCGGGCAAGCTGCGGATGCTGGCGACGATGATGCCGGTGCGAAGCGAGCAGGCGCCCGAGGTGCCGACGATGGCCGAGGCCGGCGTGGGCGACATCCCGGTGCCGAACTGGAACGCGATCGTGGCGCCCCCCGGCACCCCCCGGCCTGTTGTCGAGCGCCTGGCCCGCGAGATCGCGAGCGCGCTCCAGGCCCCGGCGTTGCGCACGCGCTTCGCTGCCCTCTACCTCGTTCCCGAGAGCTCGACGCCCGCGGAGCTCGCCGAGGCGCTGGTCCAGGGCCACGAGGCCTGGCGGCGCTTCATCGCGGAGAACAACATCCCGCAGGAGTAGGGCGCGGTTACTGGTCAGGAATCTCCGGCTCCACCAGCAGCTTGAGCAGGTCGAGGGACTCGCTCCATCCCAGGTAGCACATCTCGGCGGGAATCACGTCGGGCACGCCCTCCTGGGTGATATGGATCTCGGTGCCGCACATCACGCGCTTCAGGTCGATCGTCACCGTGATGGTGCCGGGCAGGCCGGGATTGTCGAACCGGTCGGTGTGGCGGATGCGCTGGTTCGGCACCAGCTCGAGGTACTCGCCGCCGAAGGAGTGGCTGGAGCCGGTGCCGAGGTTCGTGAACGACATCTTGTAGCTGCCGCCCACGCGGGCGTCCATCTGTTGGTCCTTCCCGATGAAGCCGTGGGGCGGAAGCCACTTGGCCATCGCATCGGGGTCGAGGAAGGCCTTGTAGAGGCGCTCGGGCTGGGTCTTGAACACGCGATGCAGCTTGATGGTGCTGGGCATGGACTTCCTTTCAGCGGGAATCGATGGGGCAGTGACTACCAGTCGAATGGAGAGGGGGCGTTTCGACAAAGCCGCGAAGAATACGCGCCAATGAAGAAGGGGGGCCCCGCAGGGCCCCTTCGCGAGCATTTCTCCCTCTCCCTTGGGAGAGTCACGGCTCCTCTCCCTCTCCCTTGGGAGAGGGCCGGGGTGAGGGTCTACTGCGGAATGTCGGCCAGCGTGCCGCTGCACATGTCATGCCCCAGGTACGACCACCCGGACTGCAGCAAGGTGCGCGCGATGTCGTCGCCGTTGGGCCCGCCCTGGACGCTGCCGGCCGGGATCCACCGGTAGGCCTCGTCCCGGCCGTTGCCCGCCGGGCGGCGGAACTGGTAGATCGCGCGGCTGCTGTCGGGGCAGAGGAACCGCGCGTTGCTCGCGAGAAGCGGCAGCCCCACCTGGTAGGCGATGCCCTCGTAGCGGTAGACCGGCCTTCCTTGCGGGGTGATCGAATCCTGTGCTTTCAACACGTCGCATGCCCCGAGCCGCGCTTCGAAGAAGTGGCCCATGGGCCCCGCTCGGGGGTCGCCGACGAAACGGCACACGGAGTGCTGGCCGGTGGCGAGGAAGGTGACACCCGTGCGGCGCCAGCCGCTGCTGGCGTTGTCGAGGATCGCCATCTCGGCCTCGTTGCCGGTCATGAAGTACCGGTCGATGGAGGGCACGGTGTACTCCACCACGCGCGTGCCGCTGCCGGGGCCCTGCAGCGCCGGGGCGCGGGCATCGCCCGTGAGTGCGACCGTCGTCAGCTGGAAGGGTATGGCATCGGCGCGATAGGCCCACTTCAACGTGAACCGGCCGGGCGAATTGCCGTCGATCGAGGGCGCGAAGGTGAGGCCCACCTCGCACGTGGCACCCGGCTCGAGGGTTTCACCGCAGCGCCGCGTGACGCCGTAATCCGCGTTGTTGGACTCGAACGCGCCGAAGTAGATCACGTCGCGGGTCACGTTGCGGACCACCACCGGGATCTCGCCACTGCGCTCGCCGAAGCGAAGGGTTCCGAACGGCAGTGTCGTCATGCAGCTCGGCAGCGTCGAGCCCAGCAGCAGCTCGTTGCTGCAAACGGCATTGCCGGCGCCGATGGAGATCGTCCCGGTCAACGGGTCCATGTCGAAGTACGGAGGCACGCCGCCCATGGGGAAGAACCGGACGCGCACTTCGACGATGGCGGCGCGCGCGAACTGGCCGAGGCCTACCGTTGCCGAGAAGGGCGTGGGCGCGTTCGGCCCCTTGTACTTCGGCGACCAGTGATAGAAGACGTCGACCTCGGCGATGAAGTCGAAGGGCTCCCCGGCCGCAGCGGGGCGCAACTCCCACAGGCTCGCCTCGGTGACCCAGAAGTCCTCGCGGTCGAAGGTGCCGGCGAACTGCAGGGTGACGTAATCGCCCACGCGCGGTTGGGGCGGATTGGTATCCACCGTGACACTGGCGGCGAACGCGCCCGCGCCGCCGAATAGCGCGCAGAACGCGAGGATTGCGAAAGCCAGGCGCCCAAAGGCCCCGGTACCGTGGATCTTGTTCATGGGTTCTCCCTGACTCGTCCCCTGTATTCGGGGGTACGGCCATCCTATCCTATTGAGGCGAATACGAAAATGCGTCGTCGGGCGGCGACAGGCGGCCGTTCGGGGCCTATTCGAGCGCCCAGACGGCGTAGCCGCCCGATTTCTCGTCCCGTTCCAGGTCCACCAGCCCCCGGTCGCGGGCCTCCTCGAGCAGCTGGTTGAACGAGCGGAAGCCGTAGTAGCCCTCGTTGAAGCCGGGCTTGCGGCGCTTCAGCGCCTGCTTGACCATCGAGCCCCAGATGGTGTCGTCCTCGCTGCGCTCGTCGCTGAGCGCCACCACCGTCTCGTAGATGAGGTCGATGGCTTCCTGCACCTTCGTCTCATCGCGCTCGGCGGGGGCGGTGTTGTCGGCACGGCCGCCGCGGCGCCCGCGGCCCGGGGCAACTTCTCCC
>JANMHV010000343.1:0-4812 GCA_031375445.1 Burkholderiales bacterium | reverse complement strand
GCCGCCGTGAAAGTCCTCGAGGCGACGGGGCACGCGGTGCAGGTCGCCGCGATTGCGGGGGAGCGGCCCCTTTGCTGCGGCCGGACCTACCTGGCGGCGGGCATGGTGGAGGAAGCGAAGGTGGAGATGGCGCGCACGCTCGCGGCACTCCGTCCGCACCTGGAGGCGGGCACGCCGGTCGTGGGGCTCGAGCCTTCGTGCGCCTTCACCTTCCGCGACGAGTGCCCGGCGCTTTTCCCCGGGGATGCGGTGGCGAAGTCCGCCGCGGGCATCCAGCTGGCCGACCAGTATCTCGCTGCCGAGGTGCGCGAAGGCCGCGTGACCGTGCCATGGCGCGGCACGCCCCAACCCGTTCTCGTGCACGGCCACTGCCACCAGAAGGCCTTCGGCGCTTTCGATGCGACGCTGGAATTGTTGCGCACCATCCCCGGCGCCGACATCCAGTCGATCGAGTCCGGCTGCTGCGGCATGGCCGGCGCCTTCGGCCACGAACGCGAACACTACGAGGCCTCGATGAAGATGGGAGAGCTTGCATTGCTGCCCGCGGTTCGCAGCCAACCCGGCGCCGCGATCTGCGCGTCGGGCACCAGTTGCCGCCAGCAGATCGCCGACGGCGCGGGACGCACGGCACTGCACCCGATGCGCCTGCTCGCGGAGGCGCTGTGAGCGCCGTGCCCAACCTGCTGGAAGCCCTTCAGAAAGCGGTGGGCTGGGAAGCGCTGGGAGAGCGCGCCGGCAACCTCACCCTCGGTCGAGGTACTGTGGCGGGGCAGGGCGTGCGCGTCGCGGTCGTCGAGAATCGCGTCGCCAGCGGCGCGCTGGGAGCGCTCGAGTGCGAGAAGCTGGCAGCGCTCTTGCGCATCGCCGCGCTCGAGAAGGCGCCGGTGGTGCTGTACCTCGACTCCGCCGGAGCCAAGGTTTCCGAGGGGTTGAAGGCGCTGGGTGCCTTTCGCGCGCTCTACCGCGCCGGGCTCGAGGCGTGCTTCGCCGGCGCCCCGATCGCCGCGGTGCTGGGACGCAACTGCTACGGGGGCGCCAGCATGCTGGCACACCTCGCCTCGCGGCGGCTCTTCGGCACCCAGACGCAGCTCGCGATGTCGGGGCCCGCGATCCTCGCCTCGACCGCGGGCATGGACCCGCTGGACGAGGTGTTCCGCGCCATGGCCCTCGCAACCATCGGCGCACCCTCGCGCGCGAAGGCGAGCGGCGAGAACGCCATCCACGACGCCACCGTCGACCTCGGCATCTGGCTCGCCGACGCCCTCTCGGCACCCACGGGCGCAAGGGCGCTGCTCGAGCGCCACCAGCGGCTGGGCCAGAGGCTCTCGCCCGAGGCGCGCACCGGCGTGCTGGCGGAGACGGTGTACCGCCGCGACCTGGAGAAGATCTATCCCGGCGGTTACGAGGCGCGCGAGGCGGGTGGCTACCTCGAGGGGCGCGGTGCGGGCGAGTCGGGTGAGGAGCGCTTCATCGGCATCGTCGGCAAGACGCCCCTCGGGGTGGAGCGCGCATGGCGCTTCGCCCGCGCCGCGTGGGCGAGTGCCGCCGATCCGCCGGCGCGCTTGCGGGTGTTCCTCGACTGCGCCTCCCACGCCGCACGCCTCGACGACGAGAAAGTAGTCCTGTCGGAATTCATCGTCGACATGGCCGCGGCGCTCCAGGCCAACGCCGCACGCGGCGTGCCGGTGGAGACCACCATCCTCGGCAAGGCCGGCGGCGGCGTGTACGTGGCCCTCGCCGCCTCCGCCCGTCCAGTGAGCGCGGTGCACGGTGCACGGATCCAGGTGTTGCCGGGCGCGGCCCTTGCGGCCATCCTCGGCTCGGGCGAGGATGAGGCCGCCGCCGCCGACGAGTACCGCGCGGCGGGGGTCGCCGAGAACGAGCTCAAGCTGGGCCTCCTGCCATGAACGACAACCTCTACAGCCTTTTCGAATCGCGCTTTCCCGCCGATCGCTCGCAGCCGTTGCTGCTGCTGGAAGGGGGGCGCGCCGTGAGCTACGCCGAGGCCGAGGGCGGCAGCGCGCGGTACGCGTCGCTGCTGGCGAGCCGGGGCCTGGTATCCGGCGACCGCGTCGCCGTGCAAGTGGAAAAATCCGCGGAAGCCCTGCTGCTCTACCTCGGGTGCCTGCGCGCCGGGCTCGCCTACCTGCCGTTGAACAGCGCCTACCAGGAAGGCGAGATCGCCTACTTCCTCGAGAACGCCGAGCCCGCCGCGGTGGTGGCGCAGCCGAAGAGCCTGCCGTGGCTGGCACCCCTCGCGGAGCGCCGCGGCATCCGCAACGTGTACTCCCTGGACGAGGAGGGGCAGGGCACGCTCGCCACCGCCGCCGCGGGGGCCGACGAGCGCTTCGCCACGGTGAAGCGCGCGGGGGACGACCTCGCCGCGATCCTCTACACCTCGGGCACCACGGGGCGCTCGAAGGGCGCCATGCTCACGCACCGCAACCTCGGCGCGAACGCGCGGGTGCTGCACCACGAGTGGGGCTTCCGGCCGGGCGAGGTCCTGGTGCACATGCTGCCGCTCTTCCACGTGCACGGCCTTTTCGTCGCCTGCCACTGCATCCTGATGAACGGGAGCGCCATGCGCTTCCACGCGAAGTTCGACGCCGGGAAGGCGTTGGCGGATTTCGCCCATTCCCACGTGTTCATGGGCGTGCCCACCTTCTACACGCGCCTCCTCGCCGAACCGGGCCTGACGCGAAAGGCGTGCGCCACGATGCGGCTATTCGTTTCCGGATCGGCGCCGCTGCTCGCCGAGACCCACGTGGAGTTCGAGGGCCGTACCGGCCATCGCATCCTCGAGCGCTACGGCATGACCGAGACCGGCATGCTCTGCTCCAACCCGCTGGAAGGCGCACGCCGCGCGGGCTCCGTGGGCCCGGCGCTCCCTGGCACCGAGGTGCGCGTGGTGGACGACGAGGGGCGGGCGTGTGCCGCGGGCGAGAATGGCCACGTGCAGGTGCGCGGCGCCAACGTGTTTCCCGGCTACTGGCGCATGCCGGAGAAGAACCGCGAGGAGTTCACGCCCGACGGCTTCTTCCGCACCGGCGACATGGGGAGCCTCTCGGCCGACGGCTACCTCACCATCGCCGGTCGCTCCAAGGACCTCATCATCACCGGCGGCTACAACGTGTACCCGAAGGAGATCGAGCTGGTGCTCGACGAGCTGCCCGGGGTGAAGGAGTCGGCGGTGGTGGGCGTCCCGCACCCCGACTTCGGCGAGGCGGTGACCGCAGTGGTGGTGGCCGCGGCCGGGGCCCATCCCGACGAGGCGCAGTTGATCGCGGCTTTGAAGGGCCGGCTCGCCAACTTCAAGGTGCCCAAGCGCGTCCACGTGGTGGCGGAGCTGCCGCGCAACGCCATGGGCAAGGTGCAGAAGAACGTGTTGCGCGATCGCTACGGCGCCGAAGGAAAACTCCCGTGAGCGCCGCCCGCTCCTTCATCGGCAAGGTGGTGGGATCCCTCGTGCGCTCCCAGGCGCAGCGGCGCGCCGACCGGCTCGCGACGGCGCTCGCGACCCTCATCTCCGAGCGTGGGGAGGCGTCGGGCGCCCAGCTCGCGCGCCGCGCGGTCGCCCTCTACCGCGGGCTCGACGAGCCGGGCCGCGTCCACTTCTTCGAGCGCCTCGCGCGCGACTTCTCGCCTGACCGGGACGCCGTGCTCGCCGCGGCCCAGGCCTATCACGCCGATCCCTCGCCCGCCCACCTCTCGAAGCTGCAGCAGGTGGCCGAGCCCCCGCGGCAGGAAGTCTTCCGGCGCATGAACATGGCGCCCGGCGGCACCGCGATGCTGCTCGACCTGCGCCTCGAGCTCATCAACGCCCTGCGCGATCGCCCGGAGCTCGAGGTGGTCGACCAGGACCTCACGCACCTGCTCGGATCGTGGTTCAACCGCGGCTTCCTCGAGCTGAGGCGCATCGACTGGGGCACCCCCGCGGTGATCCTGGAGAAGCTCATCACCTACGAGGCGGTGCACGAGATCCGCGGCTTCCCGGACCTGAAGCGCCGGCTGGAGCGCGACCGGCGCTGCTTCGCGTTCTTCCACCCCGCGCTGCCCGACGAGCCGCTCATCTTCGTCGAGGTGGCGTTCGTGAACGAGCTGCCGACCGAGGTGGCGCCGATCCTCGCCATGGATGCCGTTGTCGGCGATCCCCGAAAGGCGCGCTGCGCGGTGTTCTACTCCATCACCAGTTGCCAGGCGGGGCTGAAGGGCATCTCGTTCGGCAATTTCCTGATCAAGCAGGTGGCCGCGGACCTGCGCGCCGAGCTTCCCAACCTCAAGGTGTTCGCGACCCTCTCGCCGATCCCGGGCCTGCGGTCGTGGGCGCGCAAGGCGCTGCTGGAGCGCGGCATGGAGTCCACCGCGCCCCAGGCGCTGCGCGCCGAGCTCCTCGCCATCGCCGCGAAGCCCGAGGAGCCGATTCCGGTCTCGATGCGCGAGCCGCTCCAGGGCCTCGCCGCCTGGTACCTCTCGCGCGAGTGGAGGGAGGGGCACGCGGCGGACGCCGTGGCGCGCTTCCACCTCGGCAATGGCGCGCGGCTGGAGCGCGTGAACTGGAACGCGGACACCTCTCCCAAGGGCATGGCGCAGTCGTTCGGCCTGATGGTCAACTACGTCTACGACCTGGACGACGTCGAGCGCAACCACGAGGAATACGTGAACCGCCGGCGCGTCGTCGCCACCCGCGCCCTGGGAAAACAACCCAAAAGCCAGGAAACGTTTTTGGAATCGCCCCCCCCCGCCCCCCCCCCCACCGCGCCCTGCTAGCAGCCGTGCGGCGAGCCCATGCGGCCGCCCCACCCACCCCAAAGC
>JANMHV010000091.1:0-6460 GCA_031375445.1 Burkholderiales bacterium | reverse complement strand
GGTCACTTCACCGTGCACCAGCAGCGGCATTCCGGCGGCGGCCATCGCCTCGAGCGTCGCGTCGCACTTGCGCAGTTCGGTCACGCCGGCATCGGAGTTGGTGGTGGCGCCGGCGGGGTAGTACTTCACCGCGCGCACGATGCCCGAGGCCGCCGCGCGCGCGATCTCGTCGGGGGGCGGGTTGTCGGTGAGGTAGAGCGTCATCAGCGGCTCGAACGCGGCCTTGCCGCCGAGTGCTGCGATGATGCGCTCGCGATAGGCGCGGGCCATGGCGAGCGTCACCACCGGGGGTTTCAGGTTCGGCATCACGATGGCGCGCGCGAACTGCCGCGCGGTGGCGAGCGCCACCGGCGCCATCGCGGGCCCGTCGCGCAGGTGCGTGTGCCAATCGTCGGGCCTGGCGAGGGTGAGGGTTTCCGCCATGGTTCCGCTGCTAGGCCTGGGGCGGGAGCGAGCCCGGGGCCGCGCGGCTGGCATTGGCCGTGGGGACGGGAGCCGCCTCGATGGTCGCCGGAAGGTTCAGGCTGCGCCACAGGCCCAGGGGATGCATGCCGCGGCGCACCAGCCGGCCGGCCACCATCACCACGATGCGCGCGATGTCCGCTACCGGGCGGAAATGGCTCGCGCGGGCGAGCGGCGGATAGATGCCGGGGATCGGCACCGCCACGCTGCGCACGCCGAGCGCGCCCGCGGCGATCAGGATCTCGCTTTCGAACACGAACCTTCCCCATGTCACGTCGTCGTGGGTGAGCCGCGCGAAGAGCTCGCACGGGTAAACGCGGAATCCGGACTGCGTATCGGCGATGGCGTAGCCCGCGGCCCACGAGATCCAGAAGCGCGCGAACTGGTTTGCGTAGTAGCGCCGCGGCGGAAAATTCCGCTTGTCGTGCAGGCGCGCGCCGATCACGATCTCGCCGGGAAAGCGCTCGGCGGCATTGAGCAGCCGCCCGATGTCCTCGGGGCTGTGCTGCCCGTCGCCGTCGAGCGTCACCACGCGTTTGGCGCCAAGCGCCCGGGCGTAGTCGAGGCCTTTCCACAGCGCCGCCGCCTTGCCGAGGTTGCGCTCGTTGGCGAGCACCGTGACGGGAAGGCCTTCCAGCTGCCGCGAGGTGCCGTCGGTGGATCCATCGTCCACCACCACCACGTGCGGCGACTCGCGCAGCGCGCGCCTGGCCAGGTCGCGGATGGTGGCCGCCTCGTTGAAGGCCGGGATCAGGACCACGTCCCGGCAGGGGTTGTGCGCGAAGTTCATGGTTGTAGGGTGTGCGGTTGCTTCGAAGATACGCCGTTGTGGAGCAGGGACAACCACGGGCCCGTCATCAGGGTGGTGGCGAGCGCGGTGAGGAAGAGGATCGTGAAGAGCTCCGGTCCGATCACGCCGGCATCCAGCCCCACCTTGAGGAAGATCAGTTCGACCACGCCGCGGGTGTTCATGAGGGCCCCGACCGTGAGCGAATCGCGCCACGACTGGCCGGCCCAGCGCGCCCCGCCGACACCGGCGGCCACCTTGCCCGCCACCGCCACCGCGAGGACCAGCGCGAACATCGCGAGCGCCGCCGGCCCGAAGGCGCTGCCGGTGGTGCGCAGGCCCGCGAGCGCGAAGAAGCACGGCATCAGCACCAGCAGCACCAGCGGCTCGATGCGGGAGCGCAACGCGCGCTCGAGCCCTGCGTCGCGGGGCAATGCCAGGCCGAAGAGGAAAGCGCCGAAGGCCGCATGCACGTGCAGCCACTCGGTAGCGTAGGCGCAAGCGAGAGCGCCGGCGAGCAGCACCGGGATGTCCGCCGCGCGCAGCTCCCCTCCCGCCGGGCGGCCGGCGAAGCGGCGCGCGAGGAGCGGGCGCAGCAGGCCGAAGACGACGGCCACGAGGAGCGCCAGCAGCGCCACCGTCATCGCGAGCCCCATGCCATCCGACTCGGGCTTCGAGGCCGCCACCACCACCGCCAGCATGAGCCACGCCGCCACGTCACCGAGCGCGGCGGCCTGGAGCGCCAGGATGCCGGGCGCCGTCGCCGCCATGCCGCGCTCCTTGAGGATGCGCGCCATCACCGGCAGCGCCGTCACCGAGAGTGCGGTTCCCACGAACAGCGCGAACGGCCAGAACGCGATGCCCGCGGGGGCGAAGCGTTCGTGCAGCAGCGGCGCGATGGCGAGCCCGAGGAGGAACGGGATCGTGAAGCTCAGCATCGCGAGGCGCGCCGCGGCGCCCAACGCGCGCTTCGCCCCGCGCTCGTCGAGGCGCAGCTCCGCGCCGATGAGGAACATGAAGAACACGAGGCCCAGCTGCCCCAGCCCCGTCACCTCGCCCAGCTGGGCGGGCGCGAAGATGCGCTGGTGCCACTCCGGCAGCAGGGCGCCGAACACCACCGGCCCGAGGACGAACCCCGCCGCCATCTCGCCGATCACCGGCGGCTGGCCCAGCGGGCGCAGGAGCGCCACCAGCGCCCACGCCGCGAACAGGATGATGAAGACCTGGACCAGCATCAGTCGGGCACCGAGCCGCGGCGCTCGGACCGCGCGAAGACATAGGTGACCGCGATCCCGGCGGTGAGGTTGTCGCGGCGCTCCACCAGCGGGCTCGACTCGAACTCCGCGCCGCCCAGGAAATCGGCCTTCACGAAGCCGCCGACGAACCAGCGGTCGAAGCGCTTGCTGAGCGAGGCGATGAGCTGCGCGCCGGAGTAACCGCCATTGGCGCGGTATGCGGGGCGCCCGGGGCGCGCCTGCTCTTCCACCACGCCGTAGAAATAGTCGTGGTAGCGGCGGTCGCCGAAAAGCGCGCCGCCCTGCAGTCCCAGCTTCCAGCCGTCGATGAAACGCACGTCGAGGTTCAGGTTCGGGTTGGCGAGGAATCCGGCGCCCTCGACCGACCGGAAGTCGCTCGCGATCACCGCGCGCACCGGGATCCGCAGCGTGAGCGTCTGGCCCGGCGACTGGCGCAGCTTCCAGTTGAACGACGGACCGATCTCGAGCGTGGGATCGAGGCCGGGCATGCCCTCGCGCGCGCCGCCGCCCTCGCTATTCACCGGCACCGAGCCGTTGATGGAGACGTCGATCTCGGCGCGCTCGCTGCGGAAGAAAACGCCGCGCACCCGCTCGCGGTCCGCCTGGAATACTTCTCCCCGGTAAACCACCATCGGCACCGGCAGCAGGTACTCGCGCTGGCGCGCCGAGCCCCGGTAGTCGGGAAAGCTCAGGGCCGCGACGCCGCCTCCCAGTTCCCAGAGAGGACCCTCGTCGGCCCACGCGAGCGGCGCCGCCAGCAGCGTGAGGATCGCGAACGCGCGCTTCACGCGGTCTCCGCCGGCACGCGGATATCCTCGCGGCGCTTGCGCCACGCGCGGAACGCCTCGGGCCAGCGCGCGATGAAGTTGAAGTAGTAGATGCCGCGGAAGAGCATGAGGCGGGGTCGTATCGGACCGTCGGTGCGGAACACGTCGCCCGCCAGCAGCGACACCACCGCCGATTGCACGCCCCACACGTTGCGCGGCGCCATGAACAGCCGCCGTATGGTCGGGTTGGTCATGCGGTAGATGAGCCACGAGAAGGTGCCCACGCCGCGGCGCACGGTGCGGTCGAACTCGCGGTAAAGCGCCGGCGCCAGCGACGGATCCTTCAGCACCTGGTCCACCACCTCGGAGCCCAGCATCGCGCTATTCATCGCGAGGTACACGCCGCTCGAGAACACCGGGTCGATGAACGCCCACGCGTCTCCCACCATGAGATACCCGCTGCCCGCCATCCGCGTCGACTGGTAGGAGTAGTTGCCGGTGGCGGTGACGGGCGCCGTGAGCTGCGCATCCTTCAGCCGGTCGGCGATCTCGGGGGCCATGGCGATGGTCTGCATGAAGAACGTGGTCGGGTCGACCTTGCGCGACTTGAGGTAGGCGGGCCAGCACACGGCGCCCACGCTGGTGGTGCCGTCCTTCAGGGGAATGAACCAGAACCAGCCGTGCTCGAACCAGACGATGGTGATGTTGCCTTCGGCGCTGCCGGGGTTGCGTCGCGCGTTCGTGAAGTGGCCGAAGATCGCGGCGCTGGCGTGCTTCCTGTTCTTGCGCTTGATGCCGAAGCGGTCGGCGAGGAAGGTGTCGCGCCCGGAAGCATCCACCAGGAACTTCGTCTTCCACTGCTGGGTGGCGCCGCCCTCCAGCTGCAGGTTCACCGTGGTGTCCTCGCCTTTTTCGAGGTCGCCGAACTCCACCGAGGTGACGCGAACTCCCTCGTGGACGTTGGCGCCCTTCTTCGCGCAGTTGCGCAGCAGCATGTGGTCGTACTCGGAGCGCCGCACCTGGAAGGCGTGGGGCCAGCGCTTGTCGAAGGCGGTGGAGAACTGGAACTCGACCGTCTTGCCGTGGGCGCGCGATTCGAACTCGGCCGCGTCCTTGCGGATGCCGATCTGCACCAGCTCGTCCCAGACGCCGAGGCGCTCGAGGATCGGCATGTTGAGCGGCAGCAGCGATTCGCCGATGTGGAAGCGCGGGTGGCGGTCCTTGTCCACCACCGTGACGCGGCGACCCTTCTCGGCCAGCAGCGCGCCGATGGTGGAACCCGCGGGGCCGCAGCCCACCACCAGCACCTCGCAATGGCGCTCGGCCTCGGGGACTGCGGTGATTTCCATTCGTGCCATGTTCGTTCCTCGAATCGTCAGGTGATGCCGCCGTTGATGCCGATGACCTGGCCGGAAATGTAGCCGGCGCGATCCGAGCAGAGGAAGCCCACCAGGGCCGCCACCTCGTCCGGCTTGCCGGCGCGCCCCATCGGCACCAGTTGCTTCACGCGCTCCGGCGGGAACGAGCCTTCCGTCATCGGCGAATCGATCACGCCGGGCGCCACCGCGTTGACCGTGATGCCGCGCGAGCAGACCTCGAGCGACAGCGCCTTGGTGGCGCCGTGCAGGCCCGCCTTCGCCGCCGAATAGTTCACCTGCCCGCGGTTGCCGATCACTCCCGAGAGCGAGGTGACGCTCACAATCCTTCCCCAGCGCGTGCCGATCATCGGCAGCAGCAGCGGCTGGGTCACGTTGAAGAACCCCTGCAGGCTCACGTCGATCACGCGCCGCCAGGTCGAGGCGTCCATCGCCGCCAGCAACGCATCGTCGTGGACGCCCGCATTGTGGACCAGCGCCTGCACCGGGCCCGCCTGCAGCAACGTGCCCAGAGACAGCGCCGAAGCGCCGGTGTCGCTCACGTCGAAGCTCACCGCCTCGGCGCTGCCGCCCGCTGCGGAAATTTCCGCGGCGAGCGCCTGCGCGCGATCGAGCCGCTGGCCGGCGTGCACCACCACGTGGAAGCCCAGCGAGGCGAGTTCGCGGCAGATGGCCCCGCCGATGGCGCCGCTGCCGCCCGTCACCAGCGCGCGCTTCACGGCGCCGCCCCGGTGAACATCAGCGTGAATTGGCCGGCGAGGAGCACGCGCTCTTGGGCGCGTACCGCGAAGGAATAGATCGCCCCCGCCGGATCGCGATGCAGCAGCGTCGCCTCGAGGATCAGCTCGCTCTCCACGTCGTCGAGCCGCTCGCAGGCGGGCGCGGCATCGCGCAGCTTCGCCAGCACGCCGGCGCGCGCCGGGCCCTCGAGCACGAGCGAACCGTGCACCGCCGCGGCCTGGGCCGCGTACTCCACGCCCGCCCACACCGGCAGGCCTTCGGGCTCGCGCAGCGGATTCGCCGGATCGCGGTGGGAAATCGCGGCGCAACGGATCGAGCCCGCATCCCATGACACCACGCGATCGAGGAGGCACATCGCGCCGCCATGGGGAATGCGCTCGGCGATTTGCGCGCGGCCTAGCATCGCGTCACCCGCAACGCGAGGTCATCGGAGAGCGGCAACGTTCCCGCGCCACCGGGCCCGCGGGCCAGGGACGCGAGCGCGGCGAAGCCTCGCGCCGTGGCGTTCGCATGCCAGGACGGCGGCATCCACGCGGGCCAGGGGTCGGGCGCGAGGCCGGGCAGCACCGCCACTTCCCACGAGCCGAGCGCCGCGTCTTCCGCGCGCGGCGAGAGCACCAGGGCGATCGCCGTGGCCTCGATCACCGGCATCGAATCCGAAAGCGGCGCGGGCAGCGGGCTGTCGTAGCAGACGAAGAGCACCGGCACCTCGTCGGCGACCACCTGGGCGGTGGCGGCGAGGAGCCCGGCGCCGAAGCTCCACGGCCCGCGGCAGATGCTGGCGGCGCTGCGCTTCGCGTTCATCGCGATGCTGTAGTAGCCGCTCGGAGCGTTGTGCACCGAGTTGTGGAACTGCGTGGGCGACACCTCGCGGCTGCCGGCGAGCACCTCGCACAGCTGGTGGGTGATGAGGCCCGCGGCCTCCGCGGAGGAGAACACCAGCGCCATCTCGTGGGCCTGTAGCGCCGTGCCGGCGAGCGCCTGCTCGGCGACCGCGATGGCGAGCCGCACCGTGGGCGAGCTGCGGCGGCGCTCGGCGGGGGCGAGGCTCGCCGGGGCGATGTCGGCGAG
>JANMHV010000082.1:0-1957 GCA_031375445.1 Burkholderiales bacterium | reverse complement strand
GCTACCCTCCCCCAGGGGGGAGGGAGGACTTGGGCCCCCGCCTTCGCGGGGGTGACAAGGGCGGCACAAACGCAGAGCCGCCCTTCGATGCCTTGCGCAGCCACTCGAGCGCCCCGTCGCGCGCCCAAAGGTGCAGGTGTGCCTCCCGATAGAGCCATGCCTCGTCTTTCCCGCCTACGGTGATCCCGTACGCGCCGATCGGTGGCTGCCTGGGACTCTTTGCAACCAGCATCCGGATTGCCGCTTCGCAGTGCCGGGCAGCGTTGGCCAGTTCGCTCAGCGCTTCGTTCACGCGGCCGCAGCGCCAGTGGGCGAGGATCCGGTTCAGGGTCGTCGCCGTCATCCCGTCATCCGGATAACCGTCGGTCAGCTTGACGGCCTGCTCCGGCGCCCCGATCTCCAGGTAAGCCCGCGAGAGCGGATCTCTCAGCCCATGATTGTCATTGGGGTTGAGTGACAGGATCCATTCGGCGAGGGGCACGAACGAAGGCCAGTCGGCCCTTTCGAGCCGGCGAAACGCGAGGTGCGCCGCAAGCCGCAGGGCGGGGCGGTTCTCCTTCCAGCCCCACTCGAAATGAAGGCCCGGCGCGGACTTCGTTTCCAGGTTGAGCCGAAGCAGGCGAACCGCCCTTTCGAGGATCGGCTCGAGGAGATCCTCTCCGGTGCCGAGGGTGGGCAGCGCATCCAGTGCCATCGCCAGGTCGTCCAGCACGTCGAAGCTCTGCCAGAGATCGGGCGTGGACTCGAGCGAGCCGAGCCACGCTTGCGCGCCCTCCCAAACCGATTCATCGCCGTGCTGCGTGGCGGTGAGGGCCGGCTTTGCCTGCGGGAATACCTTGCGCCATTTCGACTGCGCTCGCGCGAGCGCCGCATCCGCCGCGAGGGGACCTGCCGAGTGTTCATCGGGGTGGTTGAAAACATGGCGGGCGACCGGCGCCGGGGCACCCTCGAACAATCCCTTCAGCTGTTCGACATCGGGGCGGATCTTGCGGCCCAAGGCGGCCATGCCCGCCTTGGGATCGGCGGCCACCTGGCTCAGGAGGGCGATCAAATCGGCGAGCAACGGGTCGCGCCTGCGTTCGAGGCTTGCGATCCAGAATCGGGCGCGTTCGCCCGCCCGCTCGTAGGCTCCCTGGGAGGCGAGCAGGATGACCTCCAGGTGCGCGAGGCCCGGATTCGACGGATCCTCGCGCTGGGCCTCGCGAAAGCTCTCCCAGGCTTGCTCGACTTTCCCCCGGTCGGCGAGCATCGTCGTACGCCGGTGCAAAGCTGCCGCCCGCAGGGCGCGGTCGCCACGGTCGAGCGCGCACTGGACCAGGCGAACGCGCTTTCGCTCGTTTCCCAGCGCGAGATGGCAATCCATCAACAGGTCGAACATCGGCTCGAGCCGGCCCTCCAGGGTGCGTCCTTCGGCGAACCACGGCTCGAGCAAGGCGACCGCGCGCTTGGCATCGCCCTCCTCCTTCCACTGTCGCGCGGCATCCCACACGGCCTCACGATCCGCGTGGGACGACGGTATCTCGGCAAAGCTCTTCAGCGGAAGCCAGTCGAGCACGTGGCGCAGGAAGTTGTAGTCGCTTAGCGCCGGCGCCATCCCTTCCAGGGCGAGGCAGCAGTGCTTGTACTTCCGGCCCGATCCGCAGACGCACGGATCGTTGCGTCCGGGCTTCGGCAGCACGTTCGGCCGAAAGCCGAACTGTGGCAACGGAGTCGCGTTGTAGATCTCGCGCCCGAGCACGCGGAATACCTCGCCGGCCGCCCCGGTGCGCGCGGCTTCCGGCGGAACGAGGCCCGTGAGTAGCAGGGGGCCCGCGTCGGCGATCCAGTCGAGAAACGCCTTGGGGTCGCTCGATCGGACCAGGATTTTCGCCGCGATCGAAAGGAGGAAGTCGAGCTCTTCCTCGTTTGCGGCGGGAGGAGGCGAATCGCTTGTCATGGGGCGGAAGGATACCGGGTG
>JANMHV010000035.1:0-9015 GCA_031375445.1 Burkholderiales bacterium | reverse complement strand
GCGATCGTGATCGGCGACAAGGCCGAGGACGCCTTCCGGCAGACGATGCTGGTTTCCAAGGGCGGCGTGGGGATCTTTTTCGCCACGCCGCTGGTGGGGACGCTCACGGTCCTGGGGCTGATTCTGTTGGCGTTGCCGCTGCTGGCGCCCCTGTGGCGGGGCGAAGCCGGGAAGGCCGTTACGCCGGTGACTTGAATCAGCAACCGACGATGTTCGTCACGATCGGCGACCCAAGCGTCCCATCCGGACCCTGCGGGTAGTACGACACCGTCATCGACGTGAACCGCAGCGAGAACGCATCCTGAGGATCTGAACCCTGCGCGCCGCCGGTCTGGTACATCCCGATCAGGATCCCCTTCAGGTCGATCTTGAGGTACTCGAGGGGCCGCTCGCCCGCCTTGCGCAACGTGAGCCGCGCGTTGGCGAAGACCGAGCCCGAAGCCGCCCCCGCAATCAACGGCGGGGTCGCCTTGTCGACCGACTTCGTGAAGTTGAGGTCCGAGGGGCAGGACTTCCCCACGGCGCGGCCGCCGTTGCCCGTGGTGGTCTGCGAGATACCCCACGAGTACGAGCTGATCTCGATCTCCTTCTCGTGGCCCTTGGCGGTGGATTCCCCCTCGACGCCGTCGATCTTGAGGAACATGTCGCTCGCGGCGGAGGCAGGAAGGGCGACCAGGGCAAGCGAAGTGGCAGCGGCGAGGGATGCGATGCGGAAGGACGCGTGCATGGCGAGGTTCTCCTTTGGAAGTTGGGGAGAGCCCCGTGCGCCTCTGGAGGACGCGGAAGGGGCCGGTCGATCCGTGCGCCTTGCGCGCAGTATAGGCCGGGCCCGGCCGGACCGCGCTTCTAGGGCGGCACCCCAGCCCGCGACTTGACCCCCAGCGTGGTCGCAAGCCGCCCCTGCATCGCATCGATGAAGCGGCACAGGTACGCCCGCGTCTCGCGCGGGTCGATCACGTCCTCCACCGCGAACGCCTCGGCGGTGAGGAGCGGGGAAGCCAGCTCCCGCAACCCGGCCTCGAGCTCTGCCAACCGCGCCTTGGGATCCGCCGCCGCCTCGATCTCGCGCCGGAACGCAGCCGCCGCTCCACCCTCCACCGGCAGCGACCCCCATTCGGCCGAAGGCCACGCGATCTTGAAATCGAGGCCGTTCTTGTCGGTGGTGCCCATGCCCGCCATGCCGTAGCACTTGCGGATCACCACGGTCAGCATCGGCACCGTGGCCTGGAGCGCGGTGTAGACGGTGCGCATGCCCTCGCGCAACGTCGCTGCCTGCTCGGCCTGCAATCCCACCATGAACCCTGGCACGTCCACGAGAAACACCAGCGGGATGTGGAACGTGTCGCAGAGCTGGATGAAGTGGGTTTGCTTCCGCGCCGCCTTCACGTCCATGGCGCCGCCGTTGACCATCGGGTTGTTGGCGATGAAGCCGACGACCTTTCCGTTCATGCGCCCGAGGGAAGTGATGAGCGCGCGCCCGAAGGTCGGCTGGATCTCGAACAGCGACTCGCGGTCGGCCACGAGCGCCAGCAGCTTCCTCATGTTGTAGGGTTGCCTGCGCTCGCGCGGCACGATGGTGAGCAGCGCCTCCTCGTGCCGATTGGGATCGTCGCCGGCGTCCACCACCGGCGGCAGCTCCCACACGTTCTGCGGCATGTAGCTGAGATAGCGGCGGATCATCGCGAAGCAGCTGTCCTCGGTGTCCGCCGCATTGTCGATGGTGCCGGCGGCGTCGACCGCGATGGCCGCACCGCCCAGCTCCTCCTTGGTGAGTTTCTGCCCGAGCGAGCGCTCCACCACCGGAGGGCCCGCGGCGAACACCTGGCTGGTTCCCTTCACCATCACCGACCAGTGGGAGAGGATGGCGCGCCCCGCGGGGCCACCGGCCGCGGTGCCCATCACCGCGCTCACCACCGGCACTTCCGACATGAGCTGCACCGAGCGCTCGAAGCCGTGCACGCCCGGGAACACGGTGTAGCCGCGGCGAGTGGCGGATGTGACGCTGCCGCCGGCGCCGTCGATCAGGTTCACCAGCGGGATGCGGTACTCGTGGGCGAGATCCTCCACGAAGCCGCCCTGCCCGCCTTTCCTGCGGTCGCTGCCCCAGCTGGTGCCGCCCCGCACGGTGAAGTCCTCGCCTCCGATCGCCACGGGACGCCCGTCGATCTTCGCCAGACCCATCACATAGGGCGCGGGGACCACTTTCGTGAGCCGGCCGTCGGCATAGGTGCCCTTGCCGGTGAGCTTGCCGACTTCCTGGAAGGAGGCGTCGTCGCAGAGCCCGGCGATGCGCTCGCGGATCGTGAGCCGGCCCTGGCCGTGATGCTTGTCGATGGCCTCGCTGCCGCCCAGCCCCTCGGCGAAGGCGCGGCGCGCGGCGAGGTCGTCGGCCTCGGCCTTCCAGGACACGGCGCTAGGCCTCGAGCACCGCGAGCACCTGGCCCTCGGCGACCGGCTCGCCTTCCTTCACCTTGATCTCCAGCACCTTCCCGGAGGCCTCGGCCAGCACCGGGATCTCCATCTTCATCGACTCGAGGATCATCAGCGCGTCCTCGTCTCCGACCGCGTCCCCCACCTGCTTCACGATCTTCCATACCGAGCCGGTGATCTCGGACTTGATTTCCTTGCGGGCCATGGCGCTGCTCCTCGTTGATATCAGTAGTTGTCAGGCGGCGCCGGCGCGCTCGTCGGTGGTGTCGCGGTCGGGCTCGGGATGGCGCGCGCCGTCGAAGATGACACCCGAGGCCTCGAGGGCATCGAGGTCGGCGGGCTCGTAACCGGCTACATCGGCCAGCACGCGGCGCGTGTCCTGGCCCACGTGGCGGCCGGCATGGCGAACCACGCCCGGTGTCGCCGACATGCGCGGCACGGGCACCGCCATCGCGACGGTGCCCAGGTCCTCGTCGGGTGCGGCGACCACGGCCCCGCGCGCCTTGTAGTGCGCGTCGTGGAAGATATCCGCCATCGTGAAGATGCGCGTCGCGGGAACACCGGCCTGGTGCAGCAGGCCCTCGAGCGTTTCGAGATCATGCCGTCCCGCCCATTGCGCGACCAGGTCGTCGATGGCCTCGTGGTTCCGGGAGCGCTCGATCGGGTCAAGGAAGCGCGCGTCGGCCGCGAGCTCGGCCGCGCCCATCGCTTCGACCAGCCGCCGGAACACCGCGTCGCCCATGGCGGTGATGTGGATGAACTTGCGGTCGCGGCTCACGTAGAGGTTATTGGGCGTGCTGTCGGCGAGCCGCGAGCCGGAGCGGTTGGCGACGACACCGAGTTTCTCGTAAGCCGGGATGTGCGGCTCCATGAAGCTGAAGGCGCACTCGTAGAGCGCGCTATCGATGTACTGACCCTGCCCGCTCTTGCCGCGTGCGAGGAGCGCCATCACGGCACCGAAGGCTCCGTAAAGCCCGGTGATGTAGTCGGTGATCGAGGTGGCGACCCGCGACGGCGGCTGGTCCGGGTCGCCGGTGATGTGCCGGAGGCCACTCACCGCTTCTCCGATCACGCCGTAGCCCGCGCGCTCGCTGTAGGGACCGGTCTGGCCGAAGCCGCTGATGCGCACCATCACCAGGCCCGGGTTGATGCGCGAGAGGTCCGCATAACCCAGGCCCCATTTCTCGAGCCCTCCGGGGCGGAAGTTCTCCACCACCACGTCGCACTTGGCCGCCAGCCGCCGGATCGCCTCCTGGCCTTCGGGCTTCCGCAGGTCCACGGAGATCAACGACTTGTTGCGGAAGATGCTCGCGGCGTAGAGCGACTTGCCGTGGAAGCGCTTGCCCATGGTGCGCACCGGGTCGCCCTCCGCCGGCTCCACCTTGATGACCTCGGCGCCGAAGTCGGCCAGCAGCCGGCCGCAGAAGGGACCGGCGACGGTGGAGCCCATTTCGAGCACGCGGTAACCGGCGAGCGGGCCGGCGGGTGCGGTGGCGGGAGGCATGCGCCATTCTGGAACGCGCGGCGGCAATGCGTCAACGTATGTGTTGCCATATGTGTTGACATATTTTGCGGTCCCGTCGTAAGGTCGCAGCAACCCGGCTCGCGCCGGATTCCCCCTGGAGATGCCGTGCCCGCGAAGGCCAAGCAGCGCCCCGTCGCCTCGCGCACCTCCGCCCGGGCGGGCCCCAAGCGCGTGCGCCGCAGCGACACCGGCGCCGCCGAGATCTTCGAGACGCTGCGCGGGCGCATCGCGCAGCAGGAGATCCCGCCCGGGGCCAAGCTGCGCGAGACCGACCTCGCGAAGGAGTTCAGCGTCGCCCGCACCCGCGTCCGCGTGGCCCTCACGGCCCTCGAGCAGCGCGGCCTGGTGGAGCGCATCCCCAACCGCGGCGCCGTGGTGATGCGGCTCGACATGTCCCAGGCCTTCCACATCTACCACCTGCGCGAGGTGCTGGAAGGCCTCGCCGCCCGCCTCGCCACCGAGAACGCCCCGGCCGAGACCTGGCGCGCCGAGCTCGAGCGCTTCTCGGGCCCGATGGCGGAGCTCGTGGCCAAGGGAGAGCTCGACGAATACATCGGCCACTACGAGCGCCTGCGCATCGCGATCATCCAGGCCGCGGACAACCCGGTGCTGGCCGAAATGCTCGACATCGTCTTCGAGAAGATCCAGGTGCTGATCCGCCGCATCATCATCCTGCCGGGGCGCGCCGAGGCCGGGCGCCAGCAACACGTCGCGATGCTGGAGGCCATGGCGCGGGGCGATGCGGCCGAGGCCGAACGGCTGCGCCGCGCGGGGCTGCACAGCGCGCGGCTCGCCCTCGAGAAATACCAGCGCTACATCCTCTGACATGAAAGCCCACCCGATGCCGGACGACAAGCCCGCCGATCCCCTGCGCGAACGCCGCGATCGAATCGAGAGCGAGTTCGCCCGCCGCGAGGCGAAGGCGCTCGCCATGGGTGGGGAGAAGAAGCTCGCCAAGCGCGTGGCGCCCGGCATCCTCGACGCTCGCCAGCGCATCGACCGGCTCTTCGATCCCGGCAGCTTCATCGAGTCGGGCCTCTTCTCCACCTCCGCCACCCCGTCGGACCGTGACAAATCCCCCTCCGACGGCAAGATCGCGGGCTTCGGCCGCATCGAGGGACGCGATGCGGCCGTGGTCTCCAACGACTTCACCGTGATGGGCGCCTCATCCGGCGCCACCAACGGCCGCAAGATCGCCCACATGCGCAAGGTCGCCACCGAGCGCGGCTTTCCGCTCGTGTTCCTCGGCGAATCGTCGGGCGCGCGCATGCCGGACCACATGGGATCGCGCGGCATGGGCGCGCTCCTCGGCAACGATGGCCTCCAGTACCGCCGCATGCGCGAGACGCCGTGGTGCTCGGCTACCCTCGGCATGTCCTACGGGTCGTCCTCCTGGTACGCGGTGCTGTCGGATTTCAGCGTGATGCGCAAGGGTGCGGTGCTCGCCGTGTCGAGCTCGCTGCTGGCCTCGCTCGCCATTCGCGAGGAAGTCGATCCGCAAGCCCTGGGCGGCTGGCAGCTCCATTCGGAAGTCACCGGCTTCGCCGACGCGGTAGTCGATACCGACGAGGAAGCCCTCGACGCCATCCGGCGCTTCCTGTCGTACCTGCCCAGCCACCATAACGAGGCGCCGCCGGTGGCCCCCGTGACCGCGGGATCGGGCGACGGCATGGGCGACATCCTCGACCTGGTGCCGGTCTCCCGCACCCAGGTCTACGACGCGCGCAAGGTGATCCGCACCATCGTCGACCGCGACAGCTACCTGGAGTTGAAACCCCGCTTCGGAAAGGTTGCCACCACCGGGCTCGCACGCCTGAACGGCCGCACCGTGGGCATCATCGGCAACAACCCGCTCTACAAGGGGGCGGCGATGGATACCGACGCCTGCGAGAAGATCACGAGCCTCATCGTGATGTGCGACTCGTTCAACATCCCGCTGGTGATGTTCGTCGATACACCGGGCTTCGTGATCGGCACCGAGGCGGAGCGCCGGCGCGCCCCCGGCAAGATCATGAACATGATGAACGCGCTCTCGCTCACCACCGTCCCGAAGCTGTCGGTGATCCTGAGGAAGAGCTACGGCCAGGCCTACCTCAACATGGGCGGCGGCAAGAATTCCGACGAGGTGGCCGCATGGCCCACCGCGGAGGTGAGCTTCATGGACTCGGGCTTCGCGGTCGAGATCGTCCATGGTCTGAAGCGCGGCGATCCCGGCTTCGACGAGAAGCTCGCCACCTTCGACCGCGACAACGAGGTGTGGGACATCGCCTCGATCTACGCGGTGCAGTCGGTGATCCGCCCCGAGGAAACGCGCGATTACCTGATTCGCATGCTCGACATCCATCGGCTGCGGCACACGAATGGCGTGGGCCAGCACCTGATGCGCGCCTGGCCCACGAGCTTCTGACCATGGCCCTCTTCCACAAGGTAGTCGTCGCCAACCGCGCAGCGGTCGCCTCGCGCGTGCTGCGGGCGCTCAATACGCTCGGCATCCCGTCCCTTGCCGTCCACTCGGAGGCCGATGCCGGCGCGCCTTGGCTGGCGCTCGCGAGCGAGACCGCATGCATCGGGCCCCCGCCCGCGCGCGAGAGTTATCTCAACCAGGCGGCGATCCTCGAGGCGGCGCGCAAGGCGGGCTGCGACGCGCTCCATCCGGGCTACGGGTTCCTGTCGGAGAACGCGGCCTTCGCCACCGCCGTCGAGGCCGCGGGCATGCGGTTCATCGGTCCGGCGCCGAAGTGGATCGAGGCGATGGGCCACAAGACGCGTGCACGAGAGCTCGCCGAGCGTGAGGGCCTGCCCGTGGGCCGCGGCTCCGGCGTGCTGCCCGCGGAGCCGGAAGCCATCCTCGCCGCCGCCGAGGCCATCGGCTACCCGATCCTGGTGAAGCCCGCCGCGGGCGGCGGCGGCATCGGCATGCTGCCGGCCCGCAACCCGGGCGAGCTCGTCGCCGCCGTGGAGCGCGCCGCCTCCATGGCCGAGCGCGGCTTCGCGAGCCGCGAGGTCTACCTCGAGCGCCTGGTGGAGAACCCGCGGCACGTGGAGATCCAGCTCCTCGGCGACCGCTACGGCCATGTCGCCCACCTGTTCGAGCGCGACTGCTCGGTGCAGCGCCGCCACCAGAAGATCATCGAGGAGGCGCGTGCCCCGCGGGTGGATGCCCCGGTCCTCGACGCACTGCTCGCACGGGTGGCGAAGACGATGTCGCGCCTGGGCTACGACAACCTTGGCACCGTGGAGCTGCTGCTAGCCCCCGATGGTGAGTACCGCTTCCTCGAGATGAACACGCGGCTCCAGGTCGAACACGGCGTGACCGAGGAGATCACCGGCATCGACCTGGTGGCGAGCCAGCTGCGCTCCTCGGCGGGCCACGAGCTCGCGGAAATCCTTCCGGAGCCACTGAAGGCCACCGGCCACGCGATCCAGGCGCGCGTCTACGCCGAGGATCCGAAACGCTTCCTGCCCTCGCCGGGGACGCTGCGCGAATTCGCTCCCCCCTCGGGTGCCGGAATCCGTGTCGAGACCGGCTACGCCGCGGGACGCGATGTCACGCCCCACTACGACCCCATGATCGCCAAGGTGATCGCGCGCGCCGCCACGCGCGGCGAAGCCATCGACAAGCTGATCGACGCCCTGCGGGTGTTCCGCATCGAGGGCGTCAAGCACAATGTACCCGCGCTCCTCGCGATCCTCGATTCCGGGGAATTCCGCGAGGGGCACGTCCACACCGGGCTCGCGACGCAGATCGTGGCCCGGACGGCCGTTCCAGCGGCCGCTTCCTGAAGCGATCACGACACCCTAGGAGGGGAAGATGAAGATCACGAAACTGCTCGGGCTGCTCGCCGCCGCCCTCGGCCTCACCGGCGCCACCCACGCCGCCGCGGAGGTCGACGAACTCAAGATGATGTCGCAGTACGGCATCGGCTACATGCAGTTGACGCTCATGAAGGCCGACAAGCTGGTGGAGAAGCACCTCGCGAAGGAGGGGCTGGCCGCCACCAAGGTCACGTGGGCCACGCTCGGCGCGGGCTCCGCCGCCAACGACGCGCTGCTCGCCGGCAGCCTGCACTTCGCCGCCGGCGGCACGGGCCCGGCGATCATCTTGTGGGACCGCACGCGCGGCAACCTCGGAGTGAACGGCGTCGCTGCCCTCTCGTCGATGCCGAACCTGCTGGTGTCGCGCAACCCGGCCGTGAAGACGATCCGCGACCTGACCGACCAGGACCGCATCGCCATGGCGGGCGCGGGCTCTTCGGTGCAGACCACCTACCTGCAGATGGCGGTGGCCAAGGAGTACGGCATCGACAACTACAAGAAGCTGAACCCGCTGATGGTGAACCTGCCGCATCCCGAAGGCCTGCGGGCGCTCCTCGCCGGGTCGGGGCAAATCACCGCGCAGTTCACCTCGCCCCCGTTCCAGAACCAGGCGCTGGAGAACCCCGCGGTGCACACGATCCTCAACTCCTACGACGTGATGGGCGGGCCCAACACCTTCCTCATGGTCTGGTCGACGAAGAAATTCCGCGACGAGAATCCCAGGAGCTACCGCGCGGTGGTGGCGGCGCTGAAAGAGGCGACGGACTCGATCAACGCCGACAAGAAGCGCGCGGCCGAGGTCTACGTGCGCGAGGGCGGCGGCAAGGAAAACGTCGACAAGCTGCTGGCGATCATGAATGACCCCCAGGTGCGCTACACCATGGCGCCGGACCGGATCCTGCCCTACGCCCAGTTCATGCACCAGGTGGGCACGCTCAAGAACCGGCCGGAAAGCTGGAAAGACATGTTCTTTCCCGAGGTCCACGCGCTGCCGGGCAGCTAGGGATGGCAGCGATGGCGCTGTCGCCGCTGCTCGCCGTCGATGGCGTGACGCTCCAGTACAAGACGCGCGAGCACCTGGTCACGGCCACCTATCGCGTGAGCTTCGATGTGCATACCGGCGACCGCTGCGTGCTGCTGGGGCCTTCGGGTTGCGGGAAATCGACGTTGCTCAAGGCCGTGGGCGGCTACCTGAACCCGGTCGAAGGCGAGATCGCGCTCAAGGGCAAGGCGATCTCGAAGCC
>JANMHV010000328.1:0-10894 GCA_031375445.1 Burkholderiales bacterium | reverse complement strand
CCTGCTACCGGCTGGTGGACATCTACGGGATGTCCGACATGATGGCCAACCATGTCTCGGCGTCGGTGCCGGGCGAGGAGGGGGCGTTCCTCATCAACGCCTACGGGATGATGTACGAGGAGATCACGGCGTCGAGCCTGATCAAGATCGACATCCACGGCAACATCCTCGCCAAGCCCGATTTCGGCGCGCTGGACTACGGCATCAACAAGGCGGGCTACGTGATCCACGGCGCGATCCACAAGGCGCGCCACGACGTGGCGTGCGTGATCCACACCCACACCTGGGCCGGCATGGCGCTCTCGGCGCTCGAATGCGGCGTGCTGCCGATCTCGCAGACCTCGATGCGGTTCCTCAAGATCGGCTACCACGACTACCAGGGCGTGGTGCTCGACACCAAGGAGGAGGAATCGCTGCTGCGAGACCTCGGCACCGGGGAGGCGCTGATCCTGCGCAACCACGGCCTCCTCACCGTGGGCAAGACCATCGGCGAGGCATTCAACTGGATGCACCGCCTCGAGCTCACCGCGCGCTCGCAGCTCGCGGCGATGGCCACCGGGGCCAAGCTGGTTTCGGTGCCGCAGCCGGTGCTGCAGGAGACCTACATGAACTACCAGCCCCAGACGCGCCGGCCCTATGGCGTGATGGAGTGGCCGGCGCTGCTGCGGAAGTTGGACCGCATCGATCCCACCTACAAGGAGTGAAGGAATGATCGCAAGAGGAATCAGGGCCGTGGCGGCAGTCGCCGTGGCCCTCGGCGCCGCGGCCGTCCAGGGCCAGCTAGCGCCGTACCCCGCCAAGCCGGTGAAGATCGTCGTCGCCTTCACCGCCGGCGGCACCACCGACATCATGGCGCGCACCATCGGCCAACGCCTCTCCGAGAAGCTGAAGCAGCCGTTCGTGGTCGAGAACAAGCCCGGCGCCGGCGGCAACATCGGCACCGAGTTCGTGGCGCGCGCCCCGGCCGACGGCTACACGCTGATCGTGAACTCGGTGGGCCCGATGGCGGTGAACCCCACGCTTTACAAGAACCTTCCCCACAACCCCCTCACCGACCTCGTGCCGATCGCACAGATCGCCGACGTTCCCAACGTCCTGGTGGTGCACCCCTCCCTCAACGTGAAGACGATGGAGGACTTCCTCAAGTACGCGAAGGCCAACCCCGGCAAGCTCAACTACGCCTCGACCGGCATCGGCACCTCGTCGCACCTCTCGGGCTACATGCTGGCGTCGCGCGCGGGCTTCGACGCCGTCCACATCCCCTACAAGGGCGCCGAGGCGCTGAAGGACCTGCTGACCGGCCGCGTGCAGTTCATGTTCGCGACCATCCCCTCGGTGATCGCGCACATCAAGGCCGGCAACCTGGTGGCGGTGGCGGTGACGAGCACGCAACGCTCGCGCTCGATGCCGGAGGTTCCGACCGTCACGGACAGCGGTTTCCCGGGATTCGAGGCGGGCTCCTGGTTCGGATTCTTCGCGCCGAAGGGGACGCCGCGCGAGGCGATCGCGACGCTCAATCGCGCGGTGAACGAGGTCCTTGCCGAAAAGGCGGTCGATACGCGCCTGGTGGAGGAGGGGGCCGACCCCGCCGCAGGCACGCCGGAGAAGTTCGGGTCCTTTGTGAAGAGCGAGTACGAGAAGTGGCGCACGGTGGTGCAGCAGTCCGGGGCCAAGGTCGACTGACGATGCGGATCGCCGACTCCCAGGTGCACATCTGGGGTGCGAACACGCCCGAGCGCCCGTGGCCGGCGCGCGCCCACCCGCAGCGCGATACGCCGTGGAGTGCTGCGGAAGTGCTGGGCGAGATGGATGCCGCCGGCGTGGAGAGGGTGGTGATCGTGCCGCCTTCCTGGGAAGGCGATCGCAACGACCTGGCACTCGCCGCGGCCCGCGCGCATCCCGGGCGCTTCGCGGTGATGGGCCGCTTCGACCCCGACATGCCAAATGCCCGCGCGGCGCTCGCGCGCTTTCGCGAGCCCGGCATGCTCGGCCTGCGCTTCTCGTTCCACACGCCGCTGCTGCGCCAGCCGTTCCTCGACGGACGCTTCGACTGGGTTTGGGGTGAAGCCGAGCGGCTGGGCCTGCCCGTGATGGTCCTGCTGCACCAGGCGTACCTCGATCGCATCGAGCCGGTCGCGCGCGCCCATCCGGACCTGAAGCTCGTGATCGACCACCTGGGCCTCGTGAATGGCGAGAAGGATGCGCAAGCCTTCCGCGACCTCGACCGGCTGCTCGCGCTCGCGAGCCTTCCCAACGTGGCGGCCAAGGCCAGCGCGCTGCCGTGCTACAGCGACGAGGCCTGGCCCTATCGAGGCCTGCATCAATACGTCGAGCGCGTGGTGGAAGCGTTCGGCCCACGGCGCGTGTTCTGGGGCACGGACCTCACCCGGCTGCCCTGCACCTACCGCCAGGCGATCACGATGTTTACCGAAGAGATGCCGTTCCTCGACCCCGAAGCGCTGGAATGGGTGATGGGGCGTGGCGCCGTCGAATGGCTCGGCTGGAAATCCTGAAAGGAGCGACCTTGAAGAGACGCACCCTGCTTGCCCTCGCCTCGATCACCGCCGCGGCCCTCGTGGCGGGAACCGCCGCTGCGCAGCCATTCCCGGCGAAGCCGGTGAAGATCGTCGTGCCGTTCGCACCCGGCGGAAACCTGGACGTGACCGCGCGCCTCATCGGGGAGGCGATGGCGAGGGAGCTGGGACAACCGTTCGTGATCGAGAACCGGGCCGGGGCAGGCGGCGCGCTGGGGAGCGACGCGGTCGCCAAGTCGCCCCCCGACGGCTACACGCTGGTGGCGGGTACCACCGGCACCTCGATCGTGAGCCCGCTGCTCATCCCCAACCCGCCCTACAGCCTCGCATCCTTCACGCCGGTGGGGATGATGGCGGTGACTCCGCTCATTCTCGAAGTGCCCGCGGCGAGCCCCCATGCCGACTTCGCCGCGTGGCTGGCCTACGCGCGCGCCAATCCCGGCAAGGTGTCCATCGCCCACTCCGGCAACGGGACCACCAACCACATCGCGATCCTGCAGCTGCGCGAGGCGCTGAAGGTGGACCTGAATGTGATCCCGTTCAAGGGCTCGGGGCCGGCGATCGTGGCGCTCGCCGGCGCGCAGGTCGACAGCATGGTGGACCAGACCTCGAGCTCGCTGCCGCAGATCAAGGGCGGAAAGCTCCGCGCCCTCGCGTCCCTCGCCCGCAGCCGGGTTGCGGACCTTCCCGACGTCCCGTCGCTCTCCGACCTGGGGATCACCAACTTCGAGGGCGTGACACCCAGCGGCCTCTTCGCCCCGGCGCAGACGCCGCCAGCCGTCATCGCGACACTCGCCCAGGCGCTCGCGAAGGCGCTCGCCGACCCGGCGGTCAGGAAGCGCCTGCAGGAGCTGGGCTCGGAAGTCAGGCCCATGGATCCGGCGCAGTTCACCGTGTTCATGCGCGCCGAGGAAACCAAGCTGAAGGCGCTGGCCGCCTCGGGCCTCCTGAAAGGCGAGTAGCTCCCTACGCGGTCGGGCGTTTCTCGAACGCGGTGCCGCCCTCCAGCGCCGCGTCGCGGGCCTCGACCCCGGTGACCTCGGCCTCCGGGGGTCCACGGCCGGCCCAGGCGAGCAGCGCCTCGAGCGCCGCGCCGGTGCCCTCCACATGGGCTTCCACGGTGCCGTCCCAGCGATTGCGCACCCAGCCCGAGATGCCGAGCCTCTCCGCCTCGCGCCGCATCGACTCGCGATAGAACACCCCCTGCACCTGGCCGCGCACGGTGAGACGCCGCGCCATTCGCTCACTCATCGCCGCGCACCTTGCCGCGCTTGGCCTTGATGGCTCCCTCGCGCTTCTTGGTCTCCAGCCGGCGCCGCTTCGCGGCCCTGCTGGGCTTGGTGGCCACGCGTTTGCGGGGCACGTGGTTCAGCCGTTTCAGCTTTTGTGCCAGCCGCTCGAAGGCGATGTCCCGGTTGCGGTGCTGGGAGGGCGACTCCTGGCACGCCACCACCACCCCCGAGGGGGCGTGGGTGAGGCGGATCGCCGACTCGGTGCGGTTCACGTGCTGGCCGCCGGGGCCGCTCGCGCGGTAGACGTCCACGGAGACCTCGCGCTCGAGGGTTTCGCGGTCGATGGCGTAGGGGGGCGCAACCAGGGCCTTGCTCGCGGGCATGTTCGATTACAACCGTATTGGCCTCGAATACAACGGTATTCGCCGGGCGGGGGTTTGTGTGAAGTCCATCACAGGCCGAGGGGACGAAAGAGGGAACCATGGGACCTGTTGTCGGGCCTGCATGGGCCCCCAGCTTCAACCCGCAAGGCGCACTTGCGAGCGCCCGCCGGAGAAATCCGGCGGGCGATTTTTTTACTTGATGCGCATCCCCGGCAGCGCGCCCGAGTCCGGTGCCAGCAGGTAGATCGAGCCGCCATCCCCGGCGGCGAGCACCATGCCCTGGGATTCGCCGAAGCGCATCTTGCGCGGCGCCAGGTTGGCCACCATCACCGTGAGGCGCCCGATCAGGTCCTTGGGGGTGTACGCGGAGCGGATGCCCGCGAACACCGTGCGGCTGCTCTCCAGCCCGATGTCGAGGGTGAGCTTGAGCAGCTTGTCGGCATCGGCGATCAGCTCCGCGTCCACGATGCGCGCGACGCGCAGGTCGATGCGGACGAAATCGTCGATGGAAATCGTGTCTTCCACCGGCAGGATCACCGGCGGCTTGGGGGGCTCCACCGGCTCCAGCTTGAACTCCGGCGTGTCGACGGCGGCGGCCGCGGCCTTGGTCGCCTCGGCCTTGGGGTCGGCCGGCGGCTCCAGCAGCTGGTCGATCTGCTTCGGATCGATGCGCGAGACCAGGTGCCGGTAGGGCTGGATGGCGTGGCCGGCCTTCAGCGGTGTGGCCACGTCTTCCCAGGCGAGGGGCTTCACGCCCAGGAATTCCTCGACGTTCTCGGCCACCTTCGGCAGCACCGGCTTCAGGTAGATGGTGAGGATGCGGAAGAGCTCCAGGTAGAGCGTGCAGAACCACTGCAGCGCCGGGTCCTGGCCCGCCTCCTTGGCGATCTCCCACGGCTTCTGCTCGTCCACGTACTGGTTCACGCGGTCGGCGAGGAACATGATCTGGCGGATCGCCTTGCTGAACTCCCGGCTCTCGTAGTCGGCGGCGATGGCGTCGGCGAAGCTGCGCACCTCGAACAGGATCGCCGGGGCCTGCTCGTCGTCGGGCGCCGGGGCGGCGAGGTTGCCGCGCATCTTGTGCTTCAACTCCCGGCCGGCCGACAGCGGCTCCTCGGTCAACTTGCCGCCGAAGCGCTTGCCGATGAAGCCCGCCGCGCGGCTGGCGATGTTCACGTACTTTCCCACCAGGTCGGAATTGACCCGTGCGAGGAAGTCGTCGGGGTTGAAGTCGAGGTCCTCCACCCGGGCGTTCAGCTTCGCGGCCAGGTAATAACGCAGCCACTCGGGATTGAGGCCCAGCTCGATGTACTTCTGCGGGCTGACCGAGATGCCGCGCGACTTGGACATCTTCTCGCCCGAAAGCTGCAGGAAGCCGTGCACGTACACGTTGTCCGGCACCTTGCGGCCGCTGAAGTGCAGCATCGCCGGCCAGAAAAGCGTGTGGAAGTAGATGATGTCCTTGCCGATGAAGTGGATCTGCTCCACCTTCGGGTCGGCGAGGTACTTGTCGAAGTCCTGCCCCTTCTTGCCGAGGTAGTTCTTGAGCGAGGCGAGGTAGCCGATCGGGGCATCGAGCCAGACGTAGAAGTACTTGCCGGGGGCGCCGGGGATCTCGATGCCGAAGTAGGGCGCGTCGCGGGTGATGTCCCAGTCGTTCAGGCCCCCGTCGAGCCACTCGAGCACCTTGTTGGAGACCTCGGGCTGGAGCTTGCCGTCCTGGGTCCAGCCGCGCAGGAACTTCACGCACCGCGGATCCGAGAGCTTGAAGAAGAAGTGATCGGACTTCTTCAGCACGGGCTTGGCGCCGGTGAGGGCCGAGACCGGGTTCTTCAGGTCCGTGGGGGCGTAGACCGCGCCGCAGTTCTCGCAGGAGTCGCCGTACTGGTCCTTCGTCCCGCACTTCGGGCACTCGCCCTTGATGTAGCGGTCCGCCAGGAACATCTTCTTCACCGGGTCGAAGAACTGCTCGATGGTCTTGGTCTCGATCAGGCCCGCGCCGCGCAGGGCCTCGAAGAGCAGGCAGGCGAGCTCGACGTTCTCTTCCGAATTCGTGGTGTGGAAGTTGTCGAAGCTCACCCCGAAGCGCTGCAGGTCGCGCTTGTGGGTCTCGGCCACGCGGGCGATCAGCTCCTCGGGCGTGATGCCCTCGGCTTCGGCCTTCAGCATGATCGGGGCGCCGTGGGTGTCGTCGGCGCAGACGAAGTTGACCTTGTGCCCCTGGAGGCGCTGGAAGCGCACCCACGTGTCAGCCTGCACGTACTCCATGATGTGCCCGATGTGGAAAGGGGCATTGGCGTACGGCAGGGCGGTGGTGACGAAAAGCTTGCGGGGCATTTAAGGTCGATTCGAGGCTCCGCGATGATAGCAAATTGCTTTAAGATTCCGGCTCTGCATTCGCCTCTCCGAAACGCTTCCCATGCCCCCCACTGACAAGGACGTCCTCGCGGCGCTCTCAGAGCTGATCGACCCGGTCACGGGCCGCAACTACGTCGAGTCGCGCTCGGTGAAGAACGTGAAGATCGATGGCGACCAGGTGAGCCTGGACGTGGCGCTCGGCTATCCCGCCCGCGGGGTGATAGAAAAGGTGCGCTCCCAGGTGGCAGGGCGGCTGCGCGCGCTGCCGGGAGTCGCCCATGCCAGCGTGAACGTCCACTCGAAGATCGTCTCCCACGCGGTGCAGCGCGGGGTCAAGCTCGTCCCCGGCATCAAGAACATCATCGCGGTCGCCTCCGGCAAGGGAGGCGTGGGCAAGAGCACCACTGCGGTGAACCTGGCCCTGGCGCTCGCCGCCGAGGGCGCCACGGTGGGAATGCTGGACGCGGACATCTACGGCCCCTCGCAGCCCGTGATGCTCGGGATCACCGGGCGGCCCACCTCCCGCGACGGCAAGAGCATGGAGCCGATGGAGGGCCACGGCATCCAGGCGATGAGCGTGGGCTTCCTCATCGAGTCGGATACGCCGATGGTCTGGCGCGGGCCGATGGTCACCCAGGCGCTGGAACAGTTGCTCGGCGAGACCAAGTGGCGCGACCTCGATTACCTGGTGGTGGATTTGCCGCCGGGCACCGGCGACATCCAGCTCACCCTTTCGCAGAAGGTGCCGGTCACGGGTGCGGTCATCGTGACCACCCCCCAGGACATCGCGCTGATGGATGCGCGGAAGGGCCTCAAGATGTTCGAGAAGGTCGGCATCCCGATCCTCGGCATCGTCGAGAACATGGCGATCCACGTCTGCTCCCAGTGCGGCCATGCCGAGCACATCTTCGGTTCCGGCGGCGGGGAAAAGATGTGCCGCGATTACGACGTGGAGTTCCTGGGCTCGCTGCCGCTGGATATCCGCATTCGCGAGCAGGCCGATTCGGGCAAGCCCACGGTGGTCTCGGAGCCTGACGGTCCGATTGCCGCGATTTATCGCGACATCGCCCGCAAGGTTGCGGCGCGGATCGCGCGGGCTTCCGAGGATCGCTCGGCTGTTTTCCCGAAGATCGTGATCCAAAACAACTGAGTGTCTCCGGCGGAGGCTGCGTGAGCATCAAGAGCGACAAGTGGATCCGCCGCATGGCGGCCGCGCACGGGATGATCGAGCCTTTCGAGCCGGGTCAGGTGCGCCACGTGGACGGCCGCAAGATCGTCTCGTACGGCACCTCGAGTTACGGCTACGACGTGCGCTGCTCGGAAGAATTCAAGGTCTTCACCAACGTCCATTCCACGGTGGTTGACCCGAAGGCCTTCGACGAGAAATCGTTCGTCAACTTCCAGGGGCCGACCTGCATTATTCCTCCCAACTCCTTCGCTCTGGCGCGTACGGTGGAGCACTTCCGGATTCCGAGAAATGTCCTCACGATTTGCCTCGGCAAGTGCGTGACGGCTGACACGCGGCTCGTGGATGCGGAGACCGGCGCGTACCTGCCGATCACCCAGTTCGGCTGGGGCAAGAAGACCTTGGCGATGACCGATTGGCGCCTGCGTGCCGCGTCGATCTCGGCATTCATCCCCCAAGGCGTCAAGCCGGTTTTCGAGCTGCGCACCCGCGCTGGGTTGCGCATCAAGGCGACGGCGAATCATCCATTCCGGCAGCTGCACGGTTGGACGGAGCTCCAACGCCTTCAGCCCGGCGATCGAATCGCCATCGCGCGTAGCGTGCCCGTATTCGGCAAGACGCCGATTCCCGATTGGGAGGCGTCCTTGCTCGGGCTCATGATCTCCGAGGGTCAGTGTGATACGCCCGGCAGCAGCCCGGTGTTCACAAACGAAGATCCGGTCCTGGTGTCCTTGCTGAAGGCGTCCTTCGAAGCAAGCGGCATGGGCGCCGTCACGTCGAATGGCAGCCTGGGATATCGCCTGGTCAACCGGGTCGGTCGGGGCGGAGTGTCTCTCGCAAACCGCGCGCGTGTTTGGCTCCAGGGCCATGGCGCAGCTACGAATTCGGCCGGCAAGTCGGTGCCGCAGGCCATCTTCAAAGCCCCGGAGGGGTCCGTACGACTGTTCCTTCAGGCGCTTTTTTCAGGCGATGGCGGCTTGTACCACCAAGAGGGCGCTGCGTTCCTGGAGTACTACTCGAAGTCCCGTACGCTGGTTGAGGACGTCCATCAGCTTCTGCTCAGATTCGGAATCTTCGCGTTGATCCGGGAGAAGCAGACATGGGCGAAGACCACCGCGCACAGCCTGCTCATCACCGACGTAGAACAAATCGGGCGATTCTCTGAATACATCGGATTCGTTCCGGGGTCGATCAAGCAACGGCGGCTCGAAGATGAGATTCTCCCGGCTATGCGCGAGCGAGTCGTCGCACGCCGCCATTCCAACTTCGACACGCTGCCGCGCGAAGCATGGGACCTCGTGGCGTCGGCTGCCGGCGGGGCAGGCATCTCGATGAACAGCGTAGGTGTCCACCCTCAGCGCGACCAATCCGTCGGGATGGAAGCCGTCGCCCGTATGGTCGAAGCCACGGAAGATCAGACGCTTGGTGGACTCGCTTTCGGTCCGATCTGGGACACCGTCGAGTCGATAGAGGCCGCCGGTGAGCAAGAGGTCTACGACATCACCGTGCCCGGTCCGCATAACTTCCTTGCCAACGGAATCGTCGTCCATAACAGCACTTACGCGCGATGCTTCCGAGGAGACACGCGGGTGGCGCTTGTCGACGGAACGGCGCCCACGCTGGAGGAGATGGCGCGCCGCCACCAGAGGGGCGAGATGTTCCGCGGCTACAGCATCGCCGCTGACGGCCGGATGATCGTGTCGATTCTCGATCGGCCGCGGTTCATCGGTCGCGACTCTTTAGTTCAAATCGAGTTGGATACAGGTGACCTGATCCATGCGACCCCGGACCACCTGTTCATGTGCCGCGATGGCCGGATGGCTGCGGCAGCCACCTTGGAGCGGGGCGATTCGCTCATGCCCCTGTACCGCGACGCCCCGCATGGCTCCGAAATGGTCTACGAGCCGAGAAGCGGAACGTGGACGCCGGTCCACCGACTGGTCCACGAATGGAGCGAAAGGAACGCCGTCCGGGTCGATGTATCTGCGGGTCATTGGCACCCGATTCGCCCTGGTTCGAGTGTGCTTCCTGCGCTTCACGGGGGGCACCACCGCAATCACAAAGTGGTCAGCGTTCGCACCCTGCCGGGCGACCACGACGTCTATTGCCTGACCGTGCCCGAGGCGGGCAACTTCGCGCTTCAAGCGGGAGTTTTCGTCCGCAATTGCGGGATTATCGTCAACGTAACGCCCTTGGAGCCCGAGTGGGAAGGCTACGTGACCCTCGAGTTCTCCAACACCACGCCGCTGCCCGCGAAGATCTACGCCAACGAGGGTGTGGCCCAGATGCTCTTCTTCGAGTCCGACGAGGTCTGCGAGACCTCGTACAAGGACCGCGGCGGCAAGTACCAGGGGCAGCAGGGCGTCACCTTGCCCAAGATTTGAACGAACCCGCGCCGCGGGGGACAAAAAAGCTCACGCGGGCCGGTTTTTTTGCCCTATACTTCGCGCAAATTTTCCATCAATGCATGGCGTAAAGGACTAGTTCCAAACGCCTTTTTACGTCCCCCAGCGGGGATCCAAGGAGGTCATCATGACAAGAGCGAGGAACTGCTGTGGCCATCCTGCCGCCGCCCAGTCCGGCGCGCGCCCGATGCCCGGTATTCCCCCGCTTTCCTGTCTCCTGAGGACCCGATGCCCCGCACCGCCACGGTAAAGAAGCTCCGGCCGCAACCCGAATTCCCCCTCGATACCCATCCGGAAGTCAGCCTCGATTTCACCCGGGTGAAGCAGTACCTCTCCCGGCACGCCTACAAGAAGCCGGTCCTGCTGGTGGACCTCGAGATCGTCCGTGGCAAGACGCGGCGCTTCCGTGCGGCGCTGCCGCGCGTTCGCCCGCACTTCGCGGTGAAGGCCAATCCGGACCCGCGCGTCTTGAAGGTGCTGATGCAGGAGGGCGCGGGCTTCGAGATCGCCTCGATCGCCGAGCTGGACATCCTGCTGGGCCTGGGGGTGCCGGTCGCCGAAGTGTTCTATTCCAACCCGATGAAGTCGCGGGCGTTCCTCGAGTACGCGTCGGCCAAGGGTGGGGAGTGGTTCGTGGTGGACAGCGTGGAGGAAATTCGCAAGGTGCAGTCGGTCAAGGCCGACGCCAAGATGTACATGCGCATCGACGCGCCCAACATCGGCAGCGACTGGCCGCTCGCGGGCAAGTTCGGCGCGCACATGCACGACGTCCCCGACCTGATCGAGGCGGCGGTGG
>JANMHV010000466.1:0-9422 GCA_031375445.1 Burkholderiales bacterium | reverse complement strand
GGTCCGAAAACTAACCTGACCCCATTAATTGCGGCGCCAGACAGTGGCGAGCCATGGCTGCTGCTCCCGCGGCAGCCCCGGCGGCCGGTAGTAGTGCTCGAGCTCGCGGAAGCCCGCCGCCTCCAGGTAGCACCGCCACGCCTCGAGGTCGTGCCACGCGCCGTAGCGCCCCCGATTCCATCCCTCGGTGTTGTCGCCGTGCGGGTTGGAGCTGAACAACACTCCGCCGGGCTTCAACGTGGCCTGGAGCTCGCGCAGCACCCGCGGCAGCTCGCTTGCGGGGACATGGAAAAGCGAGGCGTTGGCGAAGATGCCGTCGAAGCGCCCGGCGGGGAGGTCCAGCGCCAGGAAATCCTGCTCCCAGACCTCGACCTCGCCATGCTCGCGCGCCATTGCCGCCAGCTGCGGCGAGCCCTCGAGGCCGATCGCCTCGTGCCCCAGCGCGCGGAAGGTGGCGAGGTCACGCCCGGGGCCGCAACCGAAGTCCAGGATCGAAAAGGGCGGGGTGCCCTGGAGGTGCCGCAATAGCGCCTCGACGTTCTGGCGCACGTCGTGGCCGCGCGTGCCCTCCCAGAACTCGCGCGCGCGCTGGTCGTAGTGCGCGAGGGTGCCGGCACTGATCGCGTCGAGCTCGGCTTTCGCCTTTTCCGCGCTCACGGCGCGGGCAGGTCGCGGCGCATCGCGATCTCGTCCGCGTCGGCCGCGAGGTCGGCGTGCTCGTCCTGGGTGGCGTTGACGAACCCCAACCGGTCCAGGAGCTGGCGCGAGCGCAGGTTGTCGCGCTTCAACACCGCCCACACGGTTCGCACGCCGTATCGCGCGGCCAGCTCCTCCAGCATCGCCGTCACCGCGCGGGTCGCGATGCCCTTCCCCCAATGCTCGCTGCCGAGCACGTAGGCGATGAGCGCGTCGCCGCGGGCGCGCACCGATGCCTGAAGGTAGCCCGCGAGGCGCTCATCGGGCAGTCGCACCACCCAGTTGAGCCACTGCTCGCTGCCATCGCCCGAGAGCCGCGTCTCGAGCCTGGTGAAGCGCTGGCGCAGCCATTCGAGCGATGCGGGTGGCTGGTTCTCGTGCTCGTAGATGCGCGGGTCGCCGAGGAGCACGAACATCTCCTCCGCATGGGCGGCCACCTGAGGCTCGAGGACGAGGCCTTCGGCCGCGATGGGGCGCATTTCCACCTCGGGCATGGGGCTAGGGCGCGTCGCGCACCGGCACGGGGCTGGAGCACACGTCCACGCGGCCGGCGGGCTCCTTGTACCAGTCGTCGCGGCGCCAGCGCCGGAGCTCGACCACCTCGCGAAAGGTGGCGCTGTCCGTGCGCAGGATCTCGATCTTCATCCGCTCCGGGGCCGGCACGTCGGCCGCCATCCGCGCCTTCGCGATCAGGGTGCGATCCTCGATCCTCTCGTAGAAGCCCAGCGGCCCGGTGCCGCGGCGCAGCGTGGAGAGCCGCTCGATGCCGCGCAGTACCCGCCCCACCACGGTGATGTTGCGGTCGAGAAGCCGCGCGGGCGAGCCGATGATGGCGTACAGCGACGATCCATTGCCCGAGTCGGAGTCGTTGCCGCGTCCCACGCCCACCACGCCATAGCAATGGATCATCCACGCGCGGTCGGCCTTCGCGTCGCGGGCCGCGGCGAAACCGTTCGAGAAACCGGTCTCGGGCGCGTAGGTATCGGCATCGGGGAGTGCGTCGAACGCGAGCCCCGACGCGGGGCGGGTGAACTCGGGTGCGAGCTTGGCGCTCGCGCTGCCCATTGCCTTCGCCTCTTCGCCGTCGCCCCACTGCGCCACGTAATTGTCCTGGGCGCGGATCACCGCGAGGCCGTCGAAGTAGCCCTCGCGCACCAGGGTCCGGATGTTGGCCACGTGGCGCGGCGCGAAATCCGGCGCGAGCTCGATCGCGATGCGCCCCGCGGCGAGGTCGAGGTACATCGTGTTCTCGGGATCGGGGGCGCGCCAGTCCGCCTTCGGGCTTTCCTTCAGGATCTCGGCGAGCGCCCGGCGCTTGGCGGGCGGCTCCGGCGCGGTGGTGGCGCACGAAGCGAGGATCGCCGTCGCGACGCAGGGGCCCAGGACTCGCGCGAGGCTCAGCGCTGCCACGACGCCAGCGCCTTCGGGTCGATGCCGTAGCGCCGCACCGCCTCCTTCACCCGCGCATCGGCGAGCGCGTGCAGCGCCGCCACCACGATGCTGTTGCGATCCACCTCGAAGAAGCGCCGCAGGTTGGCGCGCGTGTCGCTGCGGCCGAAGCCATCGGTGCCGAGCGCCACGTACGGGTCGGCGATCCAGGGGCGGATGAGATCCGGCACCGCGGAAACGTAGTCCGTGGCGGCGATTACGGGAACGCCGGTGGGGGGCAGTTGCGATTGGATCCAGGGCAAATCTCCCTCTCCCTTGGGAGAGGGCCGGGGAGAGGGTTGCAGTCTCGCGCTCCGGCTGAATCCCATCGCCTCGCGCCGCAGCTCGGTAAAGCTCGTGACCGAATGCACCTCCGCCGCGATGCCCCAGTCCTTCTCCAGCAGCTCCGCCGCCGCGCAGACTTCATTCAGGATCGTGCCCGCGCCGAGCAACCTCACCTTCGCCGCCTTCGCCTCGCGGATGCGATGCATCCCGCGCAGGATGCCCTCGCGGGCGCCCTCGGGCATCGAGGGCTGCGCGTAGCTCTCGTTCATCAGCGTCACGTAATAGAAAACGTCCTCCTCGTCGGCCAGCATCCGCCGCATCCCGTCCTCGACGATCACTGCCAGCTCGTAGGCGAAGCACGGATCGTAGGCACGGCAGTTGGGGATGGTGGAGGACACCAGGTGCGAGGTGCCGTCCTGGTGCTGCAGCCCCTCGCCGGAGAGCGTGGTGCGCCCGGCGGTGGCGCCGAAGAGAAAGCCGCGCGAGCGCGAATCGGCCGCCGCCCAGATCGCATCCCCCACGCGCTGGAAGCCGAAGATCGAGTAGTAGATGTACATCGGCAGCATCGCGACCCCGTGCGCCGAGTAGCTGGTGGCCGCCGCGACCCAGGAGGCGATGGCGCCCGCCTCGTTGATGCCCTCCTCGAGGATCTGGCCGTCGGTGGCTTCCTTGTAGTACGACAGCTGCGCCTGGTCCTCGGGCTGGTAGAGCTGGCCGATCGGCGAATAGATGCCGATCTGGCGGAAGAGGTCCGCCATGCCGAAGGTGCGCGCCTCGTCGGCGATGATCGGGACGATGCGCTTGCCGAGCACCGAGTCCTTGAGCAGCCCGCCCACCATGCGCACGAAGGCGACAGTGGTGGACATGTCCTTCCCATTGGCTTCGAGCGCGAACTTGGCGAACGCGGTGGCCGGGGGCGTGGCGAGCGGCCCCGCCTTGGGCGTGCGCGCGGGGAGATAGCCGCCCAGCTTCTCGCGCCGCGCATGCAGGTAGGCCATCTCCGCCGACTCGCGCGGCGGGCGCACGAACTCGCAGTCGTCGCATTGCTGGTCGGTGAGCGGGAGTGCAAAGCGGTCGCGGAAGGCCAGCAGCTGCTCGCTATCCAGCTTCTTCTGCTGGTGCGTGGTCATCCGGCCCTGGGCCGCGGTGCCCATGCCGTAGCCCTTCTTGGTCTTGGCGAGGATCACCGTGGGCTGCCCGGTGTGCTTCGCCGCGTGCCAGTAGGCGGCGAAGATCTTCACCGGGTCGTGGCCGCCGCGGCGCAGGCGATCGATGTCGCTGTCCGAGAGGTGCGCCACCAGCTCCCTCAGCTCCGGATACTTGTTGAAGAAGTGCTCGCGATTGAAGGCGCCATCGGTGGCGGCGTAGGTCTGGAACTCGCCGTCGACCGTTTCGAGGAAGCGCTTCTCCAGCCACCGGTGGGTGTCGCGCAGGAAGAGCGGGTCCCAGTCGCCGCTCCACAGCAGCTTGATCACGTTCCAGCCGGCGCCGGCGAAGAGGCCTTCCAACTCCTGCACGATCGAGCCGTTGCCGCGCACCGGGCCATCGAGGCGCTGCAGGTTGCAGTTGACTACCAAGACGAGATTATCGAGCTTCTCGCGCGCGGCGATGGAGAGCCCCGCCAGCGCCTCGGGCTCGTCCATCTCGCCGTCGCCCACGAACGACCAGACCTTGCGTGCGTCGGTGTTGGCGAGGCCGCGATGCTGGAGGTAGCGCATGAAACGCGCCTGGTAGATGGCGAAGAGCGGCCCCAGGCCCATCGAGCCGGTGGGGAACTGCCAGAAGTTCGGCATCAGCCACGGGTGGGGATAGGAGGAGAGCCCCTTGCCCCCGGTCTCGCGGCGGTAGTTGTCGACCTGCTCCTCGGTGAGCCGGCCCTCGAGGTAGGCACGCGAATAAACGCCCGGCGCGGAGTGCGGCTGGAAATAGACGATGTCGCCGTCGGCCCCGCCGCGGAAGAAATGGTTGAAGCCGACCTCGAAGAGATCCGCGGCCGACGCATAGCTCGCGATGTGGCCGCCCAGCTCGGCGCTCTCGCGGTTGGCGCGCACCACCATGGCGAGCGCGTTCCAGCGCACCAGCGACGAGAGCCGCGCCTCGATCTCGAGGTTGCCCTGGTAGGGCGGCTGCTCGGCGAGGCCGATGGTGTTCACGTACGGTGTGGCCAGCACCTGGGGCAATGGCACGCGCTTCGCACGCGCGTGCTGCAGCAGGCGGCGCAGCAGGAAGGTGGCGCGCTCGGGGCCTTCAGCGGCGATCAGCGCGTCGAGAGCCTCGACCCACTCGGCGGTTTCGAGGGGGTCGATGTCGGGGTCGAGCGGGTCGCCGACCTGGGGTGGGATGTTGGGGTCCATCAGTGGCTACGTTTTGAGCGGTCATGACCTTTTTACCACGACGGGACGGTGAAAGCGGTCGAGGAATCGCTGTCCGCGCGCGAACCCGCGCAGCGCCGTCGTTGCGAGCTGCGCGCCTTTCCTCGCCACCTCCGGCTTGCGCGTGTGCACGATGTCCGCGGCAGCCAGAACGCCCTGCCAGGCGGCTGCCTGGGGCCCCACGCCGCCGGCCACTTCGCCGACCACGTACACGCCGGGAATCGGTGAGATTCCGAACGGCCCGACTTCGGGAACCTCGCACTGCTGCCGCTCGTCCCACCGCACCGCGATTCCCCCCGAACGCGGCAGCTCCAGGTTCGGAATCACGCCCTCATGCAGCAACAACACGTCGGCGGCGAGCGCGGCCACGTTTCCCCCGCCATCCCGATAACGCACTTCCCCGAGACGGCTGTCTCCCAGCGCCTCCAGCCCGTGGACGCCCCTTGCGATCGCCGTCGCGCGCCATACCCGTGCGCGCATCCCGAGAAAGTGCCCGGCCTGCGGCGAGAACATGAACGCCGGGAAATGCCGCCACGCCGCCCGGACATGCTCGCGGGGCGTGGTATCCAGCAACGCGACGACATGCGCGCCGCCGCGCGCAAGCCGCGCCGCCGCTTGCCACAGCAGGAGACCGGTGCCCGCGAGCACCACGCGCCCCTGCGGCGAGCTGCCGCTCGCCACATAGTCTCGCATCGCCCGGCGCACCCCGGACACGCCCGCCAGCTCGCGGCCGGGGATGACGACCTTGCGCTCCAGGGCTCCCGGAGCCAACACGACATAAGTCGCATGCAGCTTCGTGGGAACACCTTCGACCGACGCATGGATGTCACCTTCCGCGCCCAGATGAGTGACGGGCGAGGACCCCGCGAACTTCGCGCCGCTCGCCGTGAGCTCGCGCGCGAGCGACTCGCCGCGCCAGAAGTCCTCACCCAGGATGGCGCGATCGGCGAGAGGCGTCGTGACAATGCCGCGATAGGCATGGCCGCCGGGCTCCGGATTCGCGTCGAGAACCAGCGTGGAGAACCCGGCGCGCGCGCAGAAGGCGGCGGCGGCCATGCCCGCGGGCCCCGCGCCCACTACCGCGACGTCGTAATGGTCACCGATGCTCCTCACGATGGGTCGACCCCATTGCCTCTTCCGCGTTCATCCGTTTCACCCGCTCCATCCGTGTTCCAAAGGGCTACTGCCGGCATCACTCACCCACCTTCGGCAACGGCACCATCACCGCCTGCCCAGGCACGGTGCACCCCGTGTCGCAGCACTTGCCCGGCTGGCGATTGCGATTGATCTTCCGCGCCGGATCCTCCGCCAGCACCCCCCGATCCAGCAGCCGCTCCACCAGCTCCACCTTGTTCGCGAGCGGATAGTGCCGCCAGATCTCCTGCTTCATCGCCGCGGGTGATCCCCCGCCGTGCAGGCTGATCAGCGAATACCACCCGCCCTGGTAGCTCGCGGTGAGGTCCTCGATGAAACGCGCCACCTCGATGCGCTTGTCGTAGGGAACGGCCGGGTTCGCGCGCAGCACCTCGGCGAGCGTGGCGGCGGTGGCCGGGTTGTGGTCCTCGTCGGGCCCGGGCAGCGCCACGATGAGGCCCCCTGAAACTTCATGGGCGAGGCGATGCATCTCGTAGATTTGCGTCGCCAGCAGCAGCTTGCCGATGTTGGAGAACACCGGCTCCGGCATGAAGGTGCCGCTCCACTGGTCGCGCGTGCCGTAGACGCTCGCCGCGACGCCGCATGCGAAGAAGCCCTCGACGATCTTGATCAGCTCGACCATCGGCTCCCGGAGGTTGGGCTCCGCCCCCGGGTCGAAGCCGTTGGCCTCGCACATCAGCGCGCCGGCGCCGATCAGCAGGTCGCCGAATCCGGCGCGCGCCGCGATGCAGCTGTGGCGATGGTGCGTGGCATAGCTGTAGGTGAGCACCGCCGAGTGCTCCCATTCGCCGGCGTAGAACACCCGCTCCCACGGCACGAACACCTGGTCGAAGACCACCACGGCGGTTGCCTGTCCATACTTGCGCGAGAAGAGCGGCGCACCATGCTCCACCTTGTCGCCGGGGCGCCCGGCGGGGCGCGACACCATGGTGATGCCCAGCGCGTCCACGGGCACCGCGCAGCAGACGGCGAAATCCGCGTCCTCCCTCGCCATGTTCCGGCACGGCATCACCAGCAGCTCGTGCATGTAGGGCGCGCCGGTCACGATCGCCTTGGTGCCGGAAATCACGATGCCGCGGCCGTCCTTCGAGACCACGTGCACGTAGGTATCGACGTTCGCCTGCTGGTGCGGGCGCTTCGAGCGGTCGCCCTTGGCGTCGGTCATCGCGATGCCGATCGCAAGGTCGTGCTCGTGGACGTGGGCGACGTAGTCCGCAAAACGCGCGCGGTGCTCGGTTCCGCCGCGCGCGTCGTCGATGCGGGCGCTCACCTGGCCCAGCGCGTTGAGCGCGTCGTGGACGAGGTAGCGCTGCGCGCAGCCGGTTTCCTGGCAGAGGATGCGCACCGCTTCCAGCTTGTTCAGCAGGTCGCCCGCCGACTCGTTCAGGTGCAGCATGCGGTTCACGGTGCGGCCGCTGTCGCGATCCACCGCGGTCATCAGGGGTGCGAGCTCCTTTCGATGTGCGAAGTCGTAGCTCACACCGAGGGCGTTCACGCCGGGCGCGAGCTCCGTCGCGTCGACAACCGAGTCGATCAACCGCCCATCGACATACACGGTTGGCTTCAACGATCGCAGCGACTCGCGATAATCCTGCGCGGTCATCATGCGGGCGGGTCTGGTCTTCGCGCCAACGGGCGTATCCATGGGCTGTCCTGTCACCCCGCGAAGGCGGGGCCTAATTTCATGTCACCCCCGCGAAGGCGGGGGCCCAATCACACTATACTTTTCTCATGGACTCGATCGAACCCCGCGGGTGCACGCTGGTGCTGGTGGACTACCAGGAACGCCTGCTGCCGGCGATCCATGGCGCCGCGGCCGTGGTGGCCAACGCGCTGCTGCTGGCCGATGCCGCCCGTGAACTCGCCATTCCCGTCGTGGGCACCGAGCAGAATCCCGCCGGGCTGGGCCCCAATGCCCCGGCGATCCGCGAGCGCTGCGGGCTCACGATCGCCAAGGACCACTTCGACGGTTGTGCCGACGGCCTGCTGGACCACCTGCCGCGCCAGGAACAGGGCACGCCCCATGTCGTCATCGCCGGCTGCGAAGCGCACGTGTGCCTGATGCAGACCTCGCTCGGGCTTCTGCGCGCGGGCTACCGGATCTTCGTGGTGGCGGACGCCTGCGGCGCGAGGGCCGCCGAGAACCAGCGGCTGGCGATGGATCGGCTGCGTCAGGCGGGAGCCACGATCGTCGCCACCGAGATGGTTGTGTTCGAGTGGCTGCGAACCTGCCGCAACGAGCGCTTCAGGGCCGTGCTCGCGCGATTGAAGCAAGCATAGGCCAAGGCCGACGCCACTACCCGCGGCGACCTCCATGCCCCTGATCGTCCCGCTCAGGGGCCTTGGGTGCCTCCAAGCTCGCGATCCGGCTTACACCCACGACCTTTTCATTCAACGCCCTCACGACTTCACGCGGAAGCAGGCCCACGTACGGCAGCGACAGGCGCAGTCGAATTGCGTTCTCGTCGCGACCGAGCATTGCGGCGTAAAGGCGGCCGTCATCGGGGTCCTTCAGTATCGCGAGCCATTCGTCATAGACCGAACCCCAAGAATCGATGCTCTTCCATCGATGCAGATTGGCAAGGCTCTTTGCCCGTATTTCGCGCGTCGAGAAGCGCCGCACGACCTCATGCGAGTGCACGAGACGCAATTCGTCGAGATCCGCCTTCGTGATTGCGGCATGCCGCGTCGGTGCGATCCCCGCGTCGCCGGCCTCAAGTTGATCGCCCTCGCCCAATCCCCATGTCTCGAGCAGCGTCTTGGGGACGATGACGCCGAGCGAATTCCCGATGCGCCGAATGACGAGTCTCATGAAGTTGTTATAACAAAGTAATAACAGATCAGTCAAAAAAGAGCGGGGCCACGGGCCCCGCTCTGCTCGGCCAGACGGCTCTAGCGATACGTCACGACAAGGTCGCCCACCCCATCCACGTGCCCCTCGAGCTTGTCGCCCGCCTTGATCGGCCCCACCCCCGCCGGCGTGCCGGAGAAGATGAGGTCGCCGGGCTGCAGCGTGATCAGGTTGGAGAGGTAGTTGATCTGCTCGGGCACGGTCCAGATCTGCATCGCGAGGTCGCCGCTCTGCTTCGTTTCCCCGTTCACCTTGAGCCAGATGGCACCCTTGGCGGGGTGGCCGATCTTCGCGGCCTGCTTCAAGCCCGTGATCGGCGCCGACTCGTCGAAGCTCTTGCCCATCTCCCACGGGCGACCCATCTTCTTCGCTTCGCCCTGGATGTCGCGCCGCGTCATGTCGAGGCCGACGCCGTAGCCGTAGACGTGCTCGAGCGCGCGCTCCACCGGAATGTTCTTCCCGCCCTTGCCGATCGCCACCACCATCTCGATCTCGTGGTGCACGTCCTTCGTGCCCACCGGATAGGCGATCTCGGAATTGTTCTGCACCACCGAGTTGGCGGCTTTCATGAAGAAGAACGGCGGCTCGCGGTTGGGGTCGTGCCCCATTTCGCGCGCGTGCTCGGCGTAATTTCG
>JANMHV010000431.1:0-3568 GCA_031375445.1 Burkholderiales bacterium | reverse complement strand
CTCGCCGCAAGATCGACGCTGCGCAAGAAATTCACGTAATGGGTGGTAGTGGACGTCACTCCCCTTCGATCGAGCGTATCGCGGCGTCTCGGCCCGGACCGCGGGTTTCGTCTCGGGACTGTAAATCGACTAAATCTACACAGCCACGCGGTTGACCGACCCCTCCGTCGACAGGCTCGAGAGCCGCGCCACCTCGCCGACCAGCACGATCGCCGGGCTCTCCATCCCCGCCGCCCGCAGGTCCCACGCGAGCGAACCGAGTCGCGTCACCAGCCGGCGCTCGTCCGGGCGCGAGGCGTGGCTCACGACAGCCGCGGGCGTGCCGGGATCCATCCCGGCCGCGAGCAGCGCGTCCTGGATCGCCTCGCATCGCGCCACGCCCATGTAGATCACCAGCGGCAGCCCGGTGCGGACCAGCGACGCCCAGTCCGTCGCGCGGCCGTCGCGCTCGTGGCCGGTGACGAGGATCGCGCCGTGGCAGTGGCCACGATGGGTGAGGGGGATGCCGAGCGCCGTGGCCGCGGCGAGGCCGGCGGTGATGCCGCTCACGACCTCGAACGGGATACCGGCGGCGGCGAGCGCCTCGCATTCCTCGCCGCCGCGGCCGAAGATCATCGGGTCGCCGCCCTTCAACCGCACCACGATGCGGCCCGCTTTAGCCTCGGCCACCATCAATCGATCGATGAACTCCTGCGGCGTCGACTTGCAGCCGCCGCGCTTGCCGACGGGCACGATGCGCGCCGCCGGGCTTGCGTGGGCGAGGACGCCGTCGGCTACGAGATCGTCGACCAGGATCACATCCGCGCGCCCGATCGCCTTCACCGCCTTCAGCGTGAGGAGGTCGGGATCTCCGGGCCCGGCACCCACGAGATAGACGAAGCCGGTCACTTCACGATCCGCAGCTCGGGACGCTCCACCTGGGAGGCGGTGCGGCAATGCTTCACGACCAGCGCCACCTGGCGACCGATGGCGTCGGGCACCGGCCGCCGGCCCTCCAGGATCTCGCGCGTCCACTGCGCGGTGGCATGGGCGTCGCGCTGCGGCAGCTCCGGCACGACACACTCGGGAAGCAGGTGCGTCACCAGCTGGTGGTCGGTGCCGACGTGCTCGATCGGCTGCGGCGAGTGCAGCCGCACCACCGCCTCGCCCTCGACCCCGCGCATCAGGAACGCGTTGCCGGGCGCGATCGCGAAGTAGCTGCGCATCAACGCCTGGAAGTCCGGGTGCGTCACCGCCACGATGCGGCACGCCTGGGGCGCCTCGACACCGCGGGGCAGCAGCAGCTTGGCGAGCGTGTGGGCGCTGTTCCTCACGCCGATGGCGAGCCGCGCGTCGAGGAGGCGGGCGAGGGCGGGAGCGAGGGCGGCGATGGGGAGTGCGGCGATGCAGTGCGCTTCGAGGTCGCGTTCCGCCGCGGCGATCGAGTCGGCGGGCCCATGCCCGAGGAGCGCCAGGATCTCGAAGGTGCCGACGCGCTGCGGTTCCTGGCGCGCGCCGTGGAGCAGCACCGGCACGCCCTCGCGCGCGAGGAGCAGCGCCACCAGCGGCAGCAGGTTGGGGAGCTTGCGCGCGCCGTTGTACGTGGGGATCACCACCGCCTGGGAGCGGCGGCCGGGCAGGCTGAGCGGCTCGATGAACGGGGCGAGTGCGTCCATCATCCCCGCCAGCTCGTCGACGTTCTCGTTCTTGATGCGCAGCGCCACCAGGAGCGCACCCAGCGCCAGGTCCGGCACCTCGCCCGAGAACACGGCGGTGAAGAGGTCGCGAGCCTGCTCGCGCGTCAGGTCCCGCGCGCCGTGGCGGCCGCGCGCGATTTCCTTGAGGTACGGCCGGGCGTCGAAGGTCATGCCACCATTCTCCCCGCATCCGGGGCGGTTTTCCCTTCGAGGCGTCGCAATTCCGGCAGGCACGAGCCGCAGCTGGTGCCGCACTCGAGGCGACCCTTCACCGTCTCCAGGCGCTCTTTCGCGGTTCCCGCGCATTCTTTCAGCGCGGCCACGATCTGCGCTTCGCCCACGCCGTGGCACTGGCATACCAGCTGGCGCACCCCGCCCGGGGTGCCGGCTGCGAATTCCGGGCCCTTGATGTGGCTGGGGTTGCGAAGCAGGTCGCGGCGGATCGAGGTGACCGGGGCGCCGGTGAGGAGCCATTCGCGCAGCGCCTCGGTACCGGCCAGGGCCGCCGCGGGACCCGAGACCCGGGCCGCCACCAGGCGCTCGTCGGCGATGCGCACGCGCCGGGCGTGGCCGAGGCGCGGATCGTCGTAGCGCAGGACGTCATCTTCGGCGAGGCCGAGGATCGCATCGAGCCGGTAGAGCCATTCCGCGTTGGGCGCTTCGGCGGCGGCGGCGCGCAGCAGCACGCCGGTGCGTTCGCGCCCGATCGGCACCGCGCTCTGGAATGCGACCCCTTGCTGGAGCTCGCCCAGGAGGTCGAGCGCCTCGGGCGCGCACTCGGCGAAGGCCACCACGCCCCACGGCAACGCCGCGCCGGTGACACGGATCGCGGCGTGCTTCAACTCCGGCTGGCGGGAGTGGGGATCGAACGCGGGCGAGGTGAGGGTGTTGACGCCCTCGCTCCCCGCACCCCCGAGGAAGCGCTTGCCCCAATGCATCGGCAGGTAGGCCTGGCCCGAGCGGATGTCCTCGTCGGCCGCGGCGATCACGTGGATCGCGCCGCGCCGCGATTCCACTTTCACGAGGGCCCCTTCCGCGATGCCGCGCCGCGCCATGTCGTTGCCGTTCATGGCGAGCCTCGGCTCGGGCACGTGTCCGAAGAGGGCGGCCACGGTGCCGGTGCGGCTCATGCCGTGCCACTGGTCGCGCAGCCGTCCCGTTGTGAGGCGCAGCGGGAAACGCGCGTCGATTCCCTCGGCCGTGGCGCGATGCTTCTCGGCATGGAAGCGCGCGCGTCCGGTGGACGTCACGAACCTGCCGTCCTCGTACAGCCGCGCGCGTCCTTCCGTGGCGCCTTCCGGATACGGCCACTGCTGCGGCCCGCGCGTCTCGAGGATCTCGTACGAGAGCCCCGTGATGTCTAGGTCCATCCCGCGCGTGCACTCGCGATGCTCCTCCCAGAGAAGTTTCGGATTCCAAACCTTAGGGGACAGACCACCAGTGTCAGCATGCGCAACTGGTGGTCTGTCCCCTAAGGTTTGCCTGGCGTAATTCAGCCTCTCGGTGAAGTCACAGGCGATCTCCCAGTCGTGGCGGGCCTCGAAGGGCTTGGGCAGCGCGGCGCGCACGCGCGAGATGCGGCGCTCGGAGTTGGTGACGGTGCCTTCCTTCTCGCCCCAGCTGGTGGCGGGGAGCAGCACGTCGGCGAAGGGCGCGGTTTCGGTGTTGGCGTAGGCCTCCTGCAGCACCACCAGCTCGGCGCGCTCGAGGGCGGCGCGTACGCGCGCGAGGTCGGGCATCGATTGCGCGGGGTTGGTGCAGGCGATCCACACCGCCTTCACGGTGCCCGCGGCGAGGGCGTCGAAGAGCTCGACCGCCGTGAGGCCGCGAGCGCTGGGAATTTGCGCAGCATCCACGCCCCAGATGCGCGCGATCTCGGCACGATGCCCGGG
>JANMHV010000415.1:0-15510 GCA_031375445.1 Burkholderiales bacterium | reverse complement strand
GTCGCCGCATCGGGATGCAGCACGCGCAGCTCCACGCCGTCCGCACTCCACGCAAGCCCCGCCTCGCAACGCACGGACTGCCCCACCACGAAGTGCAGCGGATCGCCTGCCGCAAGCGGCGACAAGAGCCACCCGGGATCACGCGAAACGGCCACCGCGAATGCGCCACCGTAGTGGTCATCGTCGGCGTGCGAAATGATCAGCCCATCGAGCCGGCGCACGCCCTCCCCGCGCAGGAACGGCACCACCACGCGGCTGCCGCTGTCGGATTCGGCATTCCACATCGGACCCGCGTCGTACACGAAGGCGTGGCGCGTGGTACGGACCACCACCGCGAGGCCGTTTCCCACGTCGAGCACGTCGATCCACGCGGTTCCGGGGACCGGGGACGGGGGCACGACGGCAAAGAGCGGCACCATCCACACGAAGCCGCAGCTGCGCATCGGAATACCGCGCGGGGCGAGCAGCCAAGCAGCCCCCATAAGGGCGGCAGCGACAGTCCACGGCGCGGGCGCATGGCTCTCCAGCATGCCCGCGGGCCAACCCGCCATCGCCTGCAGTGCCGCCATCACCCAGGAGAGGATGCCGTGGGCCGCATCGAGGGCGATCCCGAGGTCGAGGAACGCGCCGATCAACGTGAGCGGCACGACCACGAGGCTCACCGCGGGAATCGCGAACGCATTGGCGAGCGGCGCCACCAGGGACACTTCTTGAAATAGCGCTACCAGCATCGGCAGCATCGCGATGGTCACGGCGAGCTGCTCGCGGAGCGCCGAGCCCATCACGCCAGGCCGGCCGGTTCGCGCCCACGCGGCGTAGAAGATCGCGGCCACGGCGCCGAACGAGAGCCAGAAGCCCACCGCGAGCACCGCCCAGGGGTCGAGGGCCAGCACCACGACGGCCGAGGTCGCCAGCACGCGCGCGGGCGACGTGGCGCGGCCGGCGAGGAGGTGCGCCGCCACCACGGTGAGCATCACCAGCGTGCGCTGCGCCGGCACGGCGAAACCAGTCATCAGCGTGTAGGCGAGGGCCGCGGCAACGCCCGCGAGCGCGGCCGCCTTCCGAGCCGGCCATCGCAGCGCAAGCGCCGGCACGCGCGCCCAGCCAAGGAACACCACCGCGTACGCGAGGGCTGCGAGCATCGTGATGTGCAGCCCCGAGATGCTCATCAGGTGGCCGACTCCGGTACGCCAGAACACCTCCCACAGCCCCGGATCGATGGCGCCCTGGTCACCGATCGCCAACGCCACCAACACACCCGCGAAGGGGGCGCCGGCAAGGCGTGCCTGCATGCGCTCCCGAACGTCGGCCCGGGCCCCATGCAGCGATTGCGGCCAGCCCGGGACGTACGCGGCCACGAGGCGGGGGACGGGCTTCATCCGCACGTATCCCGCGGCGCGTAGCCCGCGCTCGAGCGCCCACGGCTCGAAATCGAAGGCGTGGGGGTTGGCGAGGCCCCGCGGGCGCTTCAACCGCACGGTGAGCGTCCAGCGTTGGCCGGGCCGAATCTGCGGCGGTGGCACCGGCGCCGCCCCGGCTCGCCCGCGCTCCACGTACCAGGCAAGCGAGACGAGGGTGGGCACGCCCGGGGGCGGCGACTCCGGGGTAAATACGAAGCGCGTGGACTGGGATTGCCTCTGGGGCAGGTCGGAGACGATGCCGGTGATCTCGACATCCCGGCCTTCCAGCGCGCGATCAAGGGCATCGGCGAGGCGCGTCTCGGCGTGCCATGCGGCGGCGCCGTAACCGGCGAGGCCGCCGGCCAAAGCCAACAGGAGCGCCCGCGCGACTCGGTGACGGGCATCGACCAGCAAACAGGCCAGCAGTGGCACGCACGCCATGGCCGCGAACGGCAGGTGGGGAAGCTCCGCCTCCCGCTGGAGGAGGAGCGTTCCCAGCACGAAGGCCAAGCCGAATGCTCGCATCCCGCGCTAAACGCGCGGGAGAGTTCCCCGCCGACAACCCCGCGGCGAGACCAGGCGCGACGCGCCCGGAAGGCTTAGCCCGTCTTTTCGCCCGGGGGCGTCTTGCGCCCCTCCTCGGCCTGGTGCTTCACCGCAGCACTTCCCGAGGGGCTGGCGATCGCCGGCGGGTCGCTCGCCGGGAACGACTCGTCCAGGGCCTCGTCGATCAGCTGCTCCTCGTGCTCCACGTCATCCGCGTCGGCGGCATCGAGGGGCGGGGTCCGGGTGGCCGGAATCTTGGGTGCGGGTTTCTCGCTATTGGTCTTCATCGCAGCTCCTTCGGGGCGTGTACCGGGGTGGACCCCGGGCGGCGCCGCGCGTTCACCGGATAAAATGCCGCGATGACCCCCGATTACTGGCCCGAGGCCAAGAAGCACCTCGCCAAGCGCGACGTGGTGCTGCGCAGGATCATCAAGCGCTACCCGGACGCCGACCTCGCTTCCCGCGGCGATGCCTTCCAGGCGCTCGCCCGCTCCATCACCGGCCAGCAGATCTCGGTCAAGGCCGCGCAGTCGATCTGGAACCGCTTCGCCGAGCGCGCCGTGAAGGTGACGCCGGAATCGATCGCCGCCATCCCGGTGGCGGACCTGCGCGCCTGCGGCTTCTCCGGGCAGAAGGCCTCGTACATGCACGACCTCGCCGCGCACTTCTCCTCCGGCGAAGTGAAGCCCCGGCGCTGGGCGCGCATGGACGACGAGGGGATCATCGAAGACCTCACGCGCGTGAAGGGCCTGGGCCGCTGGAGCGTGCAGATGTTCCTCATGTTCCACCTGCGCCGCCCCGACGTGCTGCCGGTGGGCGATCTCGGCCTGCAGCGTGCCATGGAGCGCGCCTACAACGACGGCGAGCCGCTCTCGAAGGACGACATGCGCGAAATCGGGAAGCCCTGGCAGCCGTTCAGCACCGTCGCCTCGTGGTACCTGTGGCGCTCGCTCGAGAACACGTGACGCCCGCGGGACAGCGCTCCCCCTTCGCCTTGCGAAACCGGGCATGAGCCGCCTGCCGATCGTGCTGCTGCATGGCGCCAACAGCGCCGCCGTCGAGATGGAGCCGCTCGCCGAGGTGCTGCGTGGCTATGGCGCCGTGCACGCACCGAACCTGATGGGACACGGCGGGCGCGAGATTCCCGCGGCCCTCTCGATTGCCGACATGGCCGCCGACGTGGTGGGCTGGATGAGCCGCCAGGGCATGGAGCGCGCCGTGGTGGTGGGCTACAGCCTCGGTGCAACGATCGCCCTGTACCTCGCGCGCCACCATCCCGGGCGCCTTCACGGCGTCTGCGCCCTGGCTCCAAAATATGTGTTCGACGCGCACACGGTGCAGCATTGGGTGCACCTGATCCAGCCGGCGCGGCTGGGACGCCCCGGCAACCCGCGCACCCAGGAGCTGGTACGCATCCACGCGCCGCAGGACTGGGTGGGAGTGGCGGCGGCAAATGAGCGCTTCTTCCACGCCCTCGGGCGCGAGGCGCCGCTCACCGCCGCGGACCTCGGCGCGATCACGGTGCCGGTCATGCTGATCTCCTCCGATCGCGACCCGGTGGTGCCGTGGAAGGAAGTCCTCGAGCTCGGCAGGCTGGTTCCCGGCAGCAGGGTCGCGATGTTCTACGGCGCAGCGCATCCATTGAAGGTCGTTCCGGTGCTCGCCGTGGCGCGCGTACTTGGCCCGTGGATCCGCGAAGTCGGGGGCGGTGCGGGAGCAGACGCTTGACTCGTCCCGGCGTCGCCGACATCGACGCGATCGTGTTCGACCTCGGCAACGTCGTGGTCGAGATCGACTTCGAGCGCGTGGTCGCGCACTGGGCCGCGTCGGCGGGGCGCGATACGGAAGAGATTCGCGCTCGCTTCTCCCACGACGGCCCGTACCAGCGCCACGAGCGCGACGAGATCGGGACGCCCGAATACTTCGCGAGCCTGCGCTCGGTGCTCGGCATCGACTTGACCGACGCGCAATTCCTCGAGGGGTGGTCGCAGGTCTTCGTGCGCGAGATCGATCCCGTGGTGGCGTTGCTGCCGCGGCTCGCCGAGCGCCTGCCGCTCTACGTCTTCTCGAATACCAACCGGGCCCATCATGAGGAATTCGCGCGCCGCTTCGCCACCGCGTTGCGGCCCTTCCGGAAGGTGTTCGTGTCCCACGAGCTGGGGCGGCGCAAGCCCGAGCGCGCGGCGTTCGAGGCGATCGCGCGCGAGATCGGCACCCCCATCCAGCGCATCCTCTTCCTCGACGACCTCGAGGAAAACGTGCTGGGCGCCCGCATGGCCGGGATGCATGCGGCGCTGGTGCGATCGCCCGACGACGTGCGCACGGCCGCGGCACCCTGGCTGGCGTAGGCCGACACGTCGCGTAGGGCCGTTCCTACCAGTCCGGCGCGATGCGACAGGGGCCGTAGGGACGCGCCTACGAGAGTGGTTCCATCCGACTAGGCGCAGCGCCCCCAGCGCCTCAATTCGTGACGCGCAAGGCGACGAAGATGGGAACCATGAAACGAGCCGCCTACCTCTGCACCGCCGCCCTCCTCGCCTTCACCGGCGTGGCCCACGCCAACATCCTCTACAAATCCGTGGGCCCCAACGGGGTCGTGATGTTCTCGGACAAGCCGCCCGAAGGGAGCGGACGGGTGGAGGTGATTTCGATGGCTTCGTCGAATAACGCTTCGTCCGCCAATGCCGGAGCTGGCGTTGCGACTCCGGTCGCGCGCCTCGATGAGCTGGTCTCTTCCGACGATGCCCTGGCACGCGCCAATGCCCGCGTGGACCAGGCCGAAGCGGCACTCGCCCAGGCCCGCCGCGGCCTGTGGTCGCCACGGGACGGCTTGCAGCTCGTGAGCCACGGGGGCAACTCGAATGCTCGCGACGTCGAGTCGTTCAAACGCGACGTGCTGCTCGCCCGCCAGACCCTCCTCGAGACCCTGCAGGCGCGCGCGCGGCGCCAATAACTCGACGCAATCGGGGCTAGGCGGCCGCCTCGATGCGGCCGTCGGCCATGCGCAGCTTGCGGTCCATGCGATCGGCGAGCTGGGGATCGTGGGTCACCATCACGAACGCGGCGCCGTGGCGCCGGTTCAACTCCAGGATCATGTCGAAGATGCGGCCCGCGTTGTCGCGGTCGAGGTTGCCCGTCGGCTCGTCCGCCAGCACGCACGCGGGGTTGGTCACCAGCGCGCGTGCCACCGCAACGCGCTGGCGCTCACCGCCCGAGAGCTCGCCGGGCCGGTGCTGCACCCGGTGCCCCAGGCCCACTTCATCCAGCATCGCCTGGGCGCGACCATAGGCCTCGGACTTGGCAAGCCGGCGGATGACGAGCGGCATCGCCACATTTTCCAGCGCCGAGAACTCCGGCAGCAGGTGGTGGAACTGGTAGACGAAGCCCAGGGCCTCGTTGCGCAGTTGCCCCTGGGCGGTGGGGTCGAGGCGCGCGATGTCGCGGCCCAGCAGCGACACGCTGCCGGCATTGGGCTTGTCCAGCCCTCCCAGGATATGCAGCAGCGTGCTCTTGCCCGAGCCCGAGGCGCCGATGATCGCCACCGATTCGCCGCGCGCCACCTCGAAATCGACGCCGCGCAGTACCGGCACCGCCACTTCGCCCAGGCCGAAGGTCTTGACCAGCCCGCGGCAGGAGAGGATGGGTGCCGCCTCACTCATAACGCAGCGCCTCGGCGGGATTCACGCGCGAGGCCCGCCAGCTGGGATAAAGCGTGGCCACGAACGCGAGTGCCAGCGACATCGCCGCGACGGTCCACACGTCGCGCCAGTGCAGGTCCGAGGGCAGCTCGCTGATGTAGTAGACCTCGGAGGAAAGGATCTGGAAGCCGAAGGTGCGCTCGACGAATGGCACCACGGTGTCTATGTTGAGCGCGAGAAGAATGCCGGCCACGACGCCCAGGAGCGTCCCGATCATGCCGATCACGGCGCCCTGCACGACGAAGATCTTCATGATGCTGAAGGGCGAGGCACCCAGGGTGCGCAGGATGGCGATGTCCGGGTGCTTGTCGGTCACCACCATCACCAGCGTCGAGACCAGGTTGAACGCCGCCACCGCGATGATCAGCGTGAGGATGATGAACATCATGCGTTTCTCGATCTGGATCGCGCGGAAGTAGTTCACGTTCTGCTGCGTCCAGTCGGAGAGCAGCACCTCCTTCGGCACCAGCTTCGCGATCTCACGGGCGACGGTGGGCGCGCGGTCGATGTTCTTCACCTTGAGCCGCACCCCGCTCACCGCGTCGCCCATCCGGTAGAGGAGCTGCGCATCCTCCATGCGCGCGAGGGCGAGCGCCGAGTCGTACTCGTTGTGGTCGAGGGCGAAGATGCCGACCACGGTGAATTGCTTGAGGCGCGGCATGAGGCCTGCCGGCGTCACCTGTCCCTGGGGGGAGATGAGGGTCACACGCTCGCCGACCCGGAGCGACAACGCCCGCGCCACGCCCACGCCCAACACGATGCCGAACTCGCCCGGCTTCAGCGCCTCGAGGGTGCCGGCCTTCATGTGGGCGGAGAAGTCGGCGACCTGGTTCTCCTGCTCGGGCAGGATGCCGCGCACGTAGACGCCGCGCACCGCGGTGCCGGTGGAAAGGAGCCCCTGCGCATTCACGAAGGGCGCCGCAGCGACCACCTCGGGGTGCTTCTTGACCGCCGCCGCGAGCCCCTCCCAGTCCTCCAGGCCGCCCTCGGCCCCGAGGATCTGCACATGGGCGGCAGCGCCCAGGATGCGCGCGCGGATTTCCTTCTCGAAGCCGTTCATCACCGACATCACGGTGATCAGCGCCGCGATGCCGAGCGCGATCCCGAGCATCGAGATGAGCGAGATGAAGGAAATGAAATGGGTGCGGCGCTTGGCCCGGGTGTAGCGCAGGCCGACGAAAAGCTCGTAAGGTCTCAAGGAAGGGGCCCGCGTTCGGGCGATAATCACGTTCGAATTCCCGATTATCGCATTCGATTGACTCTCGACCTGCTGGTCCCGGGGCTGCTGCCCCCCGCCGACGCCCCTGAAGCGATGCGCACCGCGCGGTTTCCCGCGCTGGAGCGGTGGCTCGCGCGCGCCCGTCCGAGCCGCGAGGCCGCCCGCGGCACGCGCGGCTGGCTCGCCGCCGCCTTCGAGCTGGGCTCCCCCCCGCCCTATGCGGCGCTGGCGCTCGAAGGCGAGGGCCTCGGCCGGCCCGGCGCGTGGCTGCGGGCCGACCCGGTCCACCTCGCCGTGGGGCAGGACGCGGTGGCGCTGCGCGACGCCTCGCTGCTCGCGGTGACGCGCGAGGAATCGAACGCGCTCGTCGATGCGTTGGGCACCCACTTCAAAGCCGACGGCCTCAACTTCAACTCTCCCGCGCCCGACCGCTGGTACGTGCAGGTGCCTCCGGGTGAAGTGCCGGTCACGACCGCCCTCGACGATGCCCTCGGCCGCAACGTCTTCGGGCTGTTGCCCCGCGGCAGCGGCGCCCTCAACTGGGCCGGCGCCCTCACCGAGACGCAGATGCTGTTCGCATCCCACGCGGTCAACCAGGAGCGCGAGGCCCGGGGACAACCCACGATAAACGGCGTCTGGTTCTGGGGGGAAGGCGTGCTGCCCGAGACGCTCGCGCGGCCCTACGCCGCGATCGAGGGTGGCGACGAATTCGTCCGCGGCTTCGCGCGGATCTCGGGCGCCGGGACCGTGATCGAGAATGGCGGCGGCCTCGCGATCCTCGACGGGGCGGCGCGCGCGCTCGTCCGTGGCGACGCGGCCGGTTGGTTGGAAGCGGTCACGGCGCTGGAGCGCGACTGGTTCGCGCGCATGGGCGCCCTCGTTTCCCGCCATGGCGCGGTGAGGGTCATCGTGCCCGGCCACGCCGATACGCAGGTCTTCACCCTCGATTCGTCCGCGCGCTGGCGGTGGTTGCGCCGCGCCCGCCCCCTCGCCGGCCATGCCTGAGATCGTCTGCCGCGAGATCGACCTCGCCGCCCACGCGCGCCTCGTCGCCGCGGGTTGCGACGCGCGCATGGCGCGCCTCTTCGCCGCCCGCGGCACGGCCGGCATGGAGGAGCTCGCCATCGCCCTCGCCGGCCTCGTGGCGCCCGAGCGGCTCACCCACGTCCACGACGCCGCGCGGCTCCTCGCCGACGCCATCGCCGCCGGGGAGAAGCTGCTGATCGTGGCCGACTACGATGCCGACGGCGCCACCGCCTGCGCGGTCGGCGTGAAGGCGCTGCGCATGATGGGCGCGCGCGTCGACTTCCTCGTCCCCAACCGCTTCGAGCATGGCTACGGCCTCACGCCGGAAATCGCGCGCGAGGCGGCGAAGCGCGAACCCCAATGGCTCATCACGGTCGACAACGGCATCGCGGCGAACGAGGGCATCGCCGAGGCCAATCGCCTCGGCATGCGCGTGCTGGTGACCGACCACCACCTGCCCGGCGCCGAGCGGCCGGATGCGGCCTGCATCGTGAACCCGAACCAGGAAGGCTGCGGCTTCCCCAGCAAGAACCTGGCCGGCGTGGGTGTCATCTTCTACGTGATGCTGGCGCTGCGAGCCGAGTTGAGAGCCCGTGGCGCATTCGCCGCGGCGCCCGAGCCCAACCTGGCGACGCTCCTCGACCTGGTGGCCCTCGGCACGGTGGCGGACGTGGTGCGGCTCGACGCCAACAACCGCATCCTCGTGGCCCAGGGTGTGGCGCGCATCCGCGCGGGCCAGGCGTGCCCGGGCATCGCGGCACTGCTGGAGGTGGCGGGCCGCTCGCCGCGGCAACTGGTGGCCCAGGACCTGGGCTTCGCCGTGGGCCCGCGCCTGAACGCCGCGGGGCGGCTGAAGGACATGTCCGTCGGCATCGAGTGCCTGCTGGCCACGGACCCCGCCGTGGCGGGCGAGCTCGCCGGTCGCCTCGACAAGCTGAACCGCGAGCGGCGCGAGATCGAGGGCGACATGCAGGCCTCGGCGCTCGCGATGCTGGAAAGCTTCGAGGCCGGCGACACCTGGTCCCTCTCCGTGCACCAGCCGGATTGGCACGAGGGCGTGGTGGGACTTCTGGCATCGCGACTGAAGGACCGCTTCCACCGGCCGGTGCTCGCATTCGCTGCGAGCGGCGCCGACCGCCTGAAGGGCTCCGGGCGCTCGATCCCGGGCCTGCACCTGCGCGACGCGCTCGACCTCGTGGACAAGCGCGAGCCGGGGCTGATGGATCGCTTCGGCGGGCACGCCATGGCCGCGGGGCTCACGCTCGCTCGCGACCGCCTCGTTCCATTCCGCGAGGCCTTCGAGCGCGTGGCGCGCGAGCTCCTCACGCCCGCCGACCTGGAGCAGCGCATCGAGTGCGACGGCGAGCTCACCGACGCCGACATGACGGAAGCCTTCGCACGCGACATCAAAGGCCGCGTCTGGGGCCAGGGGTTTCCCGAGCCCCGCTTCGACGGGCGCTTCGCGGTGCACGACCAGCGCGTGGTGGGGGAGAAACACCTCAAGCTCACCCTGGGCGCGGGAACGCGGCGTTTCTCCGCCATCCGCTTCGGCAGCGCCGAGGCGCTTCCGGCGACGGTGCGCGCCGTCTACCGGCTGGATCTCAACGAGTGGCAAGGCTCCTCGACGCTGCAGCTCGTGGTGGAGCACGTCGAGCCCGTATAATCGACGGTTTGCCCGACCCGAAATATCGCGCCATGGAAGCGGACCAGCTCAACCTCATCGACAATTCCCTCCAGGACCTCGCCGCACGTGCGAGCGAACTTCGGAGGTATCTTTGACTACGACGCCAAGCAGCAGCGCCTCGTAGAAGTCGTCCGCTCGCTGGAGGATCCCAAGGTCTGGGAAGACTCCAAGCGCGCCCAGGAGCTCGGCAAGGAGCGCCGCACGCTCGAAGGAGTGGTGGACACCCTCCACCGCATCGACGCGGGCCTGAAGGATTCCACGGAGCTCTTCGCCCTCGCACGCGGCGAATCCGACGACGAAACCCTGAATTCGATCGCATCCGACGTCCATGCGATCGAGAAGAGTGTCGCCGACCTCGAGTTCCGGCGCATGTTCTCGGACCCGATGGACCCCAACAACTGCTTTGTCGACATCAACGCGGGGCAAGGCGGCACCGAGGCCCAGGACTGGACCCAGATGCTGCTGCGCATGTACCTCAAGTACTGCGACAAGAAGGGCTTCAAGTACGAGCTGCTCGACGAGAGCGCGGGCGAAGTGGCGGGGCTGAAGAGCGCCTCCATCAAGATCATCGGCGACTATGCCTACGGGCACCTTCGCACCGAGACCGGCATCCACCGCCTGGTGAGGAAGTCGCCGTTCGATTCCAACGCCCGGCGCCACACGTCGTTCGCCGCGGTGTTCGCCTATCCCGAGGTCGACGAGTCGATCGAGATCGAGATCAACCCCGCGGACCTGCGCATCGACACCTACCGCGCTTCGGGCGCGGGCGGCCAGCACGTGAACAAGACCGATTCGGCGGTGCGCATCACCCACATTCCGACCAATACCGTGGTCTCTTCGCAGAACGATCGCTCGCAGCACCGCAACCGCGCCGAAGCCTTCGCGATGCTGAAGTCCAAGCTCTACGAGCTGGAGCTGCGGAAACAGACCGACGCCAAGCAGGAGATGGAGGACGCCAAGACCGACATCGGCTGGGGCCACCAGATCCGCTCGTACGTGCTCGACCAGTCGCGCATCAAGGACCTGCGCACCAACGTGGAAGTCGGCAACACCCAGTCGGTGCTCGACGGCGACCTCGACCAATTCATCTCCGCAAGCCTCAAGCAGGGTGTCTAGCGCACATGGCTCGCCCGGTCCACCCGATCCCCTATCCCGCGCCCGGCTCGCTCATGTCGTCGGACGCTGCGAAGTGGTACCTCGAATCGGTTCACGCCGTTGCCGGAACGCTGGGCCGGGATCGCGAGCCGATCGAGTTGCTTGAGACCGCGTGGACGCTCAAGGCACGCCTGCGGCTTGCCGCCGCCCTCGCGCTGGTGGACGTGGAGCTGGCCGAGGAGTTCCTGCGCAAGATGGCGCTGCCCTCGATCGACACGCTGCTGGAGCAGGCCGGCGCGCCCGGCGACCCGGATGCGCCGCGCAAGGCGCTAGTGAGGGTGCTCACCGTCACCGAGCTCGAGCGGCGCGCCTTTCCCCGGACCGTGGGCGAGTCGATCGGCATGGAGGTCACCACGGGCGACACCACGCACGTGATGACCGAGCAGGGATGGAAGCACAAGGAGGAAGGCGGCTTCCTGCCCGGCTGGGGCGTGAAGACGCCTGAGGGCTCGAAGCGGATCGACCAAGTCTCGATCGGCGACCTCGTGCTGTCGGCGCCGATCGACGGCCTCGGCTCGCCCCAGGCCAAGCGCGTCACGAAGATCCATCGCCGCGACGGCCGCACGGTGCGAAGCATCGCCGGCAGCTTCTCCGACGGAAGCGTCGGTCGGGCCGCGGTGGTGATGGCGGCCGACTCGACGCTGCTCTGGGTCGAGGACCGCGGCTGGACGCGCGTCGACGAGATCGCGAACGACATGCGCGTGCGGCTTTTCGGCGACACGTCGGAGATCTTCCAGAACCATCCGCTCTACCGCACGACGCGCGAGAACGTGGGCTGGATCCAGCAGGGCCGCGATTTCCGCGCGGACTCTGGCAGCCTGTACGACGTCGTGAAGCACGAGACGGTCGCTACGGGTAAGCCCGAGTACCTGGAACGTGAGGTCCACGACAGCGACGAGCGTTTCATGCGCACCACCGTCCTCGACCTGGAGGTCGAGGATTTCGGCACCTTCTTCGTGAACAACTACTGGGCGCGCTGCGCCTGACAGGACCCGGAAAGAATGATGCGAAATGCCGTCCGTCCCGCCCTTGCCGCGCTCGCGGTCTCGTTTGCGTGCGCCGCGGCCGCGCAGCCCGTCGCCCCCGTGATGTCCGCGGTGCGCGCGCACAAGCAGCCGTTCCTCGACACGCTGAAGCGCCTGGTCGACATCGAGTCGGGCAGCGACGACCGCGAGGGCCTCGACCGCATCTCGGAAGTGATCGCCGGCGAGCTGAAGGCGCTGGGCGCCGAGGTGCGCTTCGTCGAGGCGCCGGCGGACGCCTACCGCATGCACGACACGCCGCCGAAGATCGGCCGCATGGTCGCGGCGACGTTCAAGGGCACGGGCACGAAGAAGATCCTGCTGATCGCCCACATGGACACGGTCTACCGCCGCGGCATGCTCGTGCGCCAACCGTTCCGCGTGGCAGGAGACAAGGCCTACGGCCTCGCCATCTCCGACGACAAGCAGGGGGTGGCGATGATCATCCACTCGATCGGGGTGCTGAAGGACGTGGGCTTCCGGGAGTACGGCACGCTCACGGTCCTCATCAACGCCGACGAAGAGATCAGCTCCCCCGGCTCGCGCTTCGAGCTGGCGCGCCTGGGCGCCGAGCACGATGTCACGATGTCTTTCGAGGCTTCGCGCGCGAACTCCGACAAGCTCTCGCTCGCCACCTCGGGCGTGGGCAGCGTGCTGATCAAGGTGAAGGGCAAGGCCTCGCACTCGGGCTCCGGACCCGAGCGGGGCATCAATTCGCTGGTGGAGCTCGCCAACCAGGTGCTGTTGCTGAAGGACCTCGGCCCGCGCGGCGACGGCATGCAGCTCAACTGGACCGGGGCCCACGCCGGCAGCGGCTCGCACAACGTGATCCCGGAATCGGCCGAGGCCCACGCCGACGTGCGAGTCGAGCGTGCCGACGGTTTCGACCGCATGGAGCGCGCGGTGCAGGAGCGGATGAAGAAGCAGATCGTCCCCGACGCGAAGGTCGAGCTGGTATTCGAACGCCGCCGCCCGCCGCTGATCCTCTCGGATGCCGCCCGTGCCGCCGGCGAGCACGCGAAGAAGGTCTACGCCGAACTGGGCAAGGTCCTGGTGGTGGACGAAAAGGCCGAGGGCGGCGGAACCGATGCCGCGTTCGCTGCCCTCAATACGAAAAACGCCGTGCTCGAGCGCTTCGGCGCCCAGGGCTATGGCGGGCACACCGCCGACGACGAGTACATCCTCATGGATAGCATCGAGCCGCGCCTGTACCTCACGGCCCGGATGGTCATGGACATTTCACAAGGAAAGATCCGCTGATGAATCGCACGCTCCGCTCGCTTTGCCTCGCCGCGCTGGTCGCGGCGGGCCTCCCCGCCCTGGCCCAGCCGGTCGAGCCGGTGCTGAAGCAGGTCCAGGCCGAGAAGCAGCCCTTCCTCGACACCCTGAAGGAGCTCACCTCGATCGAGTCGGGCAGCCGCGACTTCGAGGGCGTGGAGAAGATCTCCGGCGTCATCGCCGAGAGGTTGAAGGCGCTGGGCGGCCAGGTCGAGATGCTCGAACCGGCCGACGTCTACCGCATGGAAGACACGCCGGAGAAGATCGGCCGCGCGGTGCGCGCGACATTCAAGGGCAAGGGGACGAAGAAGATCCTGCTGATCGCCCACTCCGACACGGTTTATGCGAAGGGCGCGGGCGAGAAGCAGCCTTTCCGCATCGAGGGCGACAAGGCCTACGGCCTCGGCATCGCCGACGACAAGCAGGGCATCGGCTTGATCCTGCACGCGATCAAGGTGTTGAAGGACACGGGCTTCGACGAGTACGGCACCATCACCGTGCTGATCAACCCCGACGAGGAGATCAGCTCCCCGGGCCACCGCGCGGTCATCACCAAGGCCGGCAGCGAGCACGACGCCGTCATGTCCTTCGAGGGCGGCGGGGGTGCCAACATCGACCAGGTGCGCCTTGCCACTGCCGGCATCGCCGGCGTGACCATCAAGGTGCGCGGCCGCGCTTCGCATGCGGGCTCCGCCCCCGAGCGCGGCATCAACGCGCTCTACGAGCTCGCCCACCAGATCCTGCAGATGAAGGACTTCACCGAGCCCGCCACGGGCCTGAAGATGAACTGGACCGTCGCGAAAGCCGGCTTCAACCGCAACGTGATCCCGGCGGAAGCCGAGGCCATGGCCGACATCCGCGTGCTGCGCGTGGCCGACTTCGACGGCATCGAGGCCGAGATCCGCGAGAAGGCGAAGACGCAGCTCATCGCCGACGCCAAGGTCGAGGTGGTGTTCGACCGCCGCCGCCCGCCGCTGGAGGCCCCGCCCGCCTCGGTCGCCTTCGCCAACCACGCCGCGAACATCTACAAGGAGCTCGGCCGCGAGCTGAAAGTCGCCACCGTCAGCACCGGCGGCGGCACGGACGCGGCGTTCGCTGGGCTGAAGACCAAGGCCCCGGTGGTCGAGGGTTTCGGCCTGCGCGGCTTCGGCGCCCACTCCAACGACAACGAGTACATCTTCATCGACTCGATCGAGCCGCGCATGTACCTCGCGGTGCGCACCATCATGGACTTCTCGCGGGGCAAGGTCGCCGCCCAATGAGTCATCCTTCCGCGCCTGCCGGCGTTGATCCTCGAATCAAACCGGAAGCGGGGAAGGGTTGTGATGGAACTGCACCACGAAGGACACGAAGGTACACAAAGGCCCACAAAGGAAAATGCAAAGGATTCAACGCCCCTGGTGATCGGTTGCTCGATGAGGGTGCATACGGCACTCGGGGCGGGGCTCCTCGAATCGATTTACGAGGAGTGTCTGTGCAGGGAGTTCAAGCAGGCCGGAATCAAGTTCGAGCGGCAGACGCGATTGCCACTTTTCTACAAGGGTGCGCCGTTGCCCAGCGGACTGAGGGTGGATCTGTTGGTGGAGGAAAGTGTGATCGTGGAGGTGAAGTCTGTGGAAACAATTCTTCCCATCCACGAGGCGCAGTTGCTGACGTACCTCAGGCTCAGCGGAAAGCGTATCGGCCTACTGCTGAACTTCAACGTCGCGCACATGAGGCACGGCATCAGGCGCAGAGTCGTCTGAATGGACGTCAATTCTCCACCGACATTTCCAGGACCGTTGAATCCTGAAGTTGCTTTCCTTAGTGCTCCTTTGTGTACCTTTGTGACCTTTGTGGTGCCGTTCCCCAGCCTAACCCCTCGGAAATGCCTGACATGAGCGAAAACAAGACCCCACCCGCCGAAGCGCCCCAGGACGAAGGCCAGGTCTTCGCGGAGCGCCGCGCCAAGCTGGCGCGCATGCGCGAGGCGGGCCAGGCGTTCCCGAACGACTTTCGCCGCCACGACCTCGCGGGCGACCTCCACGCCGCCCACGGCGAGAAGACCAAGGAAGCCCTCGAGGGCGAGAAGCCGCGAGCGACGATCGCCGGGCGCATGCAGCTGAAGCGCGTGATGGGCAAGGCGTCGTTCGCGACCCTCCAGGACATGTCCGGGCGCATCCAGATCTACGTGAACAACGACGTGACGGGCGCCGAATCCCACGAGGCCTTCAAGCACTGGGACCTGGGCGACATCCTCGGGGTAGAGGGCACGGTATTCAAGACGATGAAAGGCGAGCTCTCGGTCCACGCGACGAGGATCCGGCTGCTGTCCAAGTCGCTCCGCCCGCTGCCCGAGAAATTCCATGGCCTCACCGACATGGAGCAGCGCTACCGCCAGCGCTACGTGGACCTGATCGTGAACCCCGAGTCGCGCGAGGTGTTCATCAAGCGCTCGAAGCTGGTGCAGTCGATCCGCGAGTTCTTCGTGGCGCGCGGCTAC
>JANMHV010000409.1:0-14212 GCA_031375445.1 Burkholderiales bacterium | reverse complement strand
CGGGCGGCGGCACCGGCATCGCGATCTCGGCCACCCCGCCCTCGTTCCACGCATGGTCGGCGGGCAGGATCAGCGTGGCGATGTGGCCGGGAGAAGCCCGCGCCGCCTGCACCGCGGCCGCCGCATCCGCCCCCACCTGCCGCACCGAGCCCGTCACCCGAGCCCAATAGGACACCGCGCGCGCCAGCGACTCCGTCTCCGCGAGCAAGGGAGGATCGAACGCCCGATGGAAAGTCGCATGGTCGCCGACGATGTTCACCACCGGCGAGTTGGCCCGCCGCGCGTTGTGCAGGTTGGAAATCGCGTTGGCGAACCCGGGGCCGCAATGCAGCAGTGTCGCCGCCGGGCGCCCCGCCATGCGCGCGTAACCATCGGCGCACCCGGAGACCACCGACTCCGAAAGCCCGAGCACGCAGCGCATTCCCGGCACCCGGTCGAGCGCCGCCACGAAATGCATCTCGGAAGTGCCGGGGTTGGCGAAACAGGTGTCGATGCCGCTCGCGACCAGCGTGCGGACGAGGCTCTCCGCGCCGTTCATCAGAATTTGGGGATACGCAGCGTCTTGCTGATCATGAGCGAGCCGGAAAGGGCGAAGAGCAAGGCGAGAGGATGCAGCATCCAGGGCCCGATCGTCCACACGCCGCCGTACAACCCATCCCCCATCCGCCCCTGCCACGCCGCGAACGCCAGCACGCCCACCAGCACGACCGAGGTGGGAATCGGCGTGCCCTCGAAATACTTCACCTTGCCCTCGGCGCCGGAGAGTTTTTCCGCCGTCACGTTGTAGCGCGCGAGCCGGCTCACGCCGCAGCAGACGAAGTACGCGAGGATCACGCCGTCCCACCCGCCACGCATCCCCGCCGCGAATGCGAGAGCAGCGGGAACCACGCCGAAGGAGATCACGTCGGCGAGCGAATCGAGCTCGCGGCCGAGTGCGGAGTTCTCGTGCCGCGCCCGGGCGATGCGACCGTCGAGAACATCGAAGAAGAACGCAAGCGGCACGAGCGCGCAGGCGATGTAGAAGGCGTGCATCGACTTGCTCTCGATGTAGAGCATCGCGTAGAGCACCGCACCGATGCCGCACGCCGCGTTGCCGAGCGTGAAGAAATCCGCGATGTGGAACTCGCGGATCATCGAGAAGTGCTTCGGCCGCGGCTCGTTCATGGGGAAGTCTCCGTCATCAGAAAGGCTGGCGCGCGATGTTCTTGGTGCCGGTGGCGCCATCGACAGAATACGTCATCACCGCGCTCGAGCCGCCGGTGAAGCGCAGCCGCAGGCTTCCGACCGGCGTGAGCGTGACGCTGGACGGGTTGAACGACCCGCCGAAGAAGGGCCCGGTTCCGGCCCCGGTTCGATAGAGCGTTCCGGAGTAGGTGTCGGCGGAAGTCCAGCTCCCGCCCGACATCACGTACCACGCGGGGCTCGTGTCTTCACGATAGGAGTACCAGACCGCGAAGAGCGTTCGGTACTGCTGCGAGATCGAGAGGCCCCAGCCCGACTCCGCCGCATTCCACCACAGGTCCGCGACCTTGGGCGAAGCCGCGGCATCGATCGGCCCGAAGAGCTGACGGGAGATCGGGCGCGTTGCCGAGGCGCCGTTCACCGACCAGGTGAGCGTGCCGCGATCGAGCGCGGAGAAATCGAAGGTGGCGGCGCCGACCCGGGTGCGCGAGACGCGGGAAGGATCGAAATCCCCCTTGGGATCGGGACCCGCGGTCATGATGAGGTCACCGGTGAACCGAGTGGGCGAGGTCCACGTCCCGCCCGACATCGTGAGCCACACCGGGCGGCCGTTGCCGTCATAGGCGTACCAGGTCGCGAAGAGCCGGTCCTCGTGCTGCGTGAGCGCCACGCCCCATCCGGACTCGGCGGGGTTCCACCACATGTCGGTGTAGTCGTACTGCGGCTGAACCGAGGGCGACGACGAGGTCCCGGTCGACGCCACGCCCAGCCACTGGTGGAGGCCTGCGGTATACGCAACGTCGAACCGGCCGTAGAAGTCGGAGCCGGACTCGCTGCACGAGCCGTTGCCGCCGTATAGCTGGCCCACGAGGTAGCGCCCGTCGTCCATGAAGATCGCCGAGCCGCTGCTGCCGGACTCGGTGACCCCCTCGCGCCACGTCACCGCATAGAAAGTCGAGGCGAGTGGCGTCGAACCGCTGCAGCTGAACTCCTTCCCCTCGCCCGCGCTGCACTGGTAGTAGCCGCGGATGTTGCCGAAGCTGATCTTCTGCACGTCGCCGGTGGGATGGTGCAGGCCGGTTACCGTCGTGCCGGTGGTGAGTGCCGAGCCCGTGATCCAGCCCGCGTAGGTGGCGCCGGTCGGGGGCGTTGCGTCGAGGCGCATCAGCGACGTGTCGGTCGCGCCGCTGGCGTAGAGCAGCGTGGCGCCGCCGGTGAGCGTCCGATAGTTGCCGCGCGTCGCGCTGTCGCAGGCGCTCGACCGGTAGAACCAATAGCTCTGCAGGGTGCTCGCCACCGCCTGGCTCGAGACGCAATGGTTGGCGGTGAGGAAGTACGGAATCGAGGTGGACGGATCCTTGTCGGCGAGCAGCGTGCCGGAGCAGACGTACGTGGCTCCGTCGCGGGTGTATAGGATGCGAGCCACCGCATTGCTTTCGTTGCTCCACTGGCCTTGATAACAAGCGGCGTCGACGTTGCAGGAAGCGGCCGCCTTGGCCACCGGGAAACCGGTCGCGGGCGAGGCGATGAGGTGCGATACCTCGGGGCTCGAGATGCGCACGTCCGCGGGGCTGCTGCCGGGGGCGAGCTGCACCTCCATCACGATCGTCTGCGACTCCACCACCGGCGACCAGTATCGCGGCAACGTGGGGAGTTGTGCGATCTCGTCCACCGTGACCTCGAAGGGGTCGGTACCGGAGGCGCCATAGAAGCGAAGCAGCGCGCCCGCCGGCAACGAATCGATGCGCAGCCCCATCCGTAGCGCCACGGCACCGGGCGACGTCACCGCGATGGCGGCGAGCAACGTGCCATCGCTGCGGGATTCCCAGCCCAGGCGCGCGCCCGCATCCTGGGCCGTCGCAAGGTCCGGCACGACGCGGCTGAAGCCCACCTGGAGGGCCACGCCCGGCTTCACCGTCGACGCGTGCGCCTTCGACTGGTCGGTCATGAAGCCCTCGGCGAGGATCACGTGGCTGACACGGATCGGCGAGGCGACCGCGGCCTTGGCGCGTGGGCGCTCCGCTACGGGCCCCTGGACCTCGGGCTCCGCGCGCACGACCTGCGGCTGCACCATGCGCACGGGCTGCGCGTGGGCGACGCCGGCCAGCAGAATCAACGCGAGGATGATCGAACGCTTCATCCTGACTCAGAGTGAGCGCGGCCCCGGGAATTCCGGCGACATCCCGAATTCACTAGGGCCGCGGAGTGCGGATGTCATAAACGTAGCGTCGCGTAGGCAGTCTCTGACGGGCGTGTGGCTGGGGAGCCACCCAGGCGCCGTCGAGGGTCCAGGCGGGCATCCAACGCGAAGGCGCGCGAATTGACTGGCCCCGCGCCTTTGCGGAGGTGACCGCTACTTGAGGAAACCGCCCCCGCGATCGCGCAGGAAAGCGCGGTAGTCCTCGAAGCGCACCGAGCCCGCGCCGCGCCGGTCGATGGCCTCGAAGTGCCGGGCGATGAAGCCCAGGCCCGCCGCCTGCGCCGCCTCGCGAGTAAGCTCGCCCCCGGGCGCTGCCGCCATGAAATCGGCCCGCAGCTTGCGCTCCACCTCGGCCTCGAGATCCTCGCCCCGTTTGGCCTTGGGCATCTCACGCGCCACTTCCTGCACCGCGGGCGGCACCCAGGGATCGCGCATCCCGCCTTCCGCCACGGCGCGCCCCTGGCCCTGGGCCGCGCCCGACACGAAGGCACCGGCGACCAGCACGAAAAGGATCCGCCTCATTGCAGCGACCTCCGGTAGAAATCCGCGAGGTCGGCCTTCTGACGAACCCGCGCCGCATCGTCGAGGTACATCATGTGGCCGCCCGCGTAATTGCGCACCTGCACGTTCGATCGCGTCCCCAGCCGCGCGAGGTCCTGCTCGGTCGTGAAAAAGGGCGTGGCAACGTCGTAATGGCCGCTCGCCACCAGCACCTGCAACCGCGGATTGAGGGTGAGCGCCGTGGCGAGGTCCGGCACCGTGTCGGGCACCACCCGGCCGTCGTGCGAGAAGTCCCACACCTCGATCGCGTTGGAAAGCGTCACGTAAGTCGAGGGCGTGGTGTAGCGCAGCGTGCCGCCCAGGTAAGCGCCGATGGCCGCGACGAACGAAGATCCGATGGCCGAGCTCGAGGGATCGTTCGACGCGGAGCCCCCGCCCTGCGTGACCCGCGTGTCGTAGCGGCCCAGCAGCGTGCCCGGGATGAGCTGCACACGATAGGCATCGGGAGGCAGGTTGAACTGCGCCTGCCACGAAGTCACGGCGAGCCCCGTGAGCGCCGCCGCCTCGGCCACCACCACGGGATCGGGCGCCTCCGGGGGTGTGGCGAGGAAGCGCCGGACCGCAGGGTCGAAACGCTCGGTCGCGAAGCGACGCGCACCCGCCAGGAACTCGTCGAGTCCGCCCTCAGCCGGCTGCGGAGTCACGCGCTGGAACCACGCACCGGTGGCCGCGTAACTCGGCACGTAGCCCTGGCAACTGCTGGTGATCGGGAACATCACCGCGCAGTTGTTCGAGTAGTCGAGCACCGAGGAGAGCAGCACGATCCCCCGCAGCCCCAGGCCTGCCTGCTCCAGGAGCCGCGCCAGCACCGCGGTGCGCGTGGTCCCATAGGATTCGCCGAACAGGAACCTCGGCGACGAGTCGCGCTGGTTCACCGCCACGTAGCGCATCACGAAGTCGCGGAATACCTCCGCGTCGCTGTCCACGCTCCAGAAGGTACGGTTGACATTGGGGGCGATGGCCTGGGAGTAGCCGCTGCCGACGGCATCGACGAAGACCAGGTCGCTCACGTCCAGCAGGCTCTCGGCGTTCTCAACCAGCGGGAACGGGTTGGGGCCATTGTGCAGCGGGGCACGTGCATCCAGCCGCCGCGGGCCGAACGACCCCAGGTGCAGCCACACCGAGGCCGAGCCGGGACCGCCGTTGTAGAAGAACGTGACGGGCCGCGAAGCCGGGGCCGCGCCATCGAGCGTGTAGGCCACGTAGAAGAACGAGGCGCGGGGCGCCTGGGTCGCGAGGCCGAGCGCGGTCAGGTGCCCCGCCGTCACGGTGTAGTTGAGCGTGGCCCCACCCAGCGCCATCGACTGGCGCGTGACGGTGGTGATCTCCGCCGCGGTGGGAAGCGAGGCCGTGGCGGCCGTCGAGTAAACCACCGGGTCGGTGAAGGCGCTGGCTGCGGGCGGTGGCGGCGTGGTCGAACCACCCCCTCCTCCTCCTCCGCCGCAGGCCGCGACCGCCAGCGCGAGGGTCGCCGCGATGAATCGAATACGCAAGGTCTCCACCCGATCGAGTATAGGGACCGCGCGCGCCTTTGCACCCTCCGTAACAATCTGCAAGGTGGCCCGGCAAGATGCGCGCCGCCTGCAGCTCTTGCGATGCAAATTTGGTGCTTCTCCTCGCGCCGCCACGGGCGCACACTGGTTTGTCCACGACGCAGCTGCAGGAGGTTCCATGCCCGTGACCATTTCCATCCTCAGGCCGATCGCACCGCCCACCACCACCCCGGTTCGCAAGTTGGCGCTCCGGCAGCACGATCACGACCTCCCGGTGCTCGCCGCGGAGCAGCACGACACGCCGCGTCCCCCGTGGGACAAGCTGCTCGCCGCGGGTATCCAGCCCGCGCTCATCCTCGGCGCCGAGCGCCGCCTGCAGGGAAAACGCTAGGAGTTTCAGGCGTTTTCCCGCGGCAGCGCCCCACTGGGGCGGCAGGGGTGAGAAAATGACTCCGTGCCCCTGCTCCAGCTCTCCGAAGCCTCCCTCGCCTACGGCCACGTTCCCCTGCTCGACCATGCCGACCTCGTGGTCGACGCGGGCGAGCGCATCGGCCTCATCGGCCGCAACGGCACCGGCAAATCCAGCCTGCTGCGCATCGTGGAGGGCATCGCACGCGCCGACGACGGCAAGGTCTGGACGGCGCCGGGCCTGCGGCTCGCGAGCGTTCCCCAGGAGCCCGCCTTCACCCCCGGCACCACCGTCTTCGAGGCGGTGGCCGAAGGCGTGGGCGAGGCGGCGCGCCTGCTGGTCGAGTACCACGCCGCCATCCACGACGAGGACATGGAGCGCCTTCAGCACGCCCAGGAAGCGCTGGAGGCCGCCAATGGCTGGACGCTCGAGCACCGCATCGAGGCGGTGATCCACCGCCTGGCCCTCCCCGAGGATACGAAGGTCGAGAACCTCTCCGGGGGGCTGAGGAAGCGCGTGGCGCTGGCCCGCGCCCTGGTGATGGAGCCGCAGCTCCTGCTGCTGGACGAGCCCACCAACCACCTCGACATCGCCTCCATCGAGTGGCTGGAAGAAACCCTGCTGCAATTCGGCGGGGCCGTGGTGTTCGTGACCCACGACCGGCGCTTCCTCGACCGCATCGCCACCCGCATCATCGAGCTCGATCGCGGCAAGCTAGGCAGCTACCCCGGCAACTACACCGCCTACGAGATCCGCAAGGCCGAGCAGCTCGCGATCGAGGCGGTGGAAAACCGCAAGTTCGACAAGCTCCTCGCGCAGGAAGAGCAGTGGATCCGCAAGGGCGTGGAGGCCCGGCGCACCCGCAACGAGGGGCGCGTGCGGCGCCTGGAGACGCTGCGCCTGGAGCGCGCGGCGCGCCGCGACCGCGTGGGCAAGGTGGAGCTCACCGTGGCCACGGGCGAGCGCTCGGGCAAGCTCGTGGCGGAGCTGGAGCACGTCTCCAAGTCCTATGGCGGGCGCAAGATCGTCGACGATTTCTCGTCGCGGCTGATGCGCGGCGACAAGGTGGGCTTCATCGGCCCCAACGGCAGCGGCAAGACCACGCTGCTCAAGCTGATCCTGGGCGAGATCGAGGCCGATGCCGGCAAGGTGCGCCTCGGCACCAAGCTCTCCGTGGCCTATTTCGACCAGTTGCGCAGCGCGCTCGACGACAACGCCACACTCGCCGACACCATCGCCCCCGGCAGCGACTTCGTGGAGCTGGAGACCGGCCGCAAGCACGTGATGAGCTACTTGGGCGATTTCCTGTTCCCGCCGGAGCGCGCGCGGGCGCTGGTGAAGTCGCTATCCGGCGGCGAGCGCAACCGATTGCTGCTGGCGCGCCTCTTCGCCCAGCCCGCGAACGTGCTGGTGCTGGACGAGCCCACCAACGACCTCGACATCGAGACGCTGGAGCTGCTCGAGACCCTGCTGCAGGAATACCCGGGCACGCTGTATCTCGTGAGCCACGACCGTGCCTTCATCGACAACGTGGTCACGCAGACCATCGCGTTCGAAGGCGACGGTGCGTGGAAGGAATACGCCGGCGGCTACGGCGACTGGCAGCGCGCCCGCGGCGGGAAGAAGGATCCGGCGGCACCCGCTGCCATCGAGCCGCCTGCCGCGCCGGTGAAGCCCGCCAAGCGCGTGAAGCTGTCGAACAAGGAGGCGCGCGAGCTGGAAGAGCTTCCCGCGCGGCTGGAAGCACTCGAGCGCGAGCAGGTCGAGCTTTCCGCCCGCCTCGCAAATCCCGCCGTCTACCAGGACAAGTCGGTGGACATGAAGGCGCTGGGCGCCCGCAACGAGGCGATCGACGCCGAGCTCACCACCCTCCTCGCGCGCTGGGAGGCGCTGGAGGCCCGGAAATAAGCCTCCCTCTCCCTTGTGAGAGGGCCACGGAATTCTCCCTCTCCCCTGGGAGAGGGCCGGGGAGAGGGTCACGGAATTCTCCCTCTCCCCTGGGAGAGGGCCGGGGAGAGGGTGCCCTACTTCGCCCTTCCGTCGTTTCCGCCGAGCGCGCGCCCCCTTCGGCGACTCAGGGTTTGCGATGCGCGGGCAAGGTCAGCGCGGGAGCGCTCGGTGCCTTGGCATCGTCGATCGACGTTAGGCGGAGGTCCGCGAACCACGCGGTCCCGTTGCCCGCCAGCATGACGCCATATTCCAGTGAATGCGCATTGCCAGCGACCGGCACTTGCACGGAGAATCGCGTCCACTCGATGGTTCCCTTCACCGGGCGGCTGGTCGCCATGTCGTCAACCTCGATTCGCGCTCCGCTCGAGTCGACGGTACCCAGCCACAGCGACGCGCCCTCGGTGGCGCCTTCAGTGCGTATCCAGCCGGTGAGCAGGGCTCTCTTCCCGAGCGACGCGCCCGGCGCAGTCGACTGGGCCAGGGACTGGCGTCCCGCCGCACCCTTCCCGCCCTCGACCTTCACCGCGCACGGCAAGCCCCAAGGGGCGCTAGCGCAATCGCGGATGACGGCGAAGCCGGGCTCGAGCTTCACGGACCAGGCTTCCGCATGGCCCTCCGCTGTCCAGGCCTGGAAGTCGAGATTCTTCCCCGGCAGCGGAGCCGCGCCGCTCACCACGCACAGTCCCAGCCCCGCGCACGTTGCGAGCAAACTCCGCAAAGTCAAGGGAAGCTACAGGCTGAGGAAAGGCTTGAATCCGCCGTAGATCATCCGCTTGCCGTCGAACGGCAGCTTCTTGGGATCCATCATCTCGGCCAGGCGCGGGTCTTTCATCATCGCCTTGTTGGCCTTGTTGCGGATGGCCTTGGACGGATAGACCACCCACGAGAACACCACCACCTCGCCCGCCTTGAGCTTGACGCTCCGGGGGAAGGACGTGAGCTTGCCGGGCTTCACGTCGTCGGAGACGGTCTCGTGGTATTCAGTGGCGCCCAGCTCCTTGATGACGGCGCCGAACTTGCGCGCCATGCGCTTGTAGGCGGCGAGGTTCTTCTTGGGGACGGGGAGGACGAAACCATCGACGTAGGCCATGCGGATCTCCTGGAATGTGTCCCTTCATCTTATTTCAGATCGCCTGATCCGGTGGCGCCGCGCCGCGGGTCCAGGTGCCGGACCCGCTCTCCATGTCCCCCACCAGCTCGAAGCGGCTGCCGCAGAGCACGCACTGGAAGCGCAGGCGGATGGCGTCCGGGGCGGCACTCGCGTCGAGGGCCGAATCCAGCGCCTCGCGCTCGGCGTTCGTGAGCTCGCGCCCGTCGAGCCGCTTCAACACCCCGCGATCGGTTTCCATCGCGGCGAGCTGCAGGGCGTGCAGCAGGTCATCGGGGCCGCGGAAGGCGTGGGTGACGAGCTCGCGGCACTCGTCGCAGCCCGGGGACGGGCCGGAGACCTTGCCGGTGCGCTGCCTTACCTCGCGCATGAGGGCCAGAGCTTGTGGCCCCGGGGCCAGCACTGCGGGCACGGTCCCGGCCCGCGATACTTGTGGCCCCGCGCGCAGGTCTTCCAGCCCCCGTTGTTCTTCACCGCCATGCCACCTCCAGCCGTTGGCAGCGCCGCGAACCGGGGCGCCTAGAGAGGGTAATCGTAACGGATGAAGCCGTGATGGCGAGCCACGCGGTCATAGAGCATGCGCGCCGTCGCGTTGCGATCCTGGGTATTCCAGTAATAACGCGCGGCCCCCGCTTCCCGCGCGCGCTCCGCCACCGCCTCGATCAGCGCGCGGGCGACCCCCTGCCCCCGCGCTTCCGGCGCGGTGAAGAGGTCCTGCAGGTAGCACGCGGTGGGCGCCCAGATGGTGGTGTGGAAGAGGAAGTGCGCTATGCCCACCACCTTCCCGTCGACACGCGCGGCGAGCCCCTGGATGCCGTCTTCGTCGACGAGGCGCTTCCAGGCGATGTCGTACTCGCGGTCGCTCACCTCGGTCTTGTAGAACGCCTTGTAGCCGCGCGCGAGGCGCTCCCAGTCGGCGCGCTCGGCGGGGTCCAGGCGGGAGATTTCCTTCGCGGGTCGGGACGGCATCGCATCACTCCGGTGCGGGGACTGGCCGGAACGTCGCCTCGAAGATCGCCCGGTCTTCGGGATCGGAGAGCGCTTCACCGAGCGCGCGGGCACGCTCGTGCGGGCGGATGCTCCTTGTGGCGATCAGGTATCGCCGAACTCGAACCGCTTCGCCAGCTTGGGGTAGAGGTCCTGGACCTTCTCCTCGTCCCAACGCGTGCCGGCAGGCTTGCTGGGCCGGGACCGCGCGCGGGGAGGCATCTCTTCCTTGCCTGTCATCGCCTCGTAGGCCTGGGCGGCGGCATAAAGAAGATCCTCGCACTCCGCGTATTCGCCCAGCTCGACGTTATCCGCTGCGCGCTCCGGGCTCTTGAGGGCAGCCTCGTAGTATTCACGGCCCTGACCGATGACCCAGCAGCGGAAGTACTCGAAGCTGTCGTCGGAGCAGCCCCCGTGGACGATGTACGCCACCGCCCACAGGTCCCAGCGATAGGCCTTGTCGAGGAAGCTCGCGAAGTGGTCGTCGAAGGCGACGATCTCCTCCGGCTTCAGCTTGCCGAGAAGCTCGCCCAGGCGCTCGGCCTGGGCCTCGCAATTACCCTCGCCTTCCCGGCTTTTCTCGACCAAGTCCCAGAATGCGTTCGTATCCATCGATCACCTGTTGTTAATGGGGGTGCGCCGCCCCATCTTAACCGCGCCGCGCCGCCTCGATTTTGGCGATGTCGATCTTTCCCATCTCCATCATCGCCTCGAACGCGCGCTTGGCGGCCGCGGGGTCGGGATCGATGATCGCCTGGGTGAGGGCCGCCGGCGTGATCTGCCACGACAATCCCCACTTGTCCTTGCACCAGCCGCAGGCACTCTCCTGCCCGCCGTTGCCGACGATCGCGTTCCAGTAGCGGTCGGTCTCGGCCTGGTCGGCCGTTGCGACCTGGAACGAAAACGCCTCGGTGTGCTTGAACATCGGTCCGCCATTGAGCCCCAGGCAGGGAATTCCCAGCACGGTGAACTGCACCGTCAGGACATCCCCTTCCTTTCCGGAAGGATAGTCGCCCGGCGCGCGATGCACGGCGCTCACGGATGAATCGGGGAAGGTCTTGGCGTAGAAGCGCGCGGCTTCCTCGGCTTCGCCGTCGTACCAGATGCAGATGGTGTTCTTCGCCGGGTTCGCCATGTCACCTCCCAAATCAAATCAGTATCCCACCCCTCCCTCCAGCCCTTGGCTACAATGTCTCTCGAATGCCGCTCATCGCGGCGGGGACCCGCAAACTTGGCCTCAGACGATCCAAGCACTTTTGTGCCGGGAGAGACGACCACCGTCCTCATCCGGGCGGGGGATACGCGTCCGGGTGTGGCGATCGAAGACGGGCGCGCCCATTACCTGTCGGTCGTCGCAGGTGAGCACGTGGGGTTGCGCGTCGAACTGGGGGGCAAACCCGTGGTCATCGGACGCACGGCGCCCGCCGACCTGGTGATCGACGATTCGCAGATTTCGCGCGTGCACTGCCGCGTGAGCCTCGTCCTCGGCGAGATCTACGTAACCGACCTCGGTTCCTCGAACGGCACGATGATCGACGACAAGCGAATCGAGCGCAACGCCCTCCTGCCGCCCGGGGGAATGCTGCAGATCGGCGGGCACATGCTCGAGCACGAGTTTCGCAGTCGCAAGGAGGTCGAGGCATCGAAGGAGCTCGACCGCGACCTCGAGCGCGCGAGGCTCTACGTGCAATCGCTCATTCCGGCGCCGCTTGCCGAGGGAAAGATCCGCACCGAATGGATCCTGCTGCCCTCGACGCGCCTGGGTGGGGACGTATTCGGATACCACCGGCTCGACGCACGCACGTTCGCCATCTTCCTGATCGATGTCTCCGGGCACGGAACCGGTGCGGCGATGCATGCGGTTTCGGTCGCCAATGTCCTGCGGGGAAATGCATTGCCCAGCGAGGAAATGGGCGATCCCGCGAGGGTCGCTGCGTACCTCAACACCATGTTCCAGATGGCGAGCCACGGCGGGCTGTTCCTGACTCTTTGGTACGGCGTGTATGACCTGGAAACTCGCACCCTCGCCTACTGCTCCGCGGGCCACCATCCCAGCTATCTCGTCCCGGTGGCGTGCGAGTGCCCCATCGCGCTCAAGACGCACAACCCCGTCATCGGCGCCATGACAGCGTTCCCGTTCGAATCGGCGAGCGTGGAGGTGCCGCCTGGAAGCCGGCTCTACGTGTTCAGCGACGGCATCTTCGAGATCGAAGCGAAGGACGGCCGGCAGTGGGGCCTCGACGATGTCCTGCCGCTGATCCAGGAGCCCCAGGTCCCGGGGATGACCGAGCCACAGCGGCTTCTGCAAACCATTCGCGGGCATGCCAGGAGCCCGGATTTCGAGGACGACTTCACGGTTCTTGTCGCAACGTTCATCTAGCGGGCGGTCCCTCCCAGGGCAGTTACCCCTGCGAGACGATGCGCCGACGCAGCACCAGGCGATTGCGCCCGTCGATGCGCCGATATTCGATGCTGTTGGTGAACGACCGCATGATGGCAAGCCCCAGGCCCCCCGGTTTGCGGTCGCCGAGCGCGTCCGCGAGCACCGGCGCGCCGGCCTGGGTGGGGTCGTAGGCAACCCCGTCGTCCTCCACCTCGACCACGATCTCGCCCTCCGAGAGCTCGAGCGTCACCGCGATCGCGTGCGCCGCGGCGCCGTTGAGGCCGTGGCGAATGGAGTTGCTGATCACCTCGTCCAGCAGGACATGGATCGCGTTGGCATCGTTGTCGGCAAGGCCGTGCTGGAGCTGGAACGCGTCCACCAACTCCATGGCGCGACGGATTTCCTTCAACTGGCTGTCGATCACCAAGCGCATGACGTCGCACACCGCCAAAGGGGTTGTCTGGACACCGGGATGATAGACGGGCATTCTGCGCGTGTCTCTCGCAAAAAAGAATGACAACCATGGCCGAAACCAGCATCACCCACGAAGACACCGGCGAAGACCTGCGCCGGATCGTGATCTCGGGGCGCCTCGATACACCGGGCACGGAGGAAATCTCCCCAAGCCTCCATCAGCTGGCGGCAGCGCCCTTCAGGAGCGTCGTCGTCGACCTGTCCGCCGTCCCGTTTGCCGCCTCGAGCGCCATCGGCCAACTGATCTCCACGGCACAGGAGGTGAAGGCTCGCGGGGGACACATGGTGCTGCTCGCCAGCGGAACGTCGGCGGTGATGGCAACCCTCAAGATGGGGGCGATCGATCGGGTGATTCCCGTATTCCAGTACGCGCATGAAGCCCATGCGGGAGCGCTTCGGGGGTTCTAGGCACGCGGCCTTAGCGTCCTGGTTCAGGCGGAGTTGGCTTGTGGAGCCTCGCCCTGGCTCCTTCGACAGCGCGTCCTGAATGACCCTAGGATAGCGTCCGTGGCCTGAGATCTACACAAGGGCCTCCGAACGCATCACCACCAACGCGATCGAAACCGAGCCTTTTCCCTGCCAAGAAAATGCAGCGCCCCGAGGGCCACGCTGCTCAACAGCGCCAACTGCGCCACAAGCTGAGAAGTGGTGGCGGGCTCCCTTCCCAGTGCTTCATCGACCTCCATCCGCGCGGGCAAGACGTCGCCGATGGCGAAAGTCAGGAGCAACCACATGAAGAACACTGACATCCGACGCCCCCAGCGGAGCTTCCTGAGCAGGCCAACCGCTGCGATCAAAAGTAGCGCCCCGACGACGACGTTGAATGGCGTCCCCCGCGTGATCTGAAAGACGGCCATGAGCGCTAGCGCCGCGCTGACGAGGGCGAGCTGTGCACGAAACTGCCACGGCTCGGCAACCGTCGCTTCTCCGGAATCCGTCATCGTGTCCTCCCGCTCTTCGCGCATCTCCGCGAGTCGTAAATTTATCCCGACAAGCCAGGAAAGAATCAGGCCTTCCGCAGCAGATCGACGTACGCTCCCTGGACCAGCTGCTTCTCGTCGATCCCGAGCCGCCCCATCACATCCCGCGCGACAGCCTCTCCGCTCTCCAGGGACTCGTCGTCGCGTAGCACCACCTCCAGCTCCACGAACGCGCCCAAACCCTCGACCTGGTCGAGATGGATTCGCGTGCGATCGAGGAGGTAGAGGCGCCGGTGCTTCTTCACCCGCCCGACCACCCCCACAGCCCGCGACAGGCTTTCACGCAGCGCATCGGGCGCCGTCGTCGGGCTGATCAGGTATTCGCTGACCTTGGGTCCCGTGTCGTCGGGGCGAAGGTAGTAGATGAGCTCACCTCGTCCGTCGCCGAACTCGCGCAGCTTGAGCCGGCCCTTCGAGGAAGCGAAGAAGGTATCGTCCTGGAAAATATCCACGCCTGGCGCGGTCGAGATCGCGCGCGCCCTCGC